>DASTAC010000065.1:0-6990 GCA_035713045.1 Steroidobacteraceae bacterium
TCAGAAGACGCTGGCATTCAGCGACTTCTACTTCGGCGCCGATGATTGGGACCATCCCCTCGGACTCGTGCAGATGTGCGCCACCAGCCACGAGGAGCAGATCCGCGGCGAATCGCTGCCGCAATGGCTCGAATGGCTGCCAGCCATGCCGTTCAAGGAGATGGCACGCCATTCGATGGACTTCTGGCTGCAGGCGGAGGATCTGCCTCATCCGGAGAACCGCATCCACTACAGGGACGGCAAAGTGCATCTGGATCTCGTTCCCACCAACCCCGAGGCGCTGCCGCACCTGCAGGCCAAGCTCAAGCAGGTGCTGAACCGCGCCGGCCACAACGCCATCCTGCTCCATCGGTCGCTCTATCTCGGCAAGAACATCCCTATCGGCGGCACGGCGCATCAGGCGGGCACGGCGCGCTTCGGCATCGACCCGGCCACCTCCGTGCTGGACCTCGACTGCAAGGCGCACGAGCTCGACAACCTGTATCTTGCGGATGCGAGCTTCTTTCCCTCCATCGGAGCGGTCAACCCGACACTGACCATCATCGCCAACGCGTTGCGGGTCGCAGATCGGATCGCGGAGCGCCTGGCGTGAGCACGGCCGCGACGGTGGCGCTCGCCGTGCGCTGCCTGCTGGTGATCCTCTTCCTGCCCTTCAGCGCGCTCGACAAGATCGTCGGATTCCGGGGCGCGGTGAGTCAGGCCCAGGAAGTCTTCAGGCCGCGGCTGCTGGCCGCTGCCGTGCTCCTGTGCGGGCTCGGCATCGAGGTGATCATGTCGCTCGGCGTGATCACTGGCGTCGCCGACCGCATGGCGGCGCTGATACTGGCGGCTTACTGCGCCGCGACCGCCATTCTCTACAAGCGCTTCTGGCAGCCAGGGGATTTCTGGGCGGCGGGCGAGAGCAAGGCACGCAACCTCTTCTGGGATTTCCTCAAGAACCTGTCCCTCGGCGCCGGATTCCTCCTGATCGTGGTGGGCGCGAACGGTGCCGGTCTGCGGCCCTTCCTCACCCATCCCCTGGCCTCGAGTCACCCCTACGCCTCGGTGCAGGAGTCCCCATGAGCGACCCGGGCGCGAAGCCTTCCGTACCGTACTGGCATCTGTGGGTGGATGCCGAGGGCGTGAGTCATCAGCGCCAGTGCCGGCTCACGCATTACGAGCTGAAGGGAGTCGGTCCCGCCGACCCTCAGTGGAACGATAAGCAGGGCACACATTCCTCCACGGTGGTCTTTACCGTCCAGCCCGTCGGCTGGGTCGGCGACTGGCACGAGAATCCCGCGCCGCAGTGGATCGTCGTGCTCTCCGGGCGCTGGTGGATCGAGAGCATGGACGGCACACGCATCGAGCAGGGGCCGGGGGAGTTCTCCTTCGGGGAGGATCAGGGCTGCCGGGAGCACGGGGGCCGGAAAGGTCATCGCTCCGGGACGATTGGCGATGAGCCGGCGGTGCTCATGACGGTGCAATTGCACGTCGAGGCCCGCCGCGAGCCCTGTCACATCAAGTAGACCGACATGCAGGACTTCGAGATCCACGACGAGCGCTTCCGCTCCATGGTGCTGACCAACGCGGCGCTGGAAACCCTGGGTGAGGGCTACCGCTGGCTCGAAGGGCCGGTGTGGTTCGCGGATCACGATTGTCTCTATGTCAGTGACATCCCGAACGACCGCATCCTGCGCTGGAGCGAGTCGGGCGGCGTCACCGTGTTTCGACGGCCGTCGGGCTTCGCCAACGGGCATGCCCGCGACCGCCAGGGACGCCTCCTCGGCTGCTCACATCATGACCGCTGCGTTACGCGGACGGAGCTCGACGGTACGGTGACGGCGCTCGCCGACCGCTACCGCGGCAAGCGCCTGAATTCACCCAACGACATCGTGTGCAGGTCCGACGGCACGATCTGGTTCAGTGATCCCTTCTACGGCATCAACACCGATTACGAAGGCGGCAAGCAGACCTCGGAGCTGCCGCCGGCGCTCTATCGCCTGGACCTCGCCACCGGCGATCTCTCCATTGCCGCGGACGATTTCGAGGGTCCCAACGGGCTCGCGTTCTCGCCCGATGAGCGCTTCCTGTATGTCGCCGAGAGCGGCGACCAGTTCGCCCGCGACCCGCGTCAGTTCATTCGCCGCTTCAGCGTCGATGAGAAAGGGCGTCTCTCCGGCGGCGACTGCTTCCACAAGATTACTCCCGGCTATGCCGATGGCATGCGCGTCGATGAGCAGGGGAATGTCTGGTCCAGCGCGGCCGACGGCGTGCACTGCATCAGCCCCGATGGCACCCTCCTCGGCAAGATCCTGACGCCGAGCGTGGTGTCGAATCTCGCGTTCGGCGGCCGCAATCGCTCGCGCCTCTTCATCTGCGCATCGCACCGGCTGATGGCGATCTATACCAACGTACGAGGGTGCGTGCGGCCATGACGATGCAGGTGTCGGCCATCACCGCTTTCCGGCTCACCACGTCCGACGCCAGACGTCTGGCGCGATTCTACGAGGAGTTCGGCTTCGCGGTGCAGCCCCCCGAGCCGATCGCCGGCGAGGAGATGGCGCTGCTCGGCCTCGAGGGCCGCGGGTACCGGGTCACCCTACGCCTCGGCGGCCAGCGGATCGACCTCGACAGCTTCGACGTACCGGGGCGGCCCTATCCGTCGGACGCCACGGCGGCGGACGTCCGCTTCCAGCACTTCGCGATCGTGACCGACGATGCCGCAGTCGCCTGGAAGCGCGCCAAAGCGTTGGGTGCCGTCCCCATCTCCAGCGGCGGCCCGGTGAGGCTGCCGCCCGCGACCGGCGTGGCCGCCGCCATCAAGTTCCGGGACCCGGAGGGGCACCCGCTCGAGCTGCTGCAGCTGCTGCCCGAGCAGGCGCGGCCCTGGAGCGGTACGCATTTGCTCGGCATCGACCACTCCGCGATCAGTGTTTCCGATATCGGTGCCAGCCGCCGCTTCTATGAAGCCCTGGGCCTGTCAGTCAGCGATCCGACGCTGAACGAGGGTCCGACGCAGATGGCGTTGGACGGTCTGCCGGAAGCGGAGGTCGACGTCGTGCCGATGCTGCCGCAACAGGACACTCCGCACCTGGAACTGCTCGGATACCGCAGGCCCAGACCGGTCGGCCACGCTGCCGATGGCCTGCGCCCCAACGACGTGGCCGCAACCCGCATCGTCTGGGCGGCGGATCGGGACGAGCTGATCCGGGACCCCGACGGACACCTCCATCTGCTCACGCGGCGGGAGCGGCGCTGATCAGCTCTTGCTCCGGCGCCGCGACCGCAGGACGAAATCCGCCCGACTGCTTGCGCCACAGCTCCGCGTAGAGGCCGCCCTGCAGCAGCAGCTCCGTGTGCGAGCCGTCTGCGACGATCTTCCCCCGATCCAGAACGATCAGCCGGTCCATGTCCATGACGGTGCTCAGGCGGTGAGCGATGGCGATCACGGTCTTGCCGGCCATCGCCTCCTTCATCGCCTCCTGGATCATCTGCTCGCTGTGGCTGTCGAGCGCGCTCGTCGCCTCATCGAGGAGGAGGATGGGCGCATCGCGCAGGATCGCGCGCGCGATCGCGATGCGCTGCCGCTGTCCGCCGGAGAGCTTGATGCCGCGCTCGCCGACCAGCGTGTCGTAACCGTGCTCGAGCTCCACGATGAACTCGTGTGCATGCGCGCGCCTGGCAGCCTGTATCACCTCCTCGCGGGTGGCATCAGGCCGTCCGTAGCGGATGTTCTCGAGAAGGGTGCGATGGAAGAGGTTGGTGTCCTGCGGAATCAGCGCGATCGCGCCCCGCAGGCTCTCCTGGGTAACCTCGCGGATATCCTGCCCGTCGATCCGTATGGCCCCCGCGGTCACATCATGCATTCTCATGAGGAGGCCCATCAGCGTGGTCTTGCCTGCCCCGCTCGGACCGACGAGCCCGACGCGCTGGCCGGGTGCGATGCGCAGCTCGAAATCGTGGACGATGTTGCGCGCGCCGCGACCCTGTCCGCGCGGCTCATAGGCGAAGGAGATGCGATCGAACTCGATGGCGGCGCGCGTCACGACGAGCAATGAGGCGTCGGGCCGATCCTGGATGGTTGCCGGCACGATCAGGGTGTCGATGCTCTCCCGGGCGGAGCCCAGCTGATCGTAGAAGTCCGGAATACGCTGGCCCAGGTTGTACGCCGTCTGCAGGAGCGAGCCGGTGAGCGCAGTCACCATGACGAAGTCGCCCGCGGTCATGCGTCCGTGCACCCACTCGTACAGCGCGCCGCCGACGAAGCCGATCCACATCAGGATGTCCATCACGTACTGTGAGCAGCGCAGGCGCACCACCGAGCGGTAGAGCGCCATGCGCCGCTCCCGCTCCTCGCCCGTGTACTGCGTCAACTCGCGATCCTCGAGGGCCTGATTGGCGAAGAAGAACACGTTACGGACGTTGGTGATGACATCGACGATCCGGCCCGTCACCCCCGCACGCGTCTCGTTGCTCTGCGCAGCCCGCGTCGCGCATTCCCGGCCGAGGAGGAGACTGCCGGAGAAGTAGACGGCAATCCCGACGCCTGCCGCGGCGCAGAAGGCGGGGCTTGCGATGTAGAAGTACGCCGCGACGAAGACGAAGAACATGGCGCCCGGAATGAAGTCGAACACGGTCATGTCGAACAGCATCAGCATTTGATCGGGCAGCATGACCGCGCGATGGGCGATCTTCCCCGAGAGGGTGCCCTCGAAGTAGGCGGGGGAGAGGCGCTGGGCGTAGGCGAATACCTCCTCCTTGATGCGGATCAGCATGGGCGAGCGCGTGTGATACGAGCAGAACCACATCGAGGCATCGCAGAGGAAGCGCGAGGCCACGAGCGCAGCGAACAGAGTGAACGGCCCCGCCAGCGCCCGGGCTGGGTCCTGGGACGCCCCGTGGAGGCCCAGGACGGCATCCGTCAGTTGCTTCGTCGCAAACGCGATGGAGGCGAATATCGCCCGCCCGAGCACGGGAAAGGCGAGCAGTCCGAGGCAGCCCCAGGGGAACTGGCGCGCGAAATGCCGGAAGAACGGGTTGAGGCGGTTGGGAAGAGCGGGAGCAGCGTTCATGCGCGGAGGCATCCGGGCGGCGGCTCGGAGACACCATGTCTCTGCCTCGGCCAGCCTATTCGCTGCGGGGACCGGCGGGCAAGTCCGGGGTTACGGATTGTGGCGAGCTTCTCCTTACGCTCACCCCGGATCGCGCTTCGGCCGTCCGGGGCCACGCGTGGGAGCGCCCCGCTCGCGCATCAGCGTCCACGCCGCGGCGGCGAGCACCAGCACATTCGATGCGATCACCGGCTTGGAGGCGATGAGGACCCCGAAACCGATCCACAGCGCGGCGCCCAGCATCTGCAGGCCGCGCAGCATGGCCGGCCTGGACTGAAAGTACGAGGCGACGAAAACCGCGGTGGCGATCCAGCCCACCGTATCCGGGACGGCCAAGCTCATCGGGATGGCTGAGGCGGCCGGCCCGCTCAGGGCGGAGGCACGAAGTGCATGCCGGCGATCCTGTGGTCGGCATCGAAAGTCACCGCGATCCCGAGCGCTCGGCTCTTGAAATCGGCTTTCACGACGACGGTCTCATAGCCGCCCTGAGCGACAGTCCTGGTGCGGCCCGTGTCCTGAAAGGGACCGACCTGGTTGAGCAGCCTCTTCCAGACGCGGCCCAGCGCGTCCGGTGGGGCCGCCCGCTTCATCTGACGGGTGAAGTCCGTCTCCGCTGCCTTGTAATCGCCCTTGGCCAGCGTGTGCACGAACGCTACGGCGGCGGGCACTAGACTCTCCTTGCCCTTGCCGGCATTCGCCGCGCGAGCGGCCAGGGGCGCGAGCAGCGCAAGGGCGATGCCGATGGCGGCCGGGAGTCTGCGCATTTCAGAGGCCATGACGTGATTTCCTCGCCGGGGTGAGATGGAGAATGAAATCGCCGATGGAGCGGGCAAGCGTAGCATCTATGGGCAGACGCGGGTTGGCATACGCGCGCAGGTTATCCAAGGTCGACGCCCCGACATCCTTCATCACGTGGTTCATCCCAGGAATGAGCACCAGGATCGCGGCCGGGTCCGCCCCTCCCCAGAGCGCGCGCATCGGCCGGGGACACCTGCAGGTCCCGCTCTCCCTGCAGGATCAACACGGGCATGCGCAGCCGGGCGATCTCTCGCGTCGGGTCATACCGGAACCAGGAGATCACGTAAGGCTGCACCCTCGGACGAAAGAGGGGCTCGAGGGGACACGGGAGACCGTCCGGCCGGCCTCCAGGCGGGCGACGATCGCTTCGGCCCTGCGGTACGGGTCCGCCGGAACCTTTGTTTTCAACTGACTCAACAGCAGCTTCGAGGCCGGCTCCCCCCGGCTCCGGCGACCGTTACGAGACCATCGGCCGGTATCCTCGTTGCAGCCAGGGCCGCGAAGCCGCGTTCCGACCTTTGGACTTGGACTGGCAGAGCCCGCCCCGCAGGCGTACGCTGCAACGCGCCGGTGCTCGTCCCCTTCGGACCGAGGTGATCATGGATCCGAGACTCGTCACACCCTATCTGATCGCCGCCCTGATCGTGTGGAGCCTGTATCGCCGCATGCGGCGCTCGTTCGGACGGCAACGCGTCCGGGACGGGCTCATGTGGGGCAGGATCGGGATCTTCACGGTGGTCGTCGTTCTCATCGGCATCGAGGTCGCACCGGATCGCGACGTGCTGGGGGCCCTGCTGGCGGGCATCGCCTGCGGCTCCGTGTTGGGTTACGTCGGGCTCAAGCACACGAAGTTCGAGGTGACGCCGCAGGGGCGGTTCTATACACCGCATGCCTATATCGGTATCGCGGTGACTGCCCTCTTCGTCGGCCGGCTGTTGTACGATTATCTCGGCATGGCCAACGGCATGCTGCCGGGTGCGGTCGCGGGTCAGGATCTCGCCTCGCTCTATCGGCACAACCCCCTGACGCTGGTGATCCTCGGGACCCTGGTCGGCTACTACGTGGTCTACTACCTGGGCATCCTGCGGCGCACCCGATCCCC
>DASTAC010000066.1:0-11491 GCA_035713045.1 Steroidobacteraceae bacterium
TACGGATGGCGGCGCGCCAGGTGGGGAATAGGCTTGGGCGCGGGCAGCATTTGCAGTGGGGACACACCATGGGCACGCACCAGGCGCACGACGCCAACGGATTTGAGGAGCTGCTTCGCCTGCCCGGAATGGACCCGAAGCGTCTGCGGACCCTCGTGGCCCGGCTGCGGGTGAGGAGTCGCGGGGAGCTGAAGCGCGCGCTGGCCGCGGGACGGGCCGCGGGTCTCGAGGGCTTCAGCCGTGAGCTCAAATCGCGGTTGCAGGCAGCTTTGGCGGACGATTCCGGAGCGTCCGGCGCCGATCCTGCGCCATCTTCGGCGCACCCTGTGACACGAAATCGATCACTCGCCCCAGGAGGGCGCAGTGCCCGGGGCTCGAGCGGTGGCGCGCACTGCGCCAAGGACCGAAGATGAAACCGTGAGCGAGCGCGTGGGCATGCGCGTGACGGGCTCGGCCGGGGGTGTGTCGTCGGCATCGGCCGCTCGCTCGAGAAGTGGCCGGGCCGCCGAGCGCTCTGGCATGCTAGCCTGATCCTCGTTCGCAGGCATCGGAATACCGGGGGAGAGTCATGTCAGCAGCCGATCCAACAGGTCTCGCCGAGGCGGTGATCGCTCGTATGAGCGACTGCGACGACCCGCGGTTCAAGGAGATCATGAGCTCCCTGGTCCGTCATCTGCATGCCTTCGTGCACGAGGTGGACTTGCGGCCGCAGGAGTGGATGACGGCCATCGAGTTCCTCACCGCCACGGGCCAGGCGTGCAGCGAGCGCCGTCAGGAGTTCATTCTGCTGTCGGATACGCTCGGTGTCTCGATGGCCGTCGTCGGCCTCGACCAGGCGCGGGCGTTGCGCGCCGATGCCGAGAGCGCGCGCCTTGCGACCGAGGCGACCGTCCAGGGCCCCTTCTACTGGGAGGGCGCGCCAGACATGCCGCTCGGCTGTGATCTCAGCGCCGAGGGCGTCGCGGGCGAGCCTGCCTACTACACCGGCGAAGTCACCGATACCGCAGGCCGGCCTCTTGCCGGCGCGCTGCTCGATATCTGGTCCGGTGACGGCGAGGGCGTCTATGACATGCAGGTGGAGGGAAAGGGCATGACGCTGCGCGGCCGGGTGCGGACCGATGCGGATGGCCGCTATCGCTTCTGGTCGATCCGGCCCTCGGAATATCCAGTCCCGACCGATGGGCCGGTCGGAGTGATGCTGAAGCGCATGGGCCGGCATCCCATGCGGCCGGGGCACATCCACATGAAGGTGTCGGCGGAAGGCCACGTGCCGCTGACGACACATCTCTTCGGCCGCGGCGGCCGTTACCTCGATAGTGACGCGGTATTCGGTGTCCGCGACAGCCTCATCGTCGATTACGAGCGGCACGAGCCGGGAATTGCTCCCGACGGGCGTCGGCTGCAGAAGCCGTACTACACTGTCGGCTACGCTTTCCGCCTCGCGCCGCGCTCGTAGGATCCGCGGCTCGCCGGCACATCGCCGCGCCCGAGGCGCATAATTCCGGCATGAGCCGTCACATCGCGATCCGCCTGCTGCTCGGGCTGAGCCTTTCGATCACCGGAGCCGCGCGCGGTGCATCGGCCCAGAGTTGGCCGATGTTTGGCGGCAACGTGCAGAGCACCAGCGCCAATCCGGCGCCGGCCGGGATCACCGCCGCCAACCTTGGACGACTGAAGCGCCGGCAGGTGCAGCTCAACGGTCTCGTCGACGCCAGCGCCATTTACCTGCGGCGCGCCACCATCCGGGGCGCCCGGCACGATGCGATCTTCCTCACCACGAGCTACGGCAGGACCTTGGCGCTCGACGCCGATTCGGGCGAGGTGCTGTGGGAGTACACCCCTGCGAGCTATCGCGCCCTGGCGGGTACGCGCCAGTTCACCAACTCCACGCCCGCAGCCGATCCTGACAGGAATTACATCTACGCCGCTTCTCCCGACGGCTACGTCCAGAAGCTGGCCGTCAGTGACGGACGGCTGCTGTGGCGCACGGCGGTCACCGAGCTGCCGCAGCGGGAGAAGATGGACTCGCCGCTGAAATTCTTCCACGGCCGCGTGATCGCGGTGACGGGGGGCTACATAGGCGATCGGGCGCCCTATCAAGGCCACGTCGCCGTCCTCGACGGCAGGTCCGGAAAGCGGCTCGCCGTCTGGAACTCGCTGTGCAGCAACCGCACCGGGCTGATGGAGCCGAGCTCCTGCCCGCAGAGCCGATCGGCCATCTGGGGCCGTGCGGGGGCGGTGATCGATCCGGAGGATGGGCGGATTTTCATCGCGACGGGCAACGGTGATTGGAACGGTGTCACCGACTGGGGCGATGCGGTCGTCGAGCTCGACTCCGGGGCCACCCGGATCCTGGGCAACTATACGCCCGCCGATACGGCTCGGCTCAACGACAGCGACCTCGACCTGGGCTCGGCATCGCCGGTGCTGCTCGGCGGCAACCTGCTCGCTCAAGGGGGCAAGGACGGCAAGATCCGGCTGCTCGATCGCGAGCAGATCGCCGGCGCCGCGCCGCACAGAGGCCACGCGCTGCAGATCGTCTCCACGCCCAGCGGGACAGATCTGTTCTCGCAGCCGGCGGTGTGGCGCCACGATGGGCAGATCTGGATGTTTGCGGCGGACGACGGAGGCACCGCGGCCTGGCGGCTCGAGAGCGGCAGGCTGCGCCGGCAATGGCGTCAAGACATCGGCGGCACGAGTCCATTCGAGGCCGACAGCTTGCTGTTCGTTTACGCCCCGGGTGGCGGACTCAACGTGTATGAGGCAACTTCCGGCAAGCGCATCGCCACGCTGCCCTGCGGTCCCGGCCACTGGAACAGTCCCATCGTGGCGGATGGCAGGATCATTCTCCCGGAGGGCAATGCGAACAGCCGCGCCACCCGGGGCGTGCTCGATATCTGGGCGCTCCCGAGGGGGTAGTCGCCGCCGCCTGATCGGCTACCGTCGGTGTACCGCCGCCGGCGCCTTGCATTTCACCGATGGCCCGCATCGCGCACGCCCTTGCAGCCGGCTGCGGGGACGGGCGGGCGCGATCGTCGGTCGCCGACCGGCGGCGCGATCCGCCCGGGAAGCCGTGCGCGAGGCGTCATTCACTAGCTCGTGATTGAAGGAATCCGCCACAGTCCCTCCGGCACCCGAAACGTGATGAGATGCGTGAGGCCGACCGAGCCGATGAAGGCCGTCCGGCCCGTCTGGCCCGCCGAAAGCGAGGCTCGTGGGCAGTCGCAGCGGGCCTGCGACCTCGTTGCAGGCCAGCAGGTTCTCGAGAGTTCCGGTTCGCCGCTCCACTGCGCGCGCCATGGCTTGCACCGCGGCGGGATTTGCGTCCGAGTACACAACGTGCGCTGCTCCGTCGCGATCGATGACATGCACAGCGTTATGGCTGATCATCGTGACCCAGATGTTGCCCGCTGGATCGAAGGTGATGCCATCGGGCAGGGCCCCGGGGCCGAGGCTGTCCGGCCCAACGGTTTCCTTGGCGCCGAGCGAGCCGTCCGGTCGGATTGCAAAGCGCACGACACGACTCCCGAGCGTTTCCACGGCGTAGAGGTAGCGTCCATCGGGCGAGACCTTGACCTCATTGGTGAGGTCGAGCCCGTCCGCAACGATCTGCGCGGACGCATTTTCCGCGTCGATCCTGATGATGTATCCGTCGGCCTTGCGGGACTGCATGGCCGACATCCAAGGCAGGCTGCGCGTCATGACCGACGCCCAGATGCGACCTGGACCGTCCGCGCATGCGTAATTGACAGTCCCGAGCGGTACGCCGTCGATGCTCTCGAGCAGTACGCGCGTGCGCCCGTCCGGCTCGATCTCGTGAATCCGGCCGTCGCTGAGGCCGGCAACCACGAATCGGCCATCGGGCCGCCGGCTGAAGCCATTCGGATCGGCGATTCCGGTACCGAGCACTTGCGGCTCGCGATCGCCGTGAACACGGCACACCCCGCCGCGGGCATCGGACGTCCACACTCCGTCGCGGTCGATCCAGACGCACTCGGGCCGCTGCAGGCCGCGGCCGTAGGGCGCCAGGTCGGCGGCGCTCAGTCTGAATTCTGCAATCGACATGGAGACCTCCCCCGCGGGCGTGCGGCCAGGCGCCTGAAAGACATTATTTCTCATGTGAATGAACTTGACAATGACCTGGTGAGCTGAGACGCTGTGGCGAACCGGTGTCATCGGTAGGGTCCAAAAGAGGTTCGGGGGGTTCCGATGAAGAGCACAGTATTCGTTTGCGTTGCACTGATTCTGGCGGCCGCGGCGGCCGCCCAGGCCGACGCATTGCCAGCAGCCGCGGCGGGCGATCAGAACGGCGCCGCAACGGGCGACCCGTCCTCGAGGGGCTCGCGCTCGTCCGAGCCGGCGCTGCGGGAGGTGGTGGTCACCGCCGAGAAGCGCACCACGAATCTGCAGCAGACGCCGATCGCGGCCACCGTGCTCACAGGCACGCAGCTGCTCCACAAAGGCGTCATCACGGTCGATCAGCTGGAGACGGTCGCACCGTCCCTTGCCATCGACAGCTACGGCCAGGGTGGCGAGATCAACATCCGCGGCATCGGCAAGGGCGAGCACAATACGCAGACGCAGGCGGGAGTCATCCTCTACCGCAACGGAGTCGCCTCCTTCCCGGGCTACCTCGAGGACGAGCCGTTCTATGACATCTCGAACATCGAGGTGCTGCGGGGACCCCAGGGCACGTTTGCGGGCGAGAACTCGACCGGCGGCGCCGTCTACATCACCGAGACGCCACCGAATTTCAATGGCGTGAACGGGTACGTGCTCGGCCAGTACGGCAACTACAACGACACGATGCTCCAGGGCGCCGTGAACCTGCCGGTGAGCAAGACGGTCGCCACGCGTGTCGCCTTCTATGACGAGTACCGCGACACCTTCTTTCACGTCACCGGCCCGTATACCGGCGGCAATGGCACGCTGAAGCAGTCCGCCGTCCGCTTCAGCCTGCTGTGGCGTCCGTCGGAGAAGCTGAGCGCCCTGTGGCAGACCGACTACGCGTACATAGACAATGGCGGGTACATGGCATCCCCGGCCACGGCGAAAACCCCGCTCTACGATGTCACCGCGAATGGTCCGGATGCCGCCATCGACCAGATTGCCCGTACGACGCTCAACGTCAATTACAAGATGGACAGTGGCATCACGTTTCGCTCGATCACCGGCGCGCAGTGGGGCCGCTCCGTCTACCAGGCCGACCTCGACGGGACGAACAAGCTGAACTTCACGTTCAGGGATCTGGTTCCGGCGGAGATGTACTCCCAGGAATTCGACCTGATCTCCCCGGAGAAGGGCTTCCTCACCTGGGTCACGGGCATCTATTACCAGGGACTCGACTACTCCTTCCCGCTGGGACAGGGATACGTGCTCGGGTACCCGCCGGGCGTGTTCGACGAGTACATCGAGGGCAAGGTGCCCAACGACACGGCGGCCGCCTTCGGGCAGCTGGGCTTTCACTTCAGCCACGGCTGGAAGTTCCAGCTCGGCGCGAGGTATTCCTGGAACGACACGACGAATCGCGTCTACAACGTCATTCCGGAGTTCTTCTACAACGAGTACGCCCATCAGACCGAGCACGATGACCGCCTGACCGGCAAGGCGGATCTCAGCTGGGCCGTCAACCCGAACAACTACCTCTACGCGTTCGTCGCCACGGGCTACAAGCAGGGAGGGCTCAACCTTCCCATCGGCACGCAGTATCAGCAGCCGTTCCGCGCCGAGTACGTGACCGACTACGAGATGGGCTGGAAAGCCACGGCCCTCGATGATCACCTGCGCACGCAGCTGGACGGCTATTACGACAAGTACCACAACTTCCAGGTGACGATCGGGGCGCCGATGGTGCCGACGCAGGGGCTCGAGGTGAACAGTCCGTCACCCACGACGCTCTACGGCATCGAGTTCTCAGCGCAGGCCGTGCTCGGTCAGTTCTCCTTCGATGCCAACGTCGGATGGGAGCGCACGAGCCTCGGAACCTTCTTTGCCACCGACAATCGCCTCCCGGTCGTGAGCTTGTGCAATCCGGCCTCCGGTCCGGCAACCACGAGCTGCGTGAACCTGTCCGGACACCCCCAGACCTACGCGCCGAGCCTCACCTACAACTTCGGCCCGCAATACGTGTTCTACCTCGGCAGCAACAGCACGCTCACCATGCGCGCGAACTACTCGCACGTCGGTTCGCAGTGGGCAACGCTGTTCGACAATGCCGCGCTCGGTGATTACCTCGGCGCGCGCAATCTGCTGTCGGCGCAGGTGTCGTACGGACGGGGATCGTGGACGTTTACCGGATACGGCACGAACCTGACGAATGAAGCCTACGTCGCCGCGGCGGATGCCGGGTTGCGCTGGGCTGGCTATCCGCGCCAGTACGGAATCCGGGTCATGAAGACCTTCTAACGGCAGGGTTTGCGTCAGGACAATCGCAATCGGTGATGAATCGGCTACAGTGAGGACGCGGAAGGGGACGATGCAGCGGTACGCCTTGACGGTGGACAAGTTCCTGGATCACGCCGCCAAGTGGCACGGAACATCGGTGGTGGTATCGGCGAGCGGCGCCGGCGTCGTCGAGCGGATCGCTTATCGGCACTTGTGCGAGCGATCCCGGACGGCTTCCGGGGCGATGCTCGATCAGGGACTGCGGCTGGGCGAGCGGATCGCGACGCTCGCCTGGAACACGCAGGACCATCTGACCCTGTACTACGCCGCGATGGGCGTCGGGCTCGTGTGTCATACGCTCAATCCGCGACTGAGCGTGGCGCAGCTCGCGGAGATGATCAATGAGGCGCAGGACCGTTGGATCGCGGTGGGCGCCGGCCTGCAGCCGCTCGCGCGCCAGCTGCTTGCGGCCTGCCCGTGCCTGGAAGCGGTGATCCAGCTGGACGGGCAAGGACCGGAGGAGGGCCCTCCCAGGGGCGTACGGCAATGGAGCCTGGAGGAGCTGCTGCGGGCCTCCGGGCGGCCGGCGCGGTGGGGCGATTTCGATGAGGAGGCCGCGGCGGGCCTTTGCTACACCTCCGGCACGATCGGCAAGCCGCGGGGCGTGCTCTACACGCATCGGTCCAACTATCTGCATACCCTGCGTGCGCTGCAGGCGGACGCCATTGCGCTCACCGCGGAAGACTCGGTGCTCGTTGCGGTACCGATGTTCCACGCCAACGGCTGGGGATTCCCGTTTGCGGCTCCCGCCGTCGGCGCGAAGATGGTGTTGCCTGGTCGCAGCACCGATCCGGCCCATCTGTGCGATCTGATCGTCCGGGAAGGCGTGACCGTCGCCGCGGCAGTGCAGACCGTATGGCTCGGTCTCGTGGAGTACTTGGAGAACACGGGCGGGAAGTTGCCGACGCTGCGCCGTATCCTCATCGGCGGATCGAGCTGCCCCGATGCGCTCCTGCGCCGCATCGAGGAGGGATTGGACGTGCGGGTGCAGACCAGTTGGGGAATGACCGAGCTCTCCCCGCTCGGCACGATCGAGCCGCCCAACGTCAGGCCCGGTGCGGGCCCGCGGGCATCGGGCCGGCTGCCGATGGGCCTCGATCTGAAGCTCGTGGACGCCGACGGCAAGACTCTGCCGGAGCAGCGCATGACGGTCGGGCGGCTGATGGTCAAGGGCGCGAGCGTCGCGGAGCGCTACTTCAACGAGCCGGAGCCGGCGCTCGATGCGGAAGGCTATTTCGACACCGGCGATCTGGCCTTCATCGACGAGAGCGGCAACGTGGCCATCACCGGCCGCACCAAGGATCTCATCAAGTCGGGCGGCGAGTGGATCAATCCGCGCGAGATCGAGGACATCGTCGGTGCCCTGCCCGGGGTCGGCCTCGTGGCGGTAGTCGGCCAGCCGCACGAGAAGTGGGGCGAGCGGCCGGTGCTGGTGGTCGAGCCCTCCGGCCATCAGACGATCGACCCCGAGAGGCTGCTCGGCGCGTTGCGCGGCAGGGTGCCCGACTGGTGGCTGCCGGAGCGGATCGTGCTCGTGGAGAAGATGCCCCTGGCGGCGACCGGCAAGATCGACAAGAAGCACCTGCGCGCGCAATTCGCCGCAGGCTAGAGCCGCCGCGCAGCGGCTCAACGTTCGAGGCGTCCCGCATCCCGGGCGGCGAGAGAGCCGACGTACCGGGCCAGGGCGCAGGAGGCACGGCCGATGATCCGGCCCTCGGGCGTATCGGCAGCGTGCGGTGAGACCTGCGGTGAGGCGGGGTTCCATGGCGACCGCGTCTCGAGGCCGCAGGGATTGCGACGCGGGCCGCGGCGTGGACCTCGCGCCCGATACGCCTACTCGCCGAGGCCGGAGCCGGCCACGGTGGCGCCACCATCGACCACGATGATCTGGCCCGTGACGAAGCGCGCGGCCGGCGCGCTCAGAAAGACCGCGGCGCCGGCCACATCGTCGGGCTCGCCCAGGCGGCGCAACGGGGTATGCGTCTGCGCGGCCCGGGCGATCTCGGGGTTCTCCCACAAGGCGCGGGCGAAGCGCGTGCGCACGATCCCGGGTGCGATGCAGTTGACCCGTACGTTGTGCGGGCCGAGCTCCGCGGCGAGATTGCGGGCGAGCTGAAAGTCGGCGGCCTTCGATACGCCGTAGGCGCCGACGAGAGAGGAGCCCACGAGTCCGGCGACGGACGAGACGATGATGACGGCGCCGTCGCGGCGCGCGATCATTTCCGGCGCAACCATCTGGATGAGCCAATGGTTCGACAGCACGTTGTTCTCGAGGATCTTGCGAAACTGCGCATCCTCCAGCCCCGACATCGGCCCGAAATGGACGTTGGTGGCGGCGTTGCAGACCAGGATGTCGATGCGGCCGAACGCCTCTCGTGTGCGCTCCACGAGCCGGCTCAAGCCTTCCTTCGAGGAGATGTTGGCTTCGACGGCGATCGCCCGCCCGGACCCTTGGGCTGCATTGATGGCATCCGCCACGGGCCGGCACGCCTCGAGCGATCGGGAGGAGATCACGACGCGCGCTCCCTGCTCGGCCAGTCGCTCGGCGATCGCCCGGCCGATGCCTCTGGAGGAGCCGGTGACGATGGCGACACGTGAATCGAGGTCGAACAGCGACATGGGGCTCCAACCGTCGGACGGCAGTTGACGGCCCGGATCATAACATGGCGCGGTGCAAGCCGATCTCGCGAGCAAACACTCGGGCGTCGAGCCGGCGCGTGCCGCACGAAGTCTCATCGTGCGCGCGCCGACGGGCCGCCTCGGGCCCTTCTCGATGTTGTGGCCGTCCCGCGCCTCTTCCCGGGATGTTCCGCGCGAGCGTGGACTTCAGCGCGGTCAGGCGCAGGCGGATGGGCGGATGGGCGGATGAGCAAGGATGGCACGAGCGGCAGGCGCGGCAAGCCCCAGATTCAGGCCGGGAACGCGTCAAATCTCGCCGCTTCCGTGCGAGACGTCGCGGCAGTGACTTAAAATGCCCGTGTTACTGCAATCCGAGGCAATGACAATGCGCGCGCCCCCTCCGTCTCGATGGCTCGCTGCGTTCCTGGTGGTCACGCTCTGGTACGCGCCCGCCCGCGCGGCCGCTCCGCCCCCCGGGTCCGCGCCCCCAGTCGCCGCGGTCTGGGTCACGCGGCACGTGAACTACGTCTATCGGGGAACGACCGCCCTCTACAGCTGCCGCGGGCTGAAGAGTGAGATCGAGGATCTGCTCACCCGCCTCGGGGCGCGGCGCCTGCGGGTGCAGGAGTGCGCCGTCACGGACCGGCCGATCATGTTCCCCTCGGTCCGGGTGACCCTGCAGACGCTGGTGCCGGCCGCCCACGGCGAGGGCCGGCCCACGGTGGCCGCGCACTGGCGCCGCGTCCGGCTCTTCCCGCAGATGCGCCAGGGCGGCAGCTGCGAGCTGATCGAGGAGTTCCGCCGTACGTTCCTGCCGCTCTTCGCCGCACGCAATATCGACATGAGCGCCACGTGCGTGCCGCATCACCACGTGCCGGGGAACCACCTCTACGTCGATGTGCTCAGCGCCGATTCGCACACGCCGGGGCCCCGCTGACCGCTAAACTGTGGCCACGAGCCAATCCAGGGGGTGAGCATGTCGAGGTCCCGGCGTGAGTTTCTGGTCTCGTCGGCCGCTTTGCTCGGAGCCGGCGCCGGCGCCTCGCAGGCCGCCGCCGGGCGGCCACCCGCTGCGACGCTGCCGTCCGGCTCACCGCCGGTCTTCGGGACCGCCCCCGGCGCCGGGCCGCAGGTGACCGCAGCCGCCTTCGGCGAGGCGGAGAAACTGATGCAGGTGCGGATGAGCGCGCAGGAGCGCTCGGAGGCCGCATCCAACTGGCGCAACAGCATGGCGCCGCTCTACGAGCGGCGGACCGGTCCGCGCAAGGTCGACCTGAAGTCGGACCTCGCCCCGTACTCGCAGTGCAATCCGGTGCTGCCCGGCGGCAATCCAACACCGCGTCGCGACGAGTTCGTGCGCAGCCGACGCGACCCGGGGCCACTGCCGGCCGGCGACGATGACATCGCCTTCGCGCCGCTCTGGAGGCTCGCCCGCTGGGTCGAGTCGCGGCAGCTGCGGTCCGAGCGGCTGACGGAGCTCTACCTGCGAAGGATGGAGACCTTCGATCCACG
This sequence comes from Steroidobacteraceae bacterium, assembly GCA_035713045.1. GTDB lineage: Bacteria > Pseudomonadota > Gammaproteobacteria > Steroidobacterales > Steroidobacteraceae > 13-2-20CM-66-19. Next base: position 10,576 of record DASTAC010000066.1, read on the forward strand.
CCTGAAGTGTGTGATCACCGTCACCCGCGACCTCGCGCTCGAGCAGGCGAGGAGGGCGGATCGGGAAATCGCGGCGGGCCGGTACCGCGGCCCGCTGCACGGGATCCCCTGGGGAGCCAAGGATCTTCTCGACACCGCCGGCATCCGAACCACGTACGGCGCGGAGCCTTTCAAGGATCGCGTGCCGGCCGATGATGCGGTCGTGGTGCAACGTCTTCGCGAGGCCGGGGCCGTGCTGGTCGCGAAGCTGAGCATGGGCGCGCTGGCGCTCAACGATGTCTGGTTCGGTGGCCAGACGAGGAATCCGTGGCTTCTCGCGGAGGGATCGGGTGGCTCGAGCGCCGGCCCTGCCGCCGCGACTGCGGCCGGCCTCGTCGGCTTTGCGATCGGCAGCGAGACCGAAGGCAGCATCGTCGACCCGAGCGACCGCTGCGGAGTCTGCGGTCTGCGCCCCACCTTCGGACGGGTGCCCCGCACCGGGGCGATGACGCTGTGCTGGTCGCTCGACAAGCTGGGGCCGATCGCGCGCAGCGTCGAGGACACGCTGCTCGTCCTCCGGGCGATCTCGGGACCGGATGCCGGTGATCTCTCCAGTGTTCCGAGCGTTCTCGATTTCGACGCTCGCGCCGGGGTCAGGGGATTGCGCGTCGGGTATTTCCCGCGCTGGGAGCGCGAGGCGACGGATGTCGACCGCCACGCTCTGCAGCAGCTGCGCTCGCTCGGTCTCGAGGCGGTGGAGGTGCAGCTTCCCGACTGGCCCGATGATTCGCTGAATACCATTCTCTTCGCCGAGTCGGCTGCGGCGTTCGAGAAGCTGACACTCAGCGGCAGAGTGGATGAATTGCGGATGCAGACGCCGGATGCGTGGCCCAACACGTTCCGGCAATCGCGGTTCCTGTCCGCGGTCGACTTCGTG
>DASTAC010000067.1:0-48644 GCA_035713045.1 Steroidobacteraceae bacterium
CATCCGCGAGCCGCATGTATAGATCGAGCGGCACGTTGCCCTGCGGCACCTGCGCGAGCACTTCGCCGTTCAGGAGCGGGTCGACCTGCGCGTAGAGCCCCGCGGGGGTGAGGTGATACGCGGCCAGCGCGCCGTCCCGGGGCAGGATCCGCAGCTGGCTGACGGGGTAACCGTCATCGTCGAAGAGCCCGGAGAGCGAGCGGATCGGACGCAGCCTCGCCGTCACCGCCTCCGCCACGGCGCGCATCTCGCTCACCCTGGCGCCGAAGATGTGGATCACGAACGGCTGCGGCAGCCCGGAGAGGCTCTCCCCCAGCCGCTCGATCGTGGGCGTATCCACCGACAGCTGCACGCCGGGAAGCTTCGACTCCCGCTCGATGCGCTCGGCGAGCGCATCGAGCGCATTGACGCTCACGCCTGGCTTCAGGGCGACCATCATCTCCCCGGCGTACGAGGGCTCGGTGTAGGTCGTGGCGGCCGAGGAGCCGATCCGGGCATAGACGTGCGCGACCACCGGATCGGCCAGCAGCCGGTGGGTCATCTCATCGACCGTCGCGCGGGTATCGAGCAGCGAGCTGCCGGGCGGCAGCGTGAACGACTCGAGCAGCACTCCCTCGTTCGGCAGCGGCAGGAAATCGATCGGCACGAGCACGAGCCCCGCCAGGCTCAGCAACAGCACGGCGAAGGTGATCGCGAGCGACAGCCGCGGCCCCCGCGCGACCAGGTTGAAGAGCCGCTCGTTCCAGTGCCGGATCCGCTCGAGAGCTCGGTGGCCGCTGCTCGTGGCCGCCGCCGGATGCGCCCGGATGAAGCCGAGTCCGAGCGGGATCAGGGTGAGGGAGACCACGAGCGAGGCGAGCAGCGCGAACGTCATCGCCAGCGAGAACGGGATGAAGAAGAGTCCCACCAGGCCGCCGACGAAGAGCAGCGGAACGTAGATGGAGATGTTGGTCACGGTGCCGGTGATGTCGGGGATGACGATCGTCCGCACCCCGTTCCAGATCCCCTCCCAGTGCCCGTCGCCCCGTTCCCATTGATGGTAGATGCTTTCCAGAACGATGATCGCATCGTCCGCCAGCAGGCCCACGGCGACGGTCAGCGCACCCAGCGTCATCAGGTTGAGATTCTGGCCCGTGAAGTAGAGGGTCGCGATGGCGAGCGCGAGCGATAGCGGGATGCTGAAGGCCAGCACCCAGATCCCGCGGCCCGCGCCGAGCACCCAGAAGAGCACGCCGACCGCCAGCGCCATGCCGATGAGCAGATTGCGCCCGAGGTCCACACCGATGATGTGAACGATGTGGCCCTGGTTGTAGATTCGGACCCAACGGATACCGTGCGGCAGCGCGCCGAGGGTCTGCCGGAGGGTGGATTGCACCTCGGTGGTCACCGATGTGGTCGCCGCGCCAGGCTGCTTGATGACGGTGAGTGCCACGCTGCGCCGGCCATCGAGCTCGACGGCGTTGTGGGTCGGGATCGCCTCGCGCACGACCCGCGCCAGATCGCCGAGGCGTATCGCCCCCCCGGCGACGCGAACCGGGATCGCCTCGACCTGAGCGATGTGGGCCGGAAGATGTCTCGCCTCGATCAGCACGTCGCTGTGACCCTGGGTCGTGTAACCCGCGGGCTTCAGGAGCACCTGGCTCCGGACAGCCGCTGCGAGCGCGGCGACCGACACACCGTAGCGGCGCAGCGCGCCGAGATCCGGCTGGATCCACAGCGCCTCGTCCCCCGCGCCGTAGACATTCACGAACTGCACACCCGGCAGCGCCCGCAGGGCCGGGGCGACGTAGGCGAGCACCGCACGCTGCACGTCTGCCGGCGAGACGCTGGTGGGGATCTGCACCGTGTAGTCAGCGACCTCGTTGATGGCGTTGCCCATGATCTGGGCGAGCGGATTCGCGGCGGCCGGCAGCTCTCCGCGCGCGCGGTCGATCGCGCCGTTGATCGCCTGGAGGTCCTCCTCGGGCGTCGTGCTCTGGCGGAAGCGCACGTCGATCTCCACGACGCCATCGCCCATCTTCGAGCGCACGCTCTGAAGATCCGACAGCGTCAGGATCTGTCCCTCGAGCGGGTACACGACCAGGCTCTCGAGCTCGGTCGCGGTGGTCCCCGGCAGGTGTACGAAGACGCTGATCTGCGGGAAGTTGAACTCCGGCAGCACTTCCGTCGGGATGTGGATGAAGGCGTACACCGCGTAGCCGATGAGCGCGACGAGCACCAGTACCCACAGCACCGGCCGCATCAGCACGCGAGGGATGGGAGGAGCCGCGGCGGCCATGAGTCAGTTCGGCGGCGTGTATCGCTGCGAGATGCCGCGATGAAACTCGAGGAAGGCATTCTCGACGACGACCCGCTCACCCGGCCTCAGTCCACTGGCAATGTAGGTCGTCCACCCGCGGGTCGGTCCCGGGACGACCTGCTGGCGGCGATCCCCGTGAGCCGTCCGCACCAGCACCCACCAGCGCGCCCGGTCGAGAATCAGTGCGCGGGTCGGGACCGCGATCAGGGGCCGCCTCGCGCCCGCCAGAGTCACGCTGCCCCATTGGCCGCTGCGCCAGGAGGAACCCGGGGCGTCGGCCTCGCGATGCCCGTGCGCCACGGGCAACAATCCCACCTGCTCGCCGCCGCCGGGCCCGAGCGCCCGAGACACGGTCTTCACACGGACGGGAATCGCGCCGCCCGAGACCGGCTGGAAGCGGCCCTTCATTCCGGGATGGAGAGCAAAGGCTTGCGCGCCGTAGAAGGTAGCGCTGAGCCACGGCCGGCCCGTCTGCAGCGTGAGAATCCGCTGGCCCGCGGCAACCTGCTCTCCGTCCGCCGCGTGGACAGCCAACACCCGGCCGCTCGCGGGAGCGCGCAGTGTCAGTGTCTGCACCGCCACCTGGAGCTGGCCGCGTGCCGCGGCGAAGGCGGCCTCGTCCGCGGCGAGCGTCTGCCGGGTCACCAGTTGCGCGACGAGCTTGCGCCGGTCGGCGGCCAGTTGGATCGTGGCCGCGCGCAATGCCCCGCGGCGCTGCGCGAGCAGGCTCCGGGCCTGCGGACCGCCGAGCACGGCCAGCACCTGTCCTGCCTTCACCCGCTCACCGGGCAACACCAGATGGCTCACCACCCCGGGCTCCACCGCGCGCATCCGGGTGACCGCGACGGGCTCCACCTCACCGTAAGCCCGGAATGTCTGCGTCACCGGCTGAGCGCGCACGATCAGCGTGATCGCGTCCGGCGCGGTCGCCGCGGCCCCGGTCGACTGCCCCGGGGTCCGGGCGTGCGCCGCGAAGCCGCAGAGAAGGAGCAGCGGCGCGAGCGCGCGGCGCCCGAAGGTCGAGACTCTCAAGAAGTCAACCCGAGCAGTGGACGCATGACGATCTGACCATACACGATACCCAGCACCAAGGCCGTGAGCAGCAGTGGAATCAACAGCAAGACCGCACGATCCATTCGACCGGGGCCGAGCCCGGCGCCGCGGCATGGTTGGGGAAGCGGCTCGAGGAGACGTGCCACACGCTTGCGCAAAGCGCTCGGGTCGCCTATCAGAGTCGCGTGAGCGAGCTGAGTTCCTGTCGTTCGCACGCCCGAGTGCGGCGTCGTGAGCCGCTCGAGATAACGCACGGACCCGAGTACCGCGGCCGCGAGGTCAGCGCCGTCAGCGCCCCCCGCCCGGGCCTCATCGTCACGCGCCAGCTCGAGCGCCTCCAACCAGACGTCCAGGCGCCTCGCCGCCGAGGGCCACGGCCACTGCAGGTCGGTGACGAGCTGAGCGAGCCAGATGCGCAGCGGATCGCGGTGAACGGCGTGCGCTCGCTCGTGCGCCAGAGCCGCGCGGATGACGCCGTCCTCGAGCTGCTTGGCCAGGAACGGGGAGAACACGATCTGCGGCTGGATGAGTCCGACCGTAGACACGCCGCAATCCGTCGGAATGCGCAATAGCGACCACGCCGCTCTCACGGCGGCGCGGGCGAAAACGAGACCGAACGGGAGCCACACCGCCAGCAGCACCCAGCGGTCGAGCGGGTCTCGCACCGGGTCGGGCTCGCGCAGCGCCCAACCGCACAGCCACGCTGCTACGAGGAGCGTCGGCACAAGCGGATACCACAGACGCCGCCAGCTCCTGCGCTCGAGGTCCGCGGCAGAGATGCCGGCGGGAGCCGCGGCGGGCCACCACACGAACGGCTGCAGCGCGAGGCCGCCGAGCAGCATGCTGAGGATCGATACCAGTGACTCACGCTCCATGCTTCGCTCTCCTGCGCTCGAGAACCGCGCGCTCGAGCTCCTCGAGCAGAGCCGGATCGGCATCGTCCACCGCCGCGACCAGGGCGGCGACGGCCGCCCGCGGTGTCGCGCCGAGCAGCCGGGTCACGGCGTTGCGGGCGCGTGCGCGCTCCACCTCCTCACGGGCCACGCGCGATCGGTAGACGAAAATGTTGCCTTTGCGCTGGCGCTGGAGGAGTCCCTTCTGACGCAGACGATCGACCACTTTGGCCGTGGTGGTGTACACGAGGCCCTGCCTCGCGCCGAGCCGATCGTGCAGCTCCCGCACCGAGGCCGCCCCGAGCTGCCAGAGCTCCGCGAGCACGGCGTATTCGAGGTCGTCCGCGGGTAGACGAAACGATGTCATCGGCCCGATTCTACGACTGCCGTCGTAGACAGGCAAGCCGTTCCGCTCAGTCGCCGCCGGGCGGCGGCGTGGCTGCGCGTCCGAGCAGCACCCGCCCATCCCAGCCGCGGCCGCGAAGCTTCGGCCCGCGCCCGGCCAGGCGATGATCCGGCAGGCCGGCGGCGAGCCTGTCGCGCGGGCCGTCATAACCCGGCAGCCGGGCTGTGGTCGTCAGGAACCATGTCGGGCGCTCGATACGCTCCTCGGTGACGGTACCGACGAGCAGCGGCACCGCCGGCGCGCCGCCACTCTCCAATCTGACATCGGAGCGCCACAGACGAAGCACGAGCCGTGCCTGACCCGGCCGGACGCCGGCGGGCAGCGTCATCACCAACATCTCCGGCCGGCCGCTCTCCAGGTGTGGCAGGACCGGCAGCCTCGAGAGCGGCACGTGAGGCCTCAGCCAGGCCAGAGCCGAGCGCACCGTCCAGGGAGCCGGGGTCTTCCAACCGTCGGCCGCGAGCTGTCGCTCGAGGGCCGCCGCGGTGCCCGCCCACTGGACGGTCAGCGGCGCCCCGATCTCCCCGGCGAGATCGACGCGGCGCACCGGCAACTGCGACCATCCGTTTTGCCACCACTCGGAGGCTGGCAATGTCATGACCTGCGTGCGCGGTTGGTAGAGACGAACGTCCTTGGCATTCTGCCGTCCGACGTGCACGGCGCCCGTGACTAGCAACGCGAGGCCGGCAGCCGCGCAGAGACCACCGGCGCCGACTGGCGGCGGATTGCGGCGCATGTAGGCGATTCCGAGGAAGGCCGCCCAGGCCGTGCCGAACGCGAGACCCGCCAACACGTCCGACAGCCAGTGCGCGCCGAGATAGACCCGCGAGAAGGCGATGGCGGCGACGAAGAGCGTGACCAGCGCCCCCATGAGCACTCGCCAGCGCGTCCTGACCTCCAATGTCACCAGCACCGCAAGGAAGCCGTAGAGCGCCGCGTTGGCGGCGGAATGCCCGCTCGGAAATGCGAAAAAGCCCCAGCCCGAGGTCACCGCATACGGCCGCGGCAGCCGCAGGGTGAGCTTCATGAGCAGCGTGAAGAGGCTCGTGCCGGCGACCGCGGCCGCAAGGTGAGCGGCCCCGCGCCCGTTGCGCCGCCAGAGGAGCCAGACAATGGCAGCGGCGGTGACCGCCGCTACGACGGTCGGATCACCGAGCTCGGTGACGGCCACCATGGCCTGATCGACCCAGACGGTCCGCAGCGACTGCAGGAAATGGTAGATCGACTCGTTGGCCCGGACGAGCGGATCGCCGGCGAGCACATCCTGCAGCACCCCGAAGAAGAGCCACAGGCTCGCGCCGAGGATGGCGCCGAGGAGCGCCAGCCCCGGCAGCTCCCGGCGCGTGGGATCGAGGATCGAGAGCAGCTGGCGGCCGAGCCAGGTATCGCGCCGCCGCGCCCAATCCCAGAGGCGCTGTTGGGCGGCGGCCGCGAGCGGCGGGAGCCGCCGCGCTGCGATCCGCATGCCCCAGACGAACACCGCCATCAGGAGGATGAGGATGGCCGCGAGCATCGCGAGCCGTCCCGCGACGGCGCCCAACACGACGAGCGTGGCGCCGATCGCGGCGCCGGCCAGGATGTGCGCCGGTCCCCAGATCACCGCCGAGAGCACGTTCATGGCGTAGAAGCGCGCCGGCGGCATCTCGAGGATGCCGGCGAGCAGCGGCACGATCGCCCTGACGCCCGGCGTGAAGCGCGCCACGAAGACGCTCTTGCCGCCGTGCCTCTGCAGGAACTGCTCACCGCGATCGCGCATCGCCGGGTGGCGGCTGAACGGCCAGCGGCTGACGGTGGCGCGGCGGTAACGGCGGCCGAGCCAGAACGCCAAGCCATCGCTGATCACCGCGCCGGCCGTTGCGGCGGCGATCAGGGGGCCGAGACTCAGGGCACCCGTCGGCACGAGCGCGCTGATGCCGAGGATGATCGCATCCCCCGGCACGAAGGCCCCGAATACGGGCAGCGCCTCGGACAGCGCGACCAGGAATATCACGCCGTAGGCGAGCTCCCGATGCGCGCGGGAGAAAGTGACGGCCGTGTGGACGAGAGAGGCCAGCATGTTGTCCGTTGCCCGCGGAAACCCCCTAGCCTAGCGCATGCCGCCCCGAAACGCCGCAGCCTCAGCGGGACTCACTCCGGCGGCAGTTCGGCCAGGGGATCGTGCGCTGCCACGCCGAGCGCGGCGTAGTGCTTGAGGTTGCGCGTGAGGATCGTGAGGGCGTGAGGCCTCGCGATCGCGCCGATCGCGAGGTCCGCGAACGCTGCCGTGTGGCCGCGGCCGCGCGCTCCATCCGACAGCGCCCCCGCGATCCGCGCGGCGGCGAGGTCGAACGGTAGAATTCGTGGGCTATACAGATGGATCAAGGTTTCCAGCCATTCCCGCAGGCGAGTCGCCTTTCGAGTCGCGCCTTCGCGCTTCGATCTCGCGATTCCGCCCTCGATCTCGGCGATCGTCACGACCGAGACGTAGAGCCGCTCGGAGTTGCGGTCCATCCACTCGATGAGTTGCGGCACGGACCGCGCCTTCGAGGGAGTGCCGGCCGAAAGCACATCGGTATCGACGAGAAAGCGGGTGCTCACAGCCCCGCATCGCGCAGCGGCATCCTCGAGCGGGCCGGTACGTCCTGCGGACCGATCGGCGCCGACATGAGCAGTCGGCCAAATGAGGGGACCTGCGACAGTCGCTCCCACTCTTCGTAGGAGAGGAGCACCGCCTCCTGTCTGCCATGGCGTGTGATCACGGACGGCTTGCCACGGACCGCATCGTCGACAACCGCCGAGAGCTTCGCCTTCGCATCCTTCAACTGGATCTTGCGCATGGAATGTCCCATATATGACCAGTGTGGTCATATGTTGACGGGTTCAGGATAGAAGACCCGAGCGATCGCGCCGTATCGTCCCGCCACACGCGCCTTGACGGACGCCGGGGGCGCGGGTCCAATCGCGCAACCTGCGCCCCGAGACGGTCCCGTGCCGCTGATCCATGCGAGTCTCGCCGATGAGTCGATCTGGCTGATCGCCGCCCTGGCGATCCTCGCCATCATCACCCGCCCCTGGGGAGTCCCGGAAGCGGTGTGGGCGGTCACGGGAGCGGCCATTCTCGTCCTGAGCTCCCTGCTCTCCCCGGGCCAGGCATGGGTGGCGGTGCGCCAGGGAACGGACGTCTACCTCTTCCTGGCGGGCATGATGGTGCTCGCGGAGCTGGCACGGACAGAGGGGCTCTTCGACTGGGTGGCAGCGTGCGCGGTGCGCTGGGCGCGAGGATCGCCGCGGCGGCTTTTCGGCCTCGTCTACGCGGTCGGGATCGTCGTCACCGCATTTCTCTCCAACGATGCGACGGCAGTCGTGCTGACGCCGGCCGTGTATGCCGCGGCGCGCCAGGCGCGCGCCGAGCCCCTGCCGTACCTGCTGATCTGCGCCTTCATCGCCAACGCGGCGAGCTTTCTGCTGCCGATCTCCAATCCCGCCAACCTGGTCGTCTTCGCGAGCCGCATGCCGGCTCTGCCGCTGTGGCTCGAGCGGTTCGCCCTGCCCTCCCTCGCCGCGATCGTCGCGACGTTTCTCGTGCTGCGCCTGACGCAGGCCCGGGCGATGGGAGCTCAGCAGGCGGCGCAGGTGCCGATACCCCCGCTCACGCGCGGGGCGAAGCTCGCCGCCGGGGGCATCGGGCTCACGGCTGTGGCGCTGCTCTTCGCTTCGGCCGCGGGCCTCGAGCTCGGCGCCCCCACCTTCGCCGCCGGAACGCTCGCCACCGCGCTCGCGCTCTCCCTCGACCGGCGCTCGCCATGGCCGCTGGTCAAGGGCGTCTCGTGGGGCGTGCTGCCGCTCGTGGCCGGCCTCTTCGTGCTCGTCGCGGGCCTCGGGCGCACGGGCCTCATGGCGGCGCTCGGCGCCGGACTGCAGCACCTCGGCCATGGGGCCGCCTTTGCGGGAATACTCGCCGCGGGCGGAAGCGTCGCGGTGGCCTGCAACATCATGAACAATCTGCCGGTGGCGCTGATCGCACGCTTCATCGGCGGCGGCCACATCGGCTCGCATTTGCGCGACGCCCTGCTCATCGGCGTGGACCTCGGCCCCAATCTCTCCGTGACCGGCTCGCTCGCGACCATCCTGTGGCTCATCGCTCTGCGCCGCGAGAAGGTGCAGGTGAGCGGATGGACCTTCCTCAAGCTGGGCGCGCTCGTGATGCCGCCGGCACTCCTGCTCGCGCTCGCGAGCCTCGCGCTGCTGCATCTGCTGCGTTGATGGGTGCGCGGGCGAGGCCGCATAGGCGCCCGGCTGCTGCGCGATCACGCGGAATTTCATGTTCGCATGCTGCTCGCCGCAGTACGAGGCGCACTGCCCGAGATACGTTCCGGGCTTTACGGCCTCCAACACCCCGTAGTTGTTGAGTCCCGGGATCAGATCGATCTTGCCGTTGAGCTTCGGGACCCAGAAGGAATGCATGACCGGCGCTTTCGACCGCCACCATCATCGGCTTGCCGACCGGAATGTGGATCTCGGTGGGTCCGCTCACCTGCAGGTCCGGGTGGCCCTCACCGGCTTGACCTTCCACAGCATCGCGATCCAGGCGTAGCCGACGATGGGGACGGCGGGAGAAGACCGGCAACAGCAAGGAGATCATGCCGGTGGCCTGCAGCCCCCGTGCCTCGACGACGATGAGCTCATCGAACAGGCGCTCGCAGAGCAAGCGCGAACAGGCAACTCGAGCTCGCCTGTCAGGAACGGGCGAGCTCGCGGTGGCAGCGTGGTCAGGAATTCCCGTAGAATCCACCGATGCGCATACGAACAAGCTTCTGTGCCCTGGCTCTGGGCGCCGCCCTCCCCTTCGCCGCGATTGCGGCCCAGGCCCAGAGCGCCGCCGCGGCGGCCACGGGCGATCAGTCGCAGCAGCAGCAACAACAGCAGCAGCAGCAGGGCTCCAGCCGGTCCGGCTGGCCGATCAAATATCCGCCGCCGAGCCCGGGTCTCGTCGAGCGCACGCTCAAGGACGCCGCGGCGTACTACACCGCGCCTCTGCGCTGGAACGGCCGCGACTGGGAGTACTTCGGCGGCGCGCTGGCGGCCATCGCCATCGCTCACCACTACGACTCCCAGGTCCGTACGCACTTCGACCGCGGCTACACAAAGTCGCCGCTCGGACCGAAGAATTCCGGGAGCATCACGGACGCCCTGCCGGGCGCGGCGCTCTTCCTCGGCACCTGGGGCTACGCGACCCTGATAGGCAGCCACGCCGGCAAGGGCGAGGCGTGGAACATGCTGGAGGCGGGAGGCCTCAGCTTCGTGAGCGCCTACGCCCTGAAGTATGTCGTGCGGCGCGCCCGTCCGGATGCCACCACCGACCCCAACCACTTCTTCCGGGGCGGCACCTCCTTTCCCTCCGAGCACGCCACCGCGGCTTTTGCCGTGGGCACGGTGTTCGCGGAATCCGGCAACCCGAGGTACCGCTGGATCCGGCGCACGATCGGCTATGGCGTCGGGATCTACACGGCGTACTCGCGCCTGAAGCACAACGCGCACTGGCTCTCCGACACCGTGGCCGGCGCGGCGCTCGGCATGGCGACGGCGCATTTCGTCATCGATCGCGCCAGGCATCGCCGGGAGGAGGAAGGCACGGAATTCTCCATGGTGCCGGTCCGCGGCGGCATGATGCTCGCCTTCAGCACCAATTTCGAGAATTGACCCCCAGAGCCCTCGAAAAGCGAAGCGATCGTCAAGCCGCCGCCTCCGTCTCGTACGTCCCCGTCGCCAAGTCGACTCTCACCGCCCTGGCAATCGCCTCGACCCGGACCTCGCGGCCTTGCCGCGTGAGCTGGATGAGGCGGTATCTGGCAAGGAGCTGCAGCGAGCGAGAAATATTCGGCTGGGCCCGGCCGGTCTGCTCCACCAGGTCCCTCACGCTCGCCGGATGCTTGCGCAGCAGAATGGCCAGAAGCTCGAGAGCCTCGCGAGAGAGGGCAGCGAGCAGAGGGGCGGCCGGAAGGGGCGACTCCTTGCGCTCGCCGCGCGCCACTGCACGCATTTCCTCGCGTAGCTCAGCCAGTGACTTGCGTGCCATCGTCGTTCTCCTCTACCTCGAGATCGGCATCGTCGGCCTCGAACTCGAATGGAACACCCTCCTGCCTGCAGGCCTGCTCGACGGCGCCAAAGAAGTCGCAAATCAATTGGTCGGCGACGCGGAACTTGATGCTCCAGCCATTGGACAGCCAGTACCGCCGGCGATCGAAGCCGAGCAGACGGCGCATCGCCTCATCGAACATGGCCACCTCCCCGGATGGCGGATGGATCATGACGGAGTGCTGGCCAGGCTTTCTCTTCGATTCAGTCACTTGCAGGTTCCTACGGAAGCCGGCGGGCATCCGCGCAGATCCAGCGCACCTCGCCCTCGCACGGATCGAGGACCCGGCAGAGCGGCTCCCCCCGCGCCAGGGTGCGCAGGAGCGCGAAGGCGCACACCTGGGCACCCGGGAACGCCTCGCGCAGCCTCGCTGCGGCGCCAAGGACGGTGCGTCCGCGGGTGATCACATCGTCCACCAGCGTCAGCTGCAAGCCGGCCCCTCGGACCTTGCGCGCCGAGCCGCCATCGAGAGTGGGCTCGACGGCAAAGGACTCGTAGTGCTCGAGAACTGACGGACGCGCGCCCGCCGGCGCGAACGCGGATTTTCGGACCGCCCGGCACCGGCGCAGGACGGGCCAGACCTGGCCCCCCAGATCGAGCTCCTTCAGGCAGCAGGCGAGACGCTCGCCCACCCAATCGGCGCCGGTTCGAAGTCCGCTTCCAGGAACTGGAACCAACACCACGCACCTCCCCAGGACCGCGGCGAAGCGCTTTCGCGCGTGCGCTTCGAGCCAGACACCGGCGGCGAGCCGCGACAGCCAGGCCGGGTCCAGGGTCTTCAACCGCGCGCAGAGGAGTCTCCCCTGCTCGCACACGAGTCCGCTCCCGGAAGGCGAGTAGGCGAAGCACGAGGCGAAGGACACTGCGGAGAAGGAGATGACATTTCGGCTGCTCGCCGGCCACTCCTCCTCAGCCGGAATAATCATCGCCGAGCGCCGGCGCATCGCGCGGCTGTTCGGCCCCGCCTCGCGTCCGGGCGGCGTCGCGATCCCGCGTGCGGTCCGCGGAGCGTGGACTTTCCGCCCCCCTTGCCCGCAGGCTCTTCCAGGCTTCGACCGCCCTGCGCCGCAGCTCCTCCATGCTCACCGGCCCGGCCCGCCCCGTCTGCGCCTCCTGCGCCGCTTCGCCCCCGGGACCGGTCTGCTGCGCCTCGCCGGCTCGATATTTCAGCCAGTCCTGAACCGCCTGGCGCCGCCTCGCCTCCATGTCGAGAGGCGCAGCCGGCTCACGCTCCGGCTTCGTCTCCTCGGGCTTCATCTCCTGCGGCTCGCCGATCGAGCGCTGCTCCCGCGCGGCCACCCGTGCCCGGTATCGCTCGCGGATGCGCTCGGCCACTTCGCTGCGCTGCCCGCGGCGCTCGATCGCGAGGGCCGCGATCGGGAGGCGCGGTGTCGGCTCGCGCTCGATGCCTTGCGCCTCGAGGCTCCTGTGATCGACCCGCGCCTCGATGTTGGCTTCGCGCAGCGCCTCGTTGGTCAGCTCCGCCCAGCGTGCCCGCAGCGTCACGAACTCCTGCCGGGACGGCGGCAGCCCGAGCTCGCTTCGAACCTCGCCGCTCATGTCGAGACCGGTCTTGGCTCCCAGCCCCTCCGGGCTCACCTGCCGGGTGGTCGCGAGCAGATGCGCGTGATAGTTGCGTGGATCGCCCTGCGGGCGGGGCTCGTGGACCGCAAGGTCCACCGCCACGTTGTACCGGTCGGCGATCTCCCGCGAGAAGTCCCTGGCGAGTCTGATCCGGCGCTCGGGCGACAGCTCCGCGGGCAGGGCGGCCAGATACTCCCGCGCCACCCGGGAGGTGCTCTGCTTCTCGGCCTTCTCCGCGGCATTCCACAGCGTCGACCGGTCGCGCGCCCATTCCATGCCGGCGTCGGGCCGGTCGAGCCTCGCCGGCAGGATGATCTCCTTGTGGAGCACGTCCCGGCGCTCGCTGTGGTTGTAGAGCGTGCCGGTGCGCTCATCCCGGATGCTCTCGCCCGCGCGGTACGCGGCCGCGCTCGTCGCGCTGCGCCCGGTGCTGCGCGTCACCGGTTTGATGTCGAGGTGGAAGATGGCCATCGGTCTGCGGCTCCTTCAAACGCGCGGCAGGCGCACTCTCAGCCAGGCGGCGGACGAGGCGGTCTTCAGATATCCGGTGAGATCGGGCAGCTGCTCGAGCTCCGAGGCCAGCACCGCAGCCTCCGTGACACGCTGCTCGCTGACATTCATCGAGCGGCGCCAGCCCCGTGCGCCGGGGAAGCCGTTGCCATCACGGCCGCGGCTCGTGCTGCGGCGCGCCACCTCCCGCTCGCCGATCAGCCGGGAGGCGAACTGCGAGGTGCCGCCGTGCTCGCTCGCGGAACAGCGCAGGATCAACGTGTTGCCGCAATTCTCGATGAGAGTCTGGGCTTCCCCCGCGCCATAGGTACTGGAGACCTGGGCGATGGACTGAAACCCGAGGACGCAGCGGCCGCCGAATTTTCGCAACCGGGCCAGGGCGTCCTTCAGACCGTCGATCGCCCCCAGCGCATCCAGCTCATCGACGATGAGCCACAGGCGCTGCCCGCGGCTCTCGCGGCTCTCGCGGCTCTTGCCACTCATGATCTGAAAAATCGCGAGCCGCACCCACGTCGCGATGATGGTGCGCAGCGCGGCGATCTGACTCGCCTCATAGGGCAGAAAGAGCGCGCCCCGGCCCTCCTCGATCCAGTCGCGCACCGAGAATGCCCGCGAGCGCTGGCTCTGCACGTGCTCGAGCGCGGCCGCCGCCGACCCGGCCACGGAGCGGATGGAGCCGAACATGCGCGCGTTCTCCGGCTCGAGAAAGGGCTGCGCCGGCGTGCCCGCGACCAGCGGGCGCAGCTCCGCGCTCGGTGCCATCGCGATGAGGCGCCACAGCGCAGCGGCATCGTGCCTGCCGGCCTCGTGGCAGCGGCGAACGATCGCGGTGAGGAAGGTTCGGGCGTAGCCGCGCCACTCCCGGCCCGAGGCGTCCTCCGTGGAGGGAATCAGACTGCTCGCCAGCTGCTCGGCGTCGTACGGCTCGCGGACCTCGGCAAACGGATCCCACCTCAGCGAGCGCGCATCGAACGGGTTGAGAATGACGTCCCCGCGGCCCGCATCGTGGAACCGCTCGAGGTAATCGCCGTGCGGGTCCGTGATCACGGCGCGGTCGCCGCGCTCGAGGGCGCCCGCGAGCAGCTCGCGGATGGCGGTGGACTTGCCGGTGCCGGTCGTCCCGATCAGCTTGAAATGCTTGGCCTCCTCCTCGGGACGGATGCCGACGCCCGCGAGCGTGAGCAGCGGCTCGCGCCGCAGCGCCTGCCGGCTCGCGGTGCGCCGCTGGGCGGCCCTGCCGTCCCGGATCCTCGCGCCGCGTCGGTGCGCATCCCGGCCACGCGAGCGACTCGAGAGCGCAATGGCGGCGAGCAGCATCATCGCCAGCAACGCCTCGAGGACGGTGCGCAGCTCGGAAGGGCCCCGGGGAACCATCCATGCAGCGGACATCACGACGGTCTCGCTCAGCGACCTTTGACGATCAGGTAGTCGGCATGCGCTCCATAAGCCGGAGCATGTCGATCCACCTGTACGCAGAGCCTGGCGCGAGCGCCGCATCGCCTGAGATCGATCGAGCCGCCCTGCTCCTGCAGGCGCGCGATGTTGGCGGCAAGCGCATCGCGCCTGGCGCGCAGCGCGGCCATCTCGTGCCGCGAGGGCAGCATCCACCACGCCTGCGCGAGCCCGACCGCGGAGCAGACTGCCGCGATGGACACGGTCCATAACATCACCCGCAGGGTGGCCGCGCGGCGCAGACGCTGCAGGGACTGCGCGGCGCGGCGGCTCTCGCTCGCAACCCCCGCCAGCTCCTCGCCGACCGTCCGCCGGATCTCATCGCGCACGATGGCCTCGAGCTCACGTGTATGCGCGGCGAGACGATCGAGGCTCTCCTGACCCAGACGCTGCTGCGCCTGAGCGGCCTCCATCAGCAGGCCGAGCCTCAGCGCCTCATCGCTCATGCCGGCCTCAGTCATGCTCCCACCCCTCCTGGTAGGCAGTCGTGACACTCGTGTCCGCCCGGTGCAGGGGCGACTCATGATGAGCCGCAGACCACGCCGCCGACGCGGCATTCGCCGCGGAAGCCTCCCGGATGCGCTCGGGCGGGCGCAGCCTCACCCGCAGCCAGTCGGGCGAGGAGGCGAGCTTCAGAAAACCCGACAGATCCGCCAGCCGCTCGATCTCCGAATCCATGACCGCGGGCTCGATCTGGCGGTGCTGCGCCTCGGTGACCGAGGCCCGAAACTCCCCCGGACGCCGCGACGTCGACCGTGAGACGTGCACGACCTCCCGCTGGCCGATCAGGCGCGAGGCGAATTGCGAGGTGCCACCGTGCTCGCTCGCGGAACAGCGCAGGATGAGCGAGTTTCCGCAATTTTCCACGATCGTTTGCGCCTCCCCTCGGCCGTAGGTGCTCGAGACCTGGGCGACCGACTGGAACCCGAGGACGCAGCGGCCGCCGAACTTGCGCAGGCGCGCGAGCGCATCCTTCAAGCCATCGATCTGGCCCAGCGCATCGAGCTCATCGACCACGAACCACAACCTCTGATCCCCGGGCGGCTGGCTCATCGCCTCGAAGATCCCGATCCGCATCCACGCCGAGATCGTGGAGCGCAGCGCCGCGATCTGACCCGCCCGATAGGGAATGAAGAGCACGCCGCGTCCCGACCGCACCCATTGCCTGACCGAGAGCGGCTGGGACTCCTGCCGCGCGACGTGCTGCAGCGCGCCGACCCCGGAGGTCAACACGGAGCGGATGGAGTCCAGCATCCGGTCGTTGTGCTCCTCGAAGAATGCCTGGGCGGGCGTGCCGCCGGTCAACACCTGCAGCTCGCCTTTCCTCGAGGTGACGAGCAGCTCGAAGAGCTGCTTCACGTCCGACACCCCGCCCGCGCGCGCCTGACTGGTCACGGCGGAGAAGAGCGTGCGCGCGTACCCGCGCCAGCTCCTGTCCTGGCCCTCGTGATCCGGAATCAGGGCGAGGGCGAGCTGGTCGATGTCGTACTCCTCCCGGATCTCGCCGAAGAGGTCCCACTTGGCCCCGCCCGGCTCGAAGGGGCTCAGGATCACATCGCCGCGGCGCGCTTCGAAGAAGCGCGCGAGATAGCCGCCGTCGGGATCGGCGATGATGGCCCGGTCGCCGCGGCGCAACGCGCCCGAGAGCAGCTCCGCGATGGCGGTGCTCTTGCCGGCACCCGTCGTGCCCATCAGCTTGAAGTGCTTCGTCTCATCGGCGGCGGCCACGGGAACGCCCGCCAGCGTGATCCCGGAGCGATGCTCCCTCGCTGCGCGGCCGCGGGCACGCCCCCTCTCGCGCCGGGCGTCCCGATCAACGCCGGCCTGCTCCGCATCGAGAATGGTCGTTCCCCTGATGTGCCCTTCATCATGTCGGTTCGGCGTACTGAGCACCTTGCCGCCGCCGTAGCCGAGGAGTCCGCCGATGCCGGCGCCGACTGCATATTCCATGACCCCGCCTCCGGCAGCGTGCATGGCGTGAAGGGCGGGACTGGCCACGGACAGGGTGATCCCGGTCGCGACCATCAGCATTCCCGCGACCATCGGCGAGGCGACGAAAGCGCGCCACTCCGCGCGTCCTCTCGCCAGCGCCGCGAGCATGGGCACCTCCACGGATGCGAACTCGAGTCCGAGTCCCGACCACCCGCGCACCGCCTCGTGAGCCATTGCGCCGAGCTCGGTCAGCATCCGGCGGGCTCCGCGGGGGAAGCCGGAGCCGGCAGCGCCGCCGCAGCGCTCCGAGGCCGATACCAGATCTCCTGGATGTAGCGCTCGTGACCCTCCACGCCACACTGAATGACCACATCGATCAGGCGCCTGAGAAGGCTGCGGATGTCGCGGCGAGCGAGCTGGCGGCCGCCTTCGCTCTGCTTGACGAGGAGCACCAGCTGCTCGAACGCCAGGGCGGCGCTCGAGGCGTGGATGCTGGTGATGGACCCGGGATGCCCGGAGTTGACGTTGCGCAGGTAATCGAAGGCCTCTTCGGCCCTCAGCTCCGCGAGGAGAATGCGATCGGGCTTCATTCTCAGGGTCGCCTCGAGGAGCTGCTTCGGGGTGACGCGGGCGAGCCCCTGGTCGTCCTTGCTGTAGAAGAGGCGCACGTGATTCGGATGCCGGTCCAGCACGAGCTCCGGCGCATCCTCGATCGTGACCAGCCGCTCGTGCGGCGGAATCTCCCGGATCAGCGCCTTGGTCCAGGTCGTCTTCCCGGAGCCCGTGGGACCTGAGACCAGGATGTTGCGCCGGCTTCGCACCGCGAGGCGCATGAACGCCTCGTATCTTCGCTGCGCGAGCAGGCCGCGCAGCTCGATCTCGACTTCCTCGGGACCGCTGCGCGCGGCGCGCGTCTTCGAGAAGGTCCCGCGCCGCGTGAGCTCGCCGACCGACCAGACCTCCTGAGAGGGGCGCCGGATGTTGACGGCGACGCACCCCTGAGTCGTCGCCGGTGGGAGCGCGATCTGCACGCGCTCTCCGCTGGGGAGAGACGCGGAGAGGAGCGGGGAGGTCTCATCGATCCGCTGCCGGCTGAAGTTGGCCACGAGCTTGGCGAAGCGCCGGCACCAGCCGAGGTCGGCATAGCCGGCCGGCTCGCGGCGCCAGCCGCCGCTCGTCTCCAGGAAGACTTCCGACGGCCGATTGATGCAGATCTCCATGACGTCCGGCCGTGAGAGGAGCGGACGCAGCGGTCGCATGAGCAGCTCGAGCGCCGAGGCATACTCCAGCGCCCCGGCGGTATCGGAGCCGGCCCGGCCGCCCGCGGCGGGCCTCTCGTCCACAGGCGCGCCCGGCCTAGCGGGGCTCGAGCTCATACACCGACCTGAAATCGACATCGCGGGCCACGAGGACCTGGATGCGCGCGCCATTGCGGATCCGGATGGTCGGCGGAATATCGACCGTGCTGCGCAGTATTCCGGTCAGGACGTCCTCCGATCCGGTGGGATTGAGGATCAGAGTGCCGCCGCGGGAGGAGGACTCCACCTCCGACTGCACGGCGCCGTCGAGGGTGGAGACGAGCGCCGCCGCGCCGAAGCGCTCCCAGAAGTGGCGGTTGACCTTCCCCGCGAGGCCGGAGCGCCCGAGCGCGTCGGTGCCGGGAGAGTCGAGCCGTACGACCACTCCCTCCGGCGTGCGCGCCTCGGTCCAGACGACGAACACCCGCGCCTGGCCCTGACGCACCTCACCCCGGGTCTCACCGATCAACTGAGTGCCGCGCTCGAGCAGCACCACGGTTCCATCGGCGCTGAACGTGTCGGTCGCGGTGATGCAGGTAGTCATACCGGGCAGTGTCGAGTCGATGGCCGTCTCCAGGGTGCAGTCGATGGAGGCTCCCTTCGGAAGCAGCAGGTGTCGGGTGGGAAGGAGTTGCGCCTGGGTCGCCGCAAACACACTGGGCCGCAGCAGTCTCTGCAATGGACCTCCGGTCGCGCCCGTCGCGCCGGAAGCTGGCGCACCCACCTCTTCACGACCGCCCGGGAGGATCTCGTTCGGCGCCCGCACGAACACCCCGCCCGACAGACGCCGCGCCAGTGCCCGTTGCCGTGGAGAAAGCTGCGCCGGCGCCCCGTAGGCCGGCGGCGGCTCCTGCGGCGCCCGCGCGAGGGGCGGCCCGAGGAGCGAGGCGGCCTGCAGAGCTGCGGCGGACTGCACTGCCGCCGCCTGCGATCGCGGCACCGCGGCCATGAGCGACGCACCGGCTGCCGCCGGAGCCGCCCGCGCCCGGACTGGCGCAGTGTCCGGTCCGAAGGGCGGCAGGATCATTCCTCCGCCGGGCGCAGCTTCGAGCGTCATGTGCGCCCTGCGATGCGCGGCCGGGCGGGAGAGGACCTCTCCGTAATACCACGCCAACATTGCCGCCCCGACGCAGGTCATGAGTCCCGCTGCCAGCAGGCTGCTCATGTGCGATTGCAGCGAGCGGGCGCCGGCCCCGATGGCGGCGTCGCGCTCGCCGCGCACCTCGCTCGAGGCTGACTGCGCTGCGGAAGTCTCGAGCGGCTGCGGCCGGCCCGACGAGCGCCAGGGCAGCCGGATCACGGCTCCATCCTCGTGTCAGGCCTGCGCACCACCCGCTCCACATTGGGGGCCAGCGTTCCGGACGCCAGCCGCTCCCCGCCTCCCGTGAAGGCGCGATCCACGACGCACCCGGCGAGCTTCCCACGCCTCAGGATCAGGCGGCGCGTCACGCGCTGGACCACGATACGCCCCGCCCGGACGTCGAAATTCACCAGTGACTCGCTGCCGTCCGGGTTCAAAGCAAACACGGCTGGCAGCTCGGTGTGTGCGCCGAAAACCAGTGTCGTCTGCACCCCATCGTCCCAGGCGGCAACCGGCTTCAGCGATGGGGCCCCGCAATACCAGTAATCGTAGTTGCGCGGCCGCGCGCGGCGCGCCGCGGCGAGATCCTGATCGACGCGCCGCCGCTCCCGCGGACCGGCCTTCAGGACCGTTCCCGGATACTCGAACCGCAGGGCGTAGATGACATCGGCGCCGGTCGCATCCGGTGGCCGCGGCCGAACCTTGTAGTCGAAGAGATAGGTCCTGCGATTCGTGAGGACGGTGAGGTTGGTCGCAATGCGATCCGCCTTGGGCTTGAGGAACAGATGATTGGCGTCGGCCGCGACCGCGACGTCCTTGGCATCCCCGATGCCGAGTCCGACGAACCGCTCGCCCGGAGCGAAGGTGATGTCGATCTGGTAGCCGACATAGCCTCTCAGCCGATAAACGGCGTCGGCCCGATAAGGAACCACCCTGATCCTGGGGTCGGGCCGCAATGCGCTGAGGAACGCCTGCGCCCGGGCCGGCGCGCCGGAGAGCGGGCAGAAGGCGCATGCCAGAAGGAGGGCAATCAGCGAAAGACGCTCGCGAGGCCCCGCCGCCGCGCCTGGCGACACCCGCGTTGCCGAGCTGACATTCATCGGGGAACCCCCTCGGGCCGGCCCCTGTCCCAACGCGCTCGCGATGTCTCTTGTCATGGACCGTGCTCCTTCGATGACCTAACGGGCCGCGTGCTCCCGTGCGGAGCCCAGCACCTCGGGCTCGATCTCGAGGTCGATCACCTCGAACCCGAGGGGATTCGAGCCGCGGGTCCGCGGATCCGCCGGCGGCTTGCCGTAGCGGTACGCCACGCTCGCGATCCAGTGCGTGATCCTTTCCGGCGCGCCGTCGCCGCTGCGCTCGATCCGCGCGAAGCGCACCTGTGCGATCGCCGGCGCTCCGGCCGCGTGCGGCAGGAAGCTCACCGACTCGATGCGCACGGCCGCGGTGCTGCCATCCCGGTGCACATTGAGCGGAGACCGTGGATTCGCGCGGTTCCATCGGGCATAGAGCGCCTGGTTCAGGCGCGGCGAGTTGAACGCGCCGCACTCCTCGTAATCGCTCGGCGCCATCGACCGGTCGAATCTCTCGCACACGGTGATATAGCGCGTGAGGAAGTACCTCGTGACCGCCTCGCCGAGCGTTGCATGCCCCCGGTATACCGGCACCACGTCGACGACACCCGTCGCATCGTCGACCCGGACGAGGTAGGGCTCGACTTTTTTCAGCGGCATGAGCAGCACGATGGCTACGGTGCTCGCGATCGCGCACAGCCACCCGGCAGCCGCCACGCGCCAGGCCACGGCCGCGGCTCGAGCGGCCTGCGCCACCCTGTCGGCGTCCCAGGAGGCGGCTTCCTCCATGTAGCCGGCGAGCGCCCGGTCGGAGCTCATGGCCGCCCCTCCTTCGAGGCGCGCCCAGCAATCGACGGCACAGCGGTGGTGCTGCGCGCCCGAGCCGCCTGCCGATTGATCGGCGTGAGCCGGCCATCGCAGCGCGGCGGATGCGAAGCGCAGGCGGCGAGCGTCAGCAGCAGTGCGCAGCAGAGAGCATGAGGTCTCATGAGGAATCACCCTGACCTGTCGAAAGAGTCGATATCCGCGGCGGTCGCGGTCGTTGCCGGAGCGTGACTCTGCCGCGACTGTCTCCCGGCCTGCGGCATGGCCAGCCGGACGGCGGCCTTGCCGGCGGCAAACGCTCCAGCCCACAGACCGGCCGCGGCCGCACCCCCTTGCGCAAGCGAGCCGACCCAGCCTGTCGTACGGCCCACGACGCCGAGACTGTTGAGCGACACCCCGCCGGCGAGACCTCCCGCAACGGGCATGATCTGGCGCATGAAAAGGAACACGAGCACGGTCACGAGCAGCATGTTGAGCGCATCGACGGTGGTGATCGCCGCCCCCAGAGCCTCGGTCTGTCGGGCATAGGAGGCGACCAGGTGCAGCATGAGCGCCGCGACCATCACCGTCAGAATCGTGATGAGCGCATAGTTGGCGAGCTGGGCGATCCAGGCCTCGAAGAACCTGCGGGTCGCATCGAAGAGCAGCAATGCGATGAAGAGCGGTCCCAGAGCCAGCAGCACCGAGAGCGCGACGCTCGAGAGCGCCAGCAGGAACATGGTGTAAACGCAAAGGAGACCCATGATCACCCAGATGAGGATGCCGGCCAGCTGATATCCCAGATGCCATGCGCCGTCCCGAAACAGCTGATCCGCCACCGCGCCACCCGCATTCCAGATCGCATCGATGGTGTGCACCGGATCGGAAGCTCCCACCACCGCGGCGGCGAATTCCGTGGGCGCGTTGTAGAAAGTGTCGACGAGCAGGGTGTTGTAGAGCCAGAGATGCAGCCCGACACCGAAGGTCACCGCCAGTGTCACGATGCGCTTCAGGCCGGCCCCGAACGGCTCCTCGATGCGCCCGGTCAGCTGCAGATAGCCCCAGATCATGACGTACACCGTGCCGAGCGCGACGACCGCCGGCTCCAGGATCGAGGCCACGCGCGCGGTGTTGTCGCCGATGTAGCTCGCCAGCTCACCGTTCAGCCACGTCCAGAACGTGCCAAAGAAGCCCATCTCGGCGCCGTCCGCGTCAGGGTGTCGGCTGGAAGCGGGTGGCGAACTCGCCCTGCCCCGCGATCGCGCGCTCCCGGTCCTGCTCCTCGTCGCTCCAGCGTTGCGCCTGGGCCGCCGCCACCAGCATCGAGAGCTTGGTGCGCTCGTTCTCGAGCATCGCCTGCTCCGCCCCGATCCGCGCATTGAGATCGAGAATGCTCTTCTGATCGCCGGCCGAGCCGATGGCGGTGATGAGCTGCTGCAGCTCGGCGAAGCGGCTGCTGGCATTGGCCAGCGCCGCATGCGATAGCGCCTGCAGCAGTGCCGCCGCATCGCGGTCATCGACGAGTTGCTGCCGCATGGCCGGCGAGAGCGTGTCGAGCTGCTGCGGGGTGAGCACCGCATCCTGCGCGAGGGCCTGGCGTATCGCGGCCGAGAGGGCCGCATAAGTCGAGCTGCTGCCCTCCAGCGCGGCGGTGAGCTGCCCCCAGTCGGCGGGCAGATAGTTGCGATCGACCCCCGAGAGCAGCCGCTCCATCCCGCGGTCGCCCGTCATGGATTGCAGTTGCGCCTGCGCCTCCGCGAGATCATCGCGCGCAACGACGAGCGTCTGCGCCAGATCCTGCACCTCGCTCACGAGCTGCGTGACGGCGGCGACGTCGATCACCGCGAACTGCGCATGCGCCGCGGGAGCGGCCATGGCGAGCGCGGCAACGAGAATGCACAGACGGTGTCTGAGAGAGGACATGACAGGCTCCTGGTATCAGCCGGCGACGGGACGGGCCGAGAGCACCTCGAGCTCGGACTCGAAGCCCTGCAGGTCCAGACGGCAGACGACGCTCTGGTGACCCTGCTTGACGAGGAAGGCGCGCGCGCCCGGATCGAGCTCCTCCTTGAGGAGCGCGAGCTCGCGGCGCCCGAGACCGAACCCGGCGACGTATTCCTCGGGAACGGCGTCCGCGTTCGGAAAGAAGATCTTGGTCGGGGTCTGCTCCACGATGGTGCGGCTGATGGGACTCTCGAGCACGTCCCCGGCGCTCTGGGTCGCGAGGCACATGACTCCGTTCAGCTTGCGCCAGGTCTTCGGTCCCTCCTTGGCGAAGCTCTCGAATGCCGGGTCCTGCAGCAGCCGCCAGAACTCGTCCATCCAGCAGACGAGTCGGCGTCCATCGAGCAGCTGGCGCACGAGATGGAAGAGATACATCGTGACCGGCGCCCGCACGACGTCGTTGTCCAGGAACTCCGTGACGTCGAAGCCGATCGCGGACTGCCCTTCGAGCCGCCGGACGACCGAATCGTCGGGGTTGTCGAATACCCAGGCGTAGGCCCCTTCAGCGGCCTCGCACCACCGTCCCAGGCGGGCGTGCAGGCCCTCGGGATCGGTCGGATCGAGAAATTCCGTCAGCCGCGACAGCCGCCTGGCGCCGGCGGCGAGCGAGAGGACGCCGCAGAGCGCCTGATCCAGGTCCTTCTGCTCGCGCACACTGAGGGCGCGGGCACCCGGCGCTCGCGCCAGCAGCTGCAGCCAGCCGCGGAGAAACTCCAGATGTCCCGGACCGTCGGGCAACTGCAGCGGATTGAAGCCGGTCGGCTCCCCGTTGCGCAGCGTCAGGTATGCGCCGCCGAGCGCGCGGACCAGCCGCTCGAGGCCGCGGTCCTTGTCGAGCACGATCTGCGTGGCCCCCTGCCGCGCCAGCATGGCGATGAGAAACCCGATCAGCACGGTCTTGCCCGAGCCGGTCGGTCCACAGATGAACGTATGCCCGGCATCGCGTCGGCTGCTGCCATCCGCCGGGTCGCTCGCGTGGAGGGAGAAGTGGTACGCCGAGCTCGCCCGGGTCGGAAAGAGCGCCAAGGCCTCCCCCCAGTGGTTGCCGTGGGCGCGCCCCGCGGGAAAATTGTGAAAGGGAGCCATGGCCGCGAAGTTGCGCGAGGTGATCGGCGCCTTGCGGGGTCGCAGCGCGAAGTTCCCCGGGAGCTGCGCCCGGAACGCCGCCTCGAGCGCGAGGTCCTCGCGCGCCACCGTCATGCCGGTATCCGCCAGGATGGCTCGCGCACGGGCGACGCAATCGTTCAGCGTACGAAGGCGCTCCGCTTCGGGCCGCCCCTCGGGCACCTCGTCGGGATCCGCGAGCACCTGCAGCGTGAAATGATGGTCGCCCATCACGAACTCGTTGCTGGTGAGCGCGTCGAGCGCCTCGCCGAGCTCCTGTGCCTGAGAGACCGCGAAGTCCCCGGCATTCGCCATCCGATTGATCTGGCGCGTGAGCAGCGCCTGGCCGCTCGCCTTGGAGAGGAACGCGAACGAATGGGTGAGCACGAAGGCGAAGCGGGCGCTCAGCAGCCGGTCGAGCATTCCGGGGACCGTCGGCGTCGGGTATTCCTTGATGCCGAGCATCGCTCCAACCCGGGTCCCCGCCGGGAGCCGGTACTCGATCGTCTCGCGGCCGAAGACGAGCCGCGTCGTGGCGATCGCCGCGCTCAATGGACCGCGGGGCAACACCATGCGCTGCCGCTCTCCGTTCACGAGCAGGCCGAGATACTCGAGGAGCGAGGAATGCCAGCGTCCGGCGTGCTCGTAACAGCCGAGACTCTCGGGCTCGTACCGGACCAGAGCGGCGCGCAGCGTCTGGGCGATCTTGCGGCAGGCCTCCAGCGCATCCGCCGTCTCCAGCCGCGAGCTCGCGGGCTGAAGGCGCGTGATCGCACCGGAGAGCAGCCCCGCCGCCCGACCGGATGCCGGGCGATAGAGCACGGCGAGATAGAGCTCATTCACCATGAGGATCTCGCCCGCGAGGCGGCGCCGGTACTTCTCATGGAGCGCGGCGGCGAATCCGCCCACGGCGGACGGCGATTCCGGCACGCCCTCGCGCCGACGGATGATGTGGGTCCAGAGCGCAATGCCCGGACCCGCCAGGTTGCGCCAGAGGACGTTGCGCCGCTCGTAGAGAACATTGAGCTGCTCCACGTCCGCGCTCTCGAAGCTGACGCCGGTCAGCCGGAAGACCTGAAGGTAATCGCCGAGCGTGGTCCTGATGACCTCGGGCGCCACATGGGCCGCGTAGGGGATGAAGCTGTCGGCCGCCACCTCGCGGCGCATGGCGGCGCTTCTCGCAGCAACGGTCATCGCACCGACCCCGGCGCGGCGCCCCCGGAGGTGACGACCGTCACATCCGCGCGCCGGCGCCCCGAGGCGCGCGGCGGATCGAGGACCAGGGGACCGTAACTGCTCGCATGCCAGGCGCGGCCGTTGGCGAGCAACGCCGGCAGCCGTGTCCGCCCCCAGAGCAGCAGCAGGTCGAAGCAGCGCGGATCGCGGCCGCAGAGGAGCACACTGGCGCCGTGAATCGGCAGCGCGATGAGCAGCGTCAGCAGATTCCTCGTGACGAGAAACGCCTCGAGCGTGAACACCAGGTTGAAGAGCAGCGCCGAGTAGGTCACGCCCCAGCGCATCGGAGGCCGCGTCGCGCCGACGAAGAGCGGATCGGCCCTGAGGCCTCGGGTTGTCGCGTTCATGCACGTTCCTCTTTCAGACACCGAACATGCCACGCACCCACGCGACGATCTGCGGGGCGCCAAAGGCGATCGCGATCCCGAGAATGGCGCCGATGCACCAGCCCCACGAGATCCGGTTGGCCATCGCCATGCCGCCGAGCACCATCACGAGAATGATGGCAATCGGCGTCAGCCACGCCAGGATGTTGCTCTCCAGGGCGGTGGCGCCCGTCAGAAACGGGGAGGTCTGAGCGATGGCGAGCGGCGGCACCGCCAGCGACAGGATCATCGTCACGCCGAGGAGGACCGCCGGCGCCGTGGCGCCGGAGCGTCCGCGCACCGCAATTCGGGCAATTCGCTGCAACATGGTTAGTCTCCGCTTGCGATTCCGTTGGCATCGAGGCGCCGGGGGACCCTGCCGGCTACGCGCTCGCCGCGAGCCGCTGCGGCTCCTCGGGATTGCGGGTCGCGCGCTCCTCGCGCTTCGCCTTGCCGGGAGCGCCGAAGCGAAAGCCCTGCACGACGAAGTTGTAGTCGTAGTGGCGCTCCCCGTCCTTGTCCACCCAGTTGTCGGCGCGCACCTGGGCATCGACGATGAGCTGATCGCCCTTGCGCGCCGTGCGCGCGATCGCCTCGCCGAGCGCCCCGAAGGCGGTGAACCAGATGCTGGTGACGACCTCGCGCGCTCCGCCCTCCTCGTCCTTGCCGGCGTAGTCATTGCCGATCAGACAGAACTTCGCGTAGGTCCGATCGCCCTTGACGGTGAGCTCGGGATTGCGGGACAGGTTGCCGATGGCGGTGAGGGTGAAGCTGTTCATGACCGGGGTTCCTCGTGTTGGTGACGCATGCCGCATGGCAGGGTGATCAGTCTCGACGAGGGCCGCCGGCTTTGGAATCGCATTTGCCTCCGTGTTTGTATAGAAATGCGCATCCCTTTCGCATGCCGCGGCGCGCTATCCTCGAACCTGACATCCCGTCATGCAGAGGAGACTCCCATGCTCACGATCGAAGAGCCCGGCGATGACACCGTGGTCGAGGAATGTCTGCAGGAGCTCGAGGAGCTCTTCATGAGCCTCGATCGCTACCCGCCGGCCGCCGTCGCGGTGGCGATCGGCACCTATCTCGAGGGCCTGCTCGGGGCGCTCCTCGATGAGGGCCGGTGCACGGCCGAGGAGGTGCGGGACCTGCTGCGGGAGATCGAGTCCGGCGTGCTCGAGTCCAAGGCTTCGCCTTTATAATAAGGAAAGCTGTTCAGTTTGACTGTCGATATGCTATTCTGCGCGGCATGCCAAGGACTCGGGATCTCGACGTCAGCGACTTCGCCCGCACGCTCGGCCGTCTGGTGC
This sequence comes from Steroidobacteraceae bacterium, assembly GCA_035713045.1. Classification (GTDB taxonomy): domain Bacteria; phylum Pseudomonadota; class Gammaproteobacteria; order Steroidobacterales; family Steroidobacteraceae; genus 13-2-20CM-66-19. The sequence continues at coordinate 26,517 of DASTAC010000067.1, forward strand.
GGCACATGCGGGCCGCGGCCGCGCAGCACGAGCTGTCGCTGACCGAGTCGGCCGTGCTGGCGCGCCTCGGCCGTGACGGCCCCGCGACCACCGCCGAGCTGGCCCGCGCCGAAGGGATGCGGCCGCAGTCGATGAGCGCCGCCGTCGCGGCGCTGGAAGAGCGCGGGCTGATCGAGCGCAAGCCGCACCCGAGCGACGGGCGGCAGGTCAACATCGCCCTCACCGACAAGGGGGCTGCCGTGCGCGACAGCGCCAAGGACCTGAAGCGCGCCTGGCTCGCGCAGGCGACGGCGGCACTTGACGCGGATGAGCGGCGGGTGCTCGCCCAGGCCGGCGAGATCCTCGAGAGGCTGCTGACACCGTGAGCAGGGAAAGCGGCTCTCTCGCGCCGATCGCCCACACCTGGCGGGCGCTTCGTCACCGCAACTTCAAGCTCTTCTTTTGCGGGCAGAGCGTCTCTCTGATCGGCACCTGGATGACGCGGCTCGCGACGGCGTGGCTCGTCTACCGGCTCACCCACTCCGCACTGCTCCTGGGCGTCGTGAGCTTTTCCGGCCAGATCGTCTCCTTCCTCCTCGGCCCGTTCGCGGCCGTGTGGGTGGAGCGGCTCGAGCGGCGGCGGCTCCTCGTCGTCACCCAGGCATCGGCGGCATTGCAGTCCCTCTCGCTCGCGGCGCTCACCCTGACCCACCTGATCACGCTGCCCGAGATCATCGGCCTCATGATGCTCCAGGGTCTCGTCAACGCCTTCGACATGCCGGGCCGCCAGTCGTTCCTCGTGCAGATGGTGGACGACCGCGGCGATCTCGCCAACGCCATCGCCATCAACTCCTCGATGGTCAACGGCACGCGGCTCATCGGACCCGCGATCGGCGGGCTCGTCATCGCGGCGTTCGGTGAGGGCTATTGCTTCCTGATCGACGGCATCTCGTACTTCGCCGTGATCGCCTCGCTCCTGGCCATGCGGCTGCCGGCGCTGACCGGCCGCGGAAACTCCGGGACCAGCCTCCTCGAAGAGCTGCGCGAGGGCTGGAACTATGTCAGCGGCTCCCGGCCGATCCGCACGGTGCTCCTGATCCTGGCGCTGACCTGTCTCTTGGGCTGGCCCTACTCGGTGCTGTTGCCCGTCTTCGCAGGCTCCGTGCTGCACGGCGGCGCTCACACCCTGGGATGGCTCACGGCCGCATCGGGGGTCGGCGCCTTCACCTCCGCACTGACCCTCGCCATGCGCAAGTCCATCATGGGGCTCACGCGCACCCTGCTGGCCGCCATCGCGATTCTCGGCGTGGGCCTCATCTTCTTCGGCCTGTCCGACGTGCTGTGGCTGTCGCTCGCGCTCATGGTCGTGGTCGGGTTCGGCCTCATACAGGCCGCCGCCGTGTGCAACACCATCATCCAGTCGCTCGTGCCCGATGACATGCGCGCGCGGGTGATGGGCTACTACACCATGGCATTCGTGGGCGCGGCGCCATTCGGGAGCCTCGCGGCAGGCGCGCTGGCGCAGCACATTGGAGCGCCCCACACCGTGATGCTCACGGGCGCGCTCTGTATCGCGGGAGCCGCCTGGTTCAGCCTGCAGCTGCCGAAGATCAGGCCCGCGATGCGGGCGAGCTACCGCGAGAAGGAGCTCTCCGCGGCCCGGGCGGCGGGAGAGCCCCGCGGCGCGGCCGCGCGCGCGTCGGCCTCATGATCCCGTGAGGTGTCGGCCCCGTCTGGCCGCCCGCCAGGCGAGCGCCAGCATGGCGATGCCGAAGACGAGCAGCACCACTCCCCACCAGAGATTGACGTCGATCCCGAGCGAGCGCTGATAGATCGCCGGGTTGCTGAAGAGCCCGTAGCCCGCGAGCAGCGCGCCCAGCACGACGAAGAGGCCCCCGATCGGAATGCGGATGTCGAGTCCCATGCGCGTCACCGGAAGATGAAGTTGAGGATGACGACGCCCGTCAGGACGAACGCGCCGAGCACCGCCGGGCGCGCGTACCACGGCTCATCGGCCGGCGCCTTCAGCCGTGGCGTGAGCGAATAGACCAGACCCTTCAGCTCGTGCTCCGCGCGAGGGCGGGTCGCCAGACTGATCGCCGCTGTGACGAGGAAGCAGGTGCCGAACGCGTAGATCGCGGTCCAGAAGTTCTGAGCCATCTGGCTCGGGTAGAGGTGCACCACCTCGATCCAGCCGCCCTTGATCCCGGTCATGCTGCCCACCGGAAGCGTGAGACCATGGTGCACCGCCGCCGCCGCGGTGCCGGCCAGCAGCCCGAAGAACGCTCCATGCCCGGTCGTGCGCTTCCAGAACATGCCGAGGAGGAAGGTCGCAAAGAGCGGCGCGTTCACGAACGCGAAGAGCAGCTGCAGCATGTCCATGATGTTGTTGAACCGGTTGGCCGCATACGCCGCCGCGATGGAGAGTGCGATGCCGGCCACCGTGGCGATCCGCCCCATGTTGAGGTAATGCCGGTCGCTCGCGCCGCGGCGGATGTAGGCCTGGTAGATGTCGTAGGTCCAGACCGTGTTGAAGGCGGTCACGTTGCCGGCCATGCCGGTCATGAAGCTCGCCATCAGGGCCGTGAGGCCGAGACCGAGCATGCCGCTCGGGAAGTAGTGTCCCAGCATCAGTGGGATCACCATGTCGTAATTGAGCTTGCCGTCGGCCTTGTGCGGCAGGGTGAGGCCGCTCGCCCCGCCGTGCATCGTCGAGGCGATGGCGATCATTCCGGGAAGGACGACGAGGAACGGGAAGAGCATCTTCGGCACCGCGGCGATGAGCGGCGTGCGCCGCGCCGCCTCCATGGAGTCCGCCGCGAGCGCCCGCTGCACGACCAGGAAATCCGTGCACCAGTAGCCGAAGGACAGCACGAACCCGAGGCCCATCGCGATGCTGATCCACTCCACGCCCATCGGATTGGAGGAGGGGCTGCTCATGACGCTCCAGGTGCTGGTCCAGGCATCGGCAGCATAGCCGTGCGCGAGGGCCACCTGCCTCAGGCCCACGACGAGGCCGTGCCAGCCGCCCACGTCCTTGAGGCCGAGAAAGACGAGCGGCGCGAAGCCGAACACGATGAGGAAGAACTGCAGCACCTCGTTGTAGATCGCCGAGGTCAGGCCGCCGAGGAAGATGTACACCAGCACGACGAGCGCGGAGAGCAGCACGCTCGTCGTGAAATGCCAGCCGAGGAGCAGCTTCAGGAGCAGCGCCATGGCATACATCGAGATCCCCGAGGAGAACACCGTCATCACCGCGAACGAGATCGCGTTGAGGCCCCGGGTTTTCTCGTCGAAGCGCAGCTTCAGGTACTCCGGCACCGAGCGCGCCCGCGAGCCGTAGTAGAACGGCATCATGAAGATGCCGAGGAACACCATCGCCGGAATCGCCCCCACCCAGTAGAAGTGGCTGGTCGCCATCCCGTACTTGGCGCCGGAGGCGGCCATCCCGATCACCTCCTGGGCCCCGAGGTTCGCGGAGATGAACGCGAGCCCCGTGATCCACGCCGGGATCGAGCGGCCCGAGAGGAAGTAGTCCGTGCTCGTGCGCATGTAGCGCTTGAGCGCCGCCCCCACGCCCAGCACGAAGGCGAAGTAGACCGCCATGATCGTCCAGTCGATCGCGTGTGGATGCACGTCAGTTAGCCTTGTGTAAGGCGCTGGATCCGGGCTCCTGCCCGGCCCAGCGCAGCTTTGGGCAAAAAGCGCGGTTTTTGCCCAAAGCGCGCTCGGCGGGCGAAGCAGTGCTTCGCTGCGAGGCATCGCCTCGCCCTCCGGCGGCGGGGCACCTCCGTGTGCCTGTCACACGGTCGCATCGCTTCACGATTGGGGTTTGACATGAGCCGCTGCTGCGCGTTCGCGTTCACGAGAGCGGTGGGCCGGCAGCCAGCCGTGACCTATGGCCACCCGGCAGCTGCCGTTCGCCATGTGCAGCGCCTCGATGATCTCGAAGCCGGGTCCGGAGACATCCGGAAGGATGCCCGCGCTGTAGCCGGCACAGGGGGTCTCGCCCTTGTCATAGCCGCCGGTCGGGTCCACCGCCAGGGGCGAGCGGATCTCCTTCCAGGGGCCCTTGCCGAGGTGCGTGTTCACCATGAGCACGCGGCCGGATTCGGGGCGCACCGTGAGGGCGCCGTCGGGTCCATACACCACCCTCTGGCCGGAGACGATCAACGTGCCGTCCCGTCCGCCCCAGCTCGACCAGGCGATCATGGGAGTGTGCAGCAGATGCTCGCCTTGCGCCGTGGCCACCATGACACCCTTGTTGGAAGCCGGCCGCCAATCGAGCCCGTCCGCAGAGGTCTTGACGTAGATGTCACAGGCCTCATCCGGGTTGTATCCGGCGCGGCAGTCCTCGAAAGACATGGCATACCGCCCGTTCGGCAGCCGCACGACCGTTGTCATTCCCGGGCGCTGCTGATTGTCATGGATGGCGACGTCCCAGACTTCAGGCCCCCAGGTCTTGCCGCCGTCGGTGCTGGCCACGTGAGCCAACACCTGGTTGTACCCGTTCACCGACGGGCGCTCGTCCGAGAAGTAGCACACCAGCTCGCCATTGGCGGCGATGCCGAATGACGGCTCCCAGATGCCGTGCCCGGGCTTTTTGGGCATGCCCTGCTCCTGCGTGCAGGAGCTTCGGTAGGTCCAGGTACGGCCTTCATCCAGGCTCACGTAGACCTCCATGTCCTGATGGGTGAAATCCCCATGCTTCCAGGCCGTGCCGGCCGCGAGCAGCGCGCCGGCGGGCAGATCGCCCTCACGGCGCGGCAACTCGAACAGGGCCGGCGCGTCGAGATCCTCGCCATGCACCGTGTCCCGCACGACGCCCAAGGGTCCCGACCAGCTCCAGCCGTTGTCCGTCGACCGGTAGATCGGGAAGTCGCTCGGATGTCCCGCGCCTCCGTGCGCGAACGTGGCGAGCAGGGTCCCGCTCGCCGCGCCGGCGTGCTCCAGCCGGATGACTCGCGGGTAGCCCGCGCCCTCGTGAGGATGCCTGGACAGATCCGGCGTGTAGATCGCGACCGGGCCGCCGAGCGCCAGAGTCTGCGGCACCACGCCCTTGGGCGCCGCGCTCAGCGTGCGCAGGATTTGCGCCTCCCGCTCCCGGTAAGGCTTGCCGTCGGCGTGCAGGATGTCGTGGAACCAGATCGTCGGCTGACTGAGCACGTAAGGGTGCTGCCAGGAGCTCCAGGGGAGATTCGTCTGCGTCTTGCCCTTGACGAAGCCCCAGTTGACCATGCCGACGTTCATCCGCTTGCCGATCGGCAGAACGGTATCGAAGGTCGATCCGGCGCCCCGGGCCATGTACTCCGTGCAGATGATCGGCCGTCCGTAGACCTCCAGCTGCCTCACGCGCTCGAAGAACTGCTCCGGCCAGCCGTAATCGTGGAAGGTGATGATGTCGGAATCGGCGAGCTGCGTGCGCTCCACCGCATTCAGGTGCGCCGGATCGCTCCAGTCGGGGCCGTGCCACAAGCCGCTCGTGAGCGGCTGGATGGGGTGGACGCTGCGCGCCCAGGCGAAGACCCGCGGCAGCAGCGCCGCGACGCGCTGGAACTTGTCCTTCGGCTCCTCCGCGGCGTAATTGCCGCCGCCGGGGTTGTCCGGCTCGTTCCAGACATCCCACGCGAGCACTCGCGGATCCTTGCCGAAGGTCCCGACGATGTCCTTCACGTACGCCTCCAGGCGCGGGTACTGTGAGGGGTCGTCCAGCGCCTTCGCTCCCGGCGCCTGCACCCAACCGGAGTTGTGCACGCCCGGAATCGGCGGGTGCTGCGGACCGAGCTTGGGGTCGGGATCCCAGCAGGAATCGAACAGCACGAAGATCGGCTTGATGTGGTGCCTGGCGGCGATGCGCAGGAAGATCCGGATGCGCCGCTTGAAGCCGCTCGGATCCTGCTCCCAGAGGAGGTCGTGCAGGAACACGCGCATGGTGTTCAGCCCCAAGCTCTGCGCCCAGCCGAGCTCGAGATCGATCCGCTTCGGGTCGAAGGTCGCGGCCTGCCACATCTGAAGCTCGTTGATGGCGTCGTTCGGCACGTAGTTGCTGCCGAGAAGCCATGGCTGCGCGGCATACCAGGACTGGGCGCGCGTCGCCGGCCAGCGCTCGAGGCCGGCTGCCCGGCAAGAGGGGAAGAAGGTGACGAGCAGCACGGCCCCGAGCAGTGACCCAACGACGCTTCGCCTCATGCTCGCTTATCCTTTGTTGCGGCCGCCGACGGTGGCGAAGGTGTAAATGATCTCGTTGCGGTACACCTGGCCCGGATCGAGCACGGCGGAGCCGAAGTTCGGGTGGTTGGGCGTATCCGGAAAGATCTGCGGCTCGAGCACGAAGGCATCTCCCTGGCGATAGATGTGGCCGGAAGTGCCGACCAGGGTGCCGTTGAGGAAATTGCCCGAATAGAACTGCAGACCGGGCTCATTCGAGGCGAGCTCGAGCACGCGCCCCGAGCGTGGGTCGACCACCCGTGCCACGAGCCGGGGGACCGCCACCGCCTTGCGGCTCACCACCCAGTTCATGTCGTAGCCGCGCCCGAACACGAGCTGTTGCGAGTGACCATCGCGAATGTCCCGGCCGATCGCTTTCGGTTTGCGGAAATCGAACGGCGTGCCGGCCACCGAGCGGAACACGCCCGTCGGAATCTGTGTCGCATTCACCGGGGTGATCTCGGCGGCCGGGATCATCAGCCGCTCGTCGAGGATGCTGCCCGAGCCCTCTCCCGAGAGGTTCCAGTACGTGTGGTTGCTCAGGTTGACGATGGTCGGCGCATTCGTCGTCGCGCGGTACTCGATGTGCAGCCGATCATGGTCGTCGAGCGTGTAGGTCGCCGTTGCGGTGAGCGTTCCCGGATAGCCCTGATCCCCATTGGGGCTCGCGTAGCGCAGACTCACGCTGGCGGCTGAGGGCCCCTGCCTCACGGCGAGAATGGTCCAGAGCTGGCGGTCGAAGCCCTTCTTGCCGCCGTGGAGCGAATTCGGCCCGTCGTTGATGGGCAGCTGATAGGTGTGGCCGTTCAGGGTGAAGCGGCCCCTGGCGATCCGGTTCGCGAAGCGCCCGACCGTGGCGCCGAAATACGGATCCGCCGGGCTGAGGTATCCCTGAAGCGAGGAGAAGCCGAGCGCGATATCCGCCGGATGCCCGAAGCGGTCCGGGGTCACGATCTCCTGCACCCGGGCGCCATAGGTGATCACGCGCACCGTGATGCCGCGATCGTTGCGCAGCGTCACCGCATAGACCGCGCGGCCGTCGGGCATCCTGCCGAAGACCGAGCGGCTTGCCGTTGCCGCCGAAGCGGCCTGGATGCCCGCCGTCGCGCAGGCGCAGGCGGTGAATATCGGGAGCCATCGCAGTCGCATTGGAACTTTCTCTCCTCTTCTCGCGGGACTCGAAGCAGCGGCGTCAGCCGCCGGTGGTCAGTTTACTTCTGCCTCGGAACTCCCGCCATTTGCGCCGCGCGGTGTCCGGTCCCCGGACGGCAGCGGCAGCCACACGCCCGCATCGACGGGTACCCCCAGTATCGGCGCGCCCTCGGCATCGAAATGCATCGGCTGCATCCGAATGTCACGGCACCGATAGGCCGGCTTGCAGTCGAGCCGGTCTATCGCGTGGTACACGTTCCACCATTCCCGTCCGTCGGGCGATGGCACGAACACGACGGATCCCGGTCCGTAGACGGTTCCGTGATGATCGAAGATCGGGCCGGATTTGCTCCATGCGGCCGGGTCCGTGGGCGAGGCACCCGGCGCGAGGGTCAGAAGACCCACCGAATAATCATCGGGTATCCAGCTCGCGCCCGCCGAATAGGTGATGTAGGTGCGCCCGGCCCGCGTATATCCAACCGGTCCTTCCTGGATCGGATCGCCACGCACTTCCCACGGCTCGGTCGGCGCGGAAAGTCGAACCGTCGGGCCGGCCACGTGCAGCGGGTCGCGCATCGGCGCCAGGCAGATCCGCTGCGGAAAACGCGCATCCGGATAGTCGGTGCATGACCAGGTGAGATAGAGGCGACCGTCCGCGGCGATGAACACGTCCGGATCTATGCCCCAATCCCCGCTCGAATCCGCGAGCCGTCCGTAGCGGTGGCCGGTATCGGCCTGCCGGTAGGGGCCGTCCGGCCGATCCGAATCGAGCACGTAAAGCCGGTGACGGTCGTTGTCGCCATCGTCGGCCGCGTAATAGATGTACCAGCGACCCGCGAGGTGATGGATCTCCGGCGCCCAGATCTGCCGGGAGTTGGGTCCATTCTTGTCCGGCGGATTCCATACGCCCACCCACGGAGCGCGCGCAAGTCCGGACAGGCTCCGCGATTGCTTGAGGCAAATGGCGGCCACCGCGCAATCGGACGCCGAATAGTAGTAGACGCCGTCGACCCGAGTGACCCATGGATCACCGCCGGCGAAGAGCGGATTGGTGAACGCAGCGCCCGGCGCCGCCGGCGATGTCGTGGCGGCAAAGACCGGTATCGCCAGCGCAGCGGTGATCCAGGCAACCCTCGGCGCCATGCCTGACGATGCCGCCTTCCTGCAGGGGCGTTCCGCTTCAATCGTGCGCGACCGGGGCACCGTGGACCTCACCACTCCGCCACGCTGCCGTCGACATGCCGCCAGACGGGGTTATGCCAGTCGGGCGCGTTGCGGTTGCGCTCGATCACCATCGCCTCGTCGATCTCCACTCCGAGGCCGGGCTTCGTCATGGGCAGCATCCAGCCCCCCTCGAGATCGAACGCCTCCTTGTTGATCACGTAGTCCAGCAGCTCGCCGTCGGTATTGTAATGGATGCCCATGCTCTGCTCCTGCAGCATGGCGTTCCAGCTTGCGAAGTCCACATGCGAGCAGGCCGCGAGCGCAATCGGCCCGAGCGGACAATGCGGCGCCAGGGCGACGTCGTAGGCCTCGGCCATGGCCGCTATCTTCATGCATTCGCTGATACCGCCGGCATGCGACAGATCGGGTTGCACGATCGCTATGCCGCCGCGCTCGAACACGTGCTTGAACTCGAACCGCGAAAACATGCGCTCGCCCACGGCAAGCGGGATCGCCGTCTGCGCGGCGAGCCGCGGATAATATTCGGCCTGCTCGGCCAGCACCGGCTCCTCGAAGAAAAGCGGCCGATACGGCTCCAGCTCCCGAATGAGGGTCTTCGCCATGGGCATGCTGACTCGGCCGTGAAAATCGAGCCCGAACTCGATGGCATTGCCGAAGACGCTGCGGATTTCCGCAACCCTGGCCACCGCGGCGTCGACCATCCGGGTCGAATCCAGCATGCGCATTTCCTCGCAGGCATTGAGCTTGAACGTGTCGTAGCCCGCCGCGATTCGCTGACGAATCTGCTCGATGATGCCGCCCGGGCGATCGCCACCGACCCAGCAATAGGTTTTCAGCTTGTCGCGCACCCTCCCGCCGAGCAGCTGGTACACCGGCACGCCGAGCGCTTTGCCCTTGATGTCCCAGAGCGCCTGGTCGATGCCGGCGATGGCGCTCATGAAGACCGCGCCGCCCCGGTAGAAGGCTCCGCGATACATCATCTGCCAATGATCGTTGATGCGTGCGGGATCCTTGCCCAGCAGCTGCTCGCCTATCTCGGCCACCGCGGCCTCGACGCTGCGCGCGCGACCCTCCACCACCGGCTCGCCCCAGCCGGTCACGCCTTCATCGGTCTCGACCTTCAAGAACATCCAGCGCGGCGCAACACGAAAAGTCGTGAGTCCGGTGATTTTCATGCTGATTCATCCCTCCAGGCGCCTGTGAACGACCGTGCAAGCCCACAAGCGGCCCCGAACCGCCGACCCGGCTCGTTCAACGCGTTTCGCAGTCCCGCGCTCGAGCCACCCGCACCGACGGCGGCAGCCATTCCGAGATCGCCGGTCCGGCCGGCATCCTGCCAGCGGGGAGATCCCCCCCGGAGAGGTCCCGCGGGCTTGCCATGCCCGCGGGACCGCCTGAACGCCGTCCGGACCCTGCCGTCACGCCCCGTCAGAACCTGAACCGCAGGCCGAGACCGAAAGTTCTGTCGATGAACTCCACGTTCTGCGGGATGTCCGTACGACCCCAGGACGACAGGTTGTTCGCGCCGGTCAGATTGGTCGCCTGGAACACCACCGTCGCGTATCGGTTCACATCGTAGCCGATCGACAGGTCCAGCTTGTTGGCGGGCTTGTCGATGACGTAGATGCCGGCGACGTTCGGCGTGGCGAAGCCTCCGATGTAGTTCGACCGGTAATCGTAGGCCAGACGCGCGTCGACGCCGTACTTCTCGTAGAAGACCACGATGTTGTAGTTGTTCTTCGATACGTTCTGCAGCGGGCCGCTCACTATCGGACCGCCCGCCGACTGCGCGCCGACGGTCGAGCCGGTGATATAGGTGTAGTTCAGCTCGGTGCCCAGCCCGCTCCACGCCCCGGGAAGGAAGCTGAAGCTCTGCTGATATGCGGCTTCCACGCCTTCCAGATGCCCGCTGCCGGCGCTCTCCGGCTGGGTGACGGTGATCTGATACCCGTCGACCAGCTCCCGGGTATTGAATTGCTGCACGTAACCGTTGATCTGCCGGTAGAAGACGCCGCCCGTGAGGGAGCCCACCCTGGAGAAGTACCATTCCAGAGTCGCGTCCGTATTGTCCGATTTGGTCGGCTGCAGATGAATGTTGCCGCTGCTACCAAACCCTTCCGTGTTGATCTGCGGAGGGGTGAAGCTCAAGGAGGGGTTCAACTGCGCGAAATTCGGATAGGTGGCGGTCTTTGCCCAGATCAGGCGCCCCTGCAAGGTGTCGGTGAAGTGGAAGACCGCGCTGATGTTCGGCAGATAGACATGGTCGCTCGTTCCGCCAGTGAACGGAGCGTTCACGCCGGTCGTCGGATTGTACTGGGTCGTCCCGTTGTACGCCCAGGCGTTGATGTCGCGCCTGAGGGTCTGGGCGCGAATCCCGACCAGACCGGTGACGGGGATCCCGAACAGCCGCACCTTGTACGATGTTTGCAGGTATGCCGCCCAGGTCTTCTCGGTGATGTCGAAGAAGTTCCCCGCGACCGGATTGAAGGGGTACAGGCCGGCAGGGAGCCCGTAAAACGCGCGGAGCTTGTTGGCATTGCTCAAAACATAGTTGAGGCACGTCGACAAGTAGCTGGGCGCCAGCGATGTGCCCGGCACCAGACACAGCGAGTTCGGGAATGCCGAATTGTAGTTCGGCACCGAATTCGGGGGCATGGTGTAGCCGTTGTTGCCCGAGACATAGTCGGCGGCATGATCGGCGTAGCGGACGCCGAATTGCAGATCCCTCAGCGGACCGGCATCCAGACTCCACACGCCATCGCCCCGCCATGCGTTCTCCGTCGCTCTGGCCTGATTCCAGGGCTCGAACAGACCGCTCAGATAGAAACTGTTTGGATTCAGCTGCGGCGCCCCGCCCAGATTCCAGGTGAGCTCCTGCCCGTTGCTCCTCCAGTTGGTGGTCACCGACCCGTTGAGAGGCGTATCGATGCCCAGCATCTGCCAGTTCGAGGAGGATGTGGTGCGGCTCAACTGCGTCGACAGCTTCAAGGGACCCTGGCGCCATTTGACTCCGGCGGTGTACTGGCGGTCACTGCCCCAGTCCTGGATGGCGTGCGGGCTCGAATCCGCGAAATTGTTGCCGACGAAGGTCGCGCTCGCGAGATTGCAGATCGTCTGTCCGTAATACTGCCCCGCGAGCTGGTCGGGGTAGCAGCTGTTGGAGACGGTATAGGCCGTCGGGGGAATGTTCTGCGCCACCGGTTGCGAGAAGAAGAACGAGTCGTTCAGCTTGTCCTCATACCAGTCCGTTACTCCGGTCAGATAGGCTTCCGTGTGGTCATTGGGGCGCCATTGCAATGCCCAGTTCATCTCCGGCCGCGTGCGATACCCGATGTTGTAGTTCGAGCCGATATTCTGCGGCGCCGCGATGAGGTTGCCGCTGGCGGTGCGGATCGGGGTACCGGAGGCGTCGTTCATCACCTGCGGAATGTAGTCCCAGACGACGCTGTCGTTGTAGTGCTGGGCGTTCTCGCCGAAATTGATCAGAGCTCCGACGTCGCCGATTCCGGTCCTCCAGCGATCGCTCATCAGGAGGCTTCCGGAGGGATCGGTGTGGCCGGCATAGTCGGAGTACGTGGCCGTCACGGTCCCCGCGATCTTCGCGCCCGGGAAGTCGAACGGCTTGTAGAGCTCCATGTCGACGAGGCCCGCGATGCCGCCGAGCGGCAGACTGGCGTCGCTGGTCTTGTAGACCTTGATCGCTCTGACTGCCGTGGCCGGCATGTTCTGGAATGCGAAGCTGCGGCCGATGCCGCTGAATATCTCGTTGCCGTTCAATGTGGTCACGACGTTCGGCAGCCCACGAATCAGCACCGTGTCGGTCTCGCCGCCTTGACCCTGCTGGGCGACCTGCACCCCGGGTATGCGCTGCAGCGCATCCGCCACGGTGACGTCCGGCAGCTTCCCGATGTCTTCCGCAACGATCGAATCGACGATCATCTGCGAGTTCTCTTTGATGAGCTGCGCGCTTTGCAAGCTGAACCTGATGCCGGTGACCGTCACTTCGCCCAGGACGGCCGGGGTTTGCGTTGCGGCGTCGGACGTCTTCTCTGGCGTGGTCGACCCCGCCGTGGCCGTGCCGCTCTCCTGCGCGTTCGACGGCTTCATGCCCATCCCGGCGCCGAGCGCATGTGCCGGGTGCAGGCACATGCCGACGGCACTCGCGACCAGCGAGATCGCAAGGGAATTCTTGACTGGATGCCTCATCTGGATCTCCCCCTCAAGCAGTTTCGAATTGCGACGAAATGGACGGCGATCTGCTCTCGCCGGCGGGCGTGAGCCTTCGACTCACCGGGCACCGGGAGAGCAACACCGGGCTCACGGCGATGCCGGCCGCGCGGATGCCGGCCAGCGACGGCGCGCTGACGTTCTGGACGATCATTGCTCCCCTCGACGATGCGGCAGCGAATGGCCGCGCCCGAATTGCATGCCTTATACACCGCGCCTTTATGTCTGACAAGAACATTTTTGTAGGACATAAGATCGCGCGATCGACGCCGGCGCACGACAGGAGGGATCTCGGCGGAGCGGTTCGAGCACCTCCGCGGTGAGAGGGCTTGCTCCCGAGGAGCCGTTGAGCGGGCCTGTTGACTTCGCGCTGAATACCGAGACCGCATGGACGCCTTGCACATCCGGATGTCGATCCGGGCACGCCGCTGCCGGCACTGCCCTTTGCCTCGGCCTTGCGGCCCGCAACGCGCGGGCCATCTTCGACGGCCGTCAGAAGACCGGACGGGACTGCGCTTCCGGTCGTATTCCGCCAGGCTGGTTCCGAGCCGCAATTGCGCTGCCGCCAGCAGCGGCGCCGGGGCGCCCCGTGCGGATCACGACTGCGATGGAATGTCGGCGCGAGCCGCCCAGGCGGCACGCAGCTCGCGCGCCCGCTCGCGCACCTGCTCCGCGCTGTCACGCGGCCGATAGAGCGCGGAGCCGACGCCGATGCCCGCGGCACCGGCGCGCAGCCACGCCGCCATATCGTGCGCCCCCGTGCCGCCCACGGGCCAGACCTCGATTTCGCGCCCGAGCACATCCCGCAGCGCCTGCAGATGCGCAAGGCCCAGGGCCTTCGCGGGAAAGAGCTTGAGACGTCGCGCGCCCGCGGCGATGGCCGTGAAGGCCTCCGTGGCGGACATGAATCCCGGCAGACACTCGAGGCTCAGGGAAACGGCACGCCGGATGACCGCGGCGTCCGTGTGCGGGGAGACGATGAGCTGACCGCCCGCGCGCGCCACATTCTCGACATCGGCGGCGCAGAGCACGGTACCCGCCCCGATGAGCGCATCCCTGCCGAGCGCGCCGGCGAGCCTCCCGATGCTCTCGAGCGGCGACGGTGAATTGAGCGGAACCTCTATGATCCGGATTCCTTCATCGACCAGGGCGCGTCCGATGGCCAGCGCATCATCGGGCGGCAGACCGCGCAGGATCGCCACCACCGGCACCGCCCCATCCCGCAGAAGCTCATCGATCCTCATCCCTCCATCTCCTCGGCGGTTGCCGCCAGAACGCGAAGTCCCTGGAGCGCGCAACTCTCCCCATCGAGAACCTCCGCCGAGACGCCATGGGCCGCAAGCGCGCGCAGATAGCGCGCGGCGAGCGCGCTCTCGCCGATGACCGTGACGGGAGGGTCGGGCACGAAAGCCCCCGAGGTCAGTATGCTGCGCGCCTCGCCTCCCACCAGCAGCCCTGAAATGAAGGCCTTGGCCCAGCCGCCCGTCTTGCCGGCCACGAGTTGGGCGCTGCGGGCTTCGAACAGGGCGGCGGGGACATCGCACTGGCCGGCGCGCTCGAGCCCCGCCTCGAAGCCATCGTCCGCCGCCTCCGTGCGGGTCGCGGCCCGCAGGAGGGATGAGGATTCGCAGAGGAGCGAGAAGAGCTCGCCCGTGAGATAGGTCTGCAGCCGGATGATTTCCCCCGCCTCCACCTCCACCCACTTGCTGTGCGTGCCCGGCAGGAGAAACAGCCGGCGTCCGGCGGCAAGCCTGGGATTGAGCGCGAGCGCGCCGAACACCTGCGCCTCCTCGCCCCGCATGACATCCGCAACGCGCCGGAAGTTGCACGCGCGCACTCCCGCCGCGATGGTGAGAGTGAGATCGTCCAGGCAGATTTTCCGGTGTGCGCGCGCCCAGATGGCAGCCGTCACGGGTGCGCCCACGTATGGGACGTCGGTCAACCCGTCCCGCGAGCCAGCCATGCCGGAGAGAAAGGCACCGGTGATGCGGTAGTCCCTGCGCCACGGCGCGATCGCGGAAAGCAGCACTTGCGCGCAGGGCCGGCCGCGCAGCGCTCCGATCCCCGGGCCCTCGCAGCGCTGCACGATCTCTCCAGCCACCTCGAGGGATGCCCGCAGCCGGGTTCCGCCCCAGTCGCAGAGCACGCGGGCCGTTCGATCGTCCATGGCTCAATTATGTCAGACATAATTGCCGGCTGCAACCTCGCGCCAGGACGGGCCCCGGCGCTCGCGATGAGACGCACGCGGCCCGTGACGGCGCGAGTCGCGCCCACCGCCTGAGGGATGAGCCTGCGCCCAGGCTCGGAACACGGGCAGGACTCGGCAGCCCATTGCGGCGCTGTCGGCCGCGCCTGTCGCATCGATCGCGATTTGTACGGACAGCGTCCGTGCAGTAAAATGGGGCTCCGATCCTGGAGACCTGCCCTTGGCCGCGAACGCCGCAACCCGAGATGACCGCATCGAGCTTCGCACAACCCGTGAGGAAAAGCGGCTGCTGGCAAGCGCGGCCGCTCATGAGCGCCTGGATGTCACCAGCTTCATCATGCGGAAGGTCCTGCCGGCCGCTCGAGAAATCGTCGACCGGGCCGAGCGCATCGTTTTATCCGAACGCGATACAGCGCGAGTGCTGAAGCTGCTGGAGAATCCCCCAAAGCCCACGGCCGCCCTGCTGGCGGCAGCGCGCCGTCGCGCGCGCAGGTGAGCGATCCCCTTGAATGGCGTGAGGAAGCAATAGCGCGCCACCACGACCGCGGCGGTTTTGACTGCGGCTCAGCCGAGCTCAACGACTATTTGCGCAAGTACGCCCGCCAGAACCATGAGACCGGCGGAGCCAAAAGCTTCGTCGCCGTATCCCCGCGCGAGCCGCACCGCGTCCTCGGTTACTACTCGATCAGTCCTGGCGCCATCGAGTTCGCCCGTGTGCCCGCTGCGCTGACCCGGAAACTCGGCCGTTATGAAGTGCCGGTCTTTCGGCTCGGGCGCCTTGGCGTCAGCCGTTCTCTCCAAGGGCAAGGACTGGGGGCAGAGCTGTTGCTGTCGGCTGGGGTTCGGGCCTTATCGGTCGCCTCGCAGATCGGGGGGGTGGCACTTGCCATCGACGCCAAGGACCCGCGCGCCGCCGGATGGTATGAGCGCTTTGGCGCCGCCCCTCTACTCGACGATCCTCTCAAATTGATCCTACCGCTGGCCATCATCGCCGATGCGATCGCAGCCGCCGGGAAAAAGCGCGGCTGAAGAGACACGCGCGCCGAGTCGGTCCACGTTGCCCGCCGGGAGGCCGACCCACACCTGCTCAGGGCGTCGCGCGCTTCTTGCGGCCTATGCGCTTGCGCGCGTCCGTCGTGTCGCGAAGCGCCAGATCGACGAGCTCCGTCATCGCCTCCCGTGCGCCCGATGGGTCCTGCCCGGCGATCGCGTCGTAGACGCGCTGATGATCCGGCAGCGAGTCGCGCAACTGGCGCGAGTGGGTGCCTTTGTAGAAGGTGGTCCAGGTGACCGCGGCGCCAACGCCGGCGATCAGCGAAGCGACGAAAGCATTCCCGGTCGCCCGCAGGAGCGCCGCGTGAAACGCCTGATCGGCCGCGCGCCCGGCTTTGGACTCGAGCCCGTAGCGGGCCATGCCCTTCAGCGCCCCCGCCATGGCCGCCAGATCCTCCTCGCCCCGGCGGGCCGCCGCGAGCGCCGCCGCCTCCGGCTCCACCATCCGGCGCAGCTCGAACAGGCTCGCGAGCGTCGCATCGTCGGGCTCGAACTCGAATATCCAGCCCATGACGTCCGGATCGAGCAGGTGCCATTCCTCCCGGGGCGTGACGCGGGTACCCACCTTGCGCAGCGCCTTCACCAATCCCTTGGCGGCGAGAATCCTCACCGCCTCCCGATACGCGGCGCGCGAGACGTGTAGCCGCCCGCTCGTCTCGATCTCCCCGTTCAGGACCTCGCCGGGGCGGTAGTGGCCCGACACGATCTGGAGGCCGATGTCACGGGCGATCACCCCCGGAATCCGCAGGGTCTTGCGTCCGGCGCGGACGTTGAGTCCCGCCGAAAGGGGTTTGACAGTCATCGGAGTCTCAGCGTGACCGAGAGGGGAGGCGCTATTATGTCTGACAAAGCGGCGCGGAGAAACCCGCCCCCGACGCCCCCGGAGCAACCCGCTGCTCCGGCACGAGATTGCGCGGAAGTACCGATCGCTCCGCGGCGGCAGACCCGCCGAGCGCCTCGCGGGACCGCTCCTCGACCGTGGCGGTCCCTCCGAAGGCGGTCAGGCTCGATCGGCTGCGGCCCGACACTCCCGACGGCTGCGCCAGAGATTGCGCCGCTGCTCGTAATCGTTCCAGGCGCCGGACGTCGCTTTATAATCGTTTCGATTCTCGAATAACCGATTCTGTCTGTTCGGAGGCCGAGGCCTTGCCGCACTGGGAGCCCGCTCGTGCTTGCGGTACAGGCGCGGGGCTTCGATCTTCTCGCCCGTGGAGATCGCGAGCAGGGAGGTAAGGCCCAGATCGATGCCGATCTGCCCGCTCCCGTGCTTCTGGTCCCTCGAGGATCTCCAGCTGAAGATTCAGGTACTAGCGCCCGCGGGCGTCCTCGCCGAAGGCGCCGGAGCTGTCAGCCGATCCGCCGCCCACGCGCGACGACGAAACGCCGTGAGTCGACTGCGGGCGCCGCATTGCCGGCCGGCACCGGCCGGTACATCGGTGGCGGGCTCGCCGGCGCACGGTAGCGTGGGCCGGCCGGAATGGTCCGCGCGGGCCCCGCGTAGGGAATCGTGCTCCCCTGCGGCCGGTACATGGGCGGCGGCGACCGCCACTGCTGCGCATAGACCGTCCCGAGGGAGAAGGACCGCGCATCGGCACGCGGCGGCGGCCGCTCCGGGGGGCGGGCCTCAGGCGGTCTGTCGGGCGCTGCGCGCGCAGGCGCGGGACGCGGCGCAAACTCCCGCGGCGGGCGGTAGCTTGGCGGCGAGAATCGCTGCTCCGGGATCGGGCGCGCTGGTGGGGTGAAGCGCGGTGCCGGCGTGAGCCGTGGCGGCGGCGCGAAGCGCTGGGCGGGGACACTACGCTCGGGCGGCGCGAAGCCCTGATCGGGCTTCTGCCGCGGCGGCGGAACGAAGCGCCGCTCAGGCGGGCGCGCCGGCGCAGCCTCTTGCCGCGGCGGCACGCGCCATTGCAGCGGAGCCTGCCGCTGCTGCGGGAGCGACCTTTCCGGATTCGGTCGCGCGGCCGGTGTCCGGAACTGCCCCGGCTGCCGCTGCGCCCATCCCGGACGATCGTTGCGAGGTGCGCGCGCCGGAGGCAGCGCGGGCTGCTGCAGCGCGCGCTCCCGCGCCGACATGCCGGGACTGGGTGGCGCACCGCGGCCCGGCGCTGTGCGCCACTCCAGTCCGGGGCGCGTCCGCACCCGGGGCGTGGCGAAGCGCACCGGCGCAGCCGGAGTGCTCGGGCGCAGGCGCGCGAGCTGAGCCGGGGGCAGCGGCCGGCCACCGTTGGCCCGAAGCGCGGCCTGCTCCCTCGCAAAGGACACGGGCCCGCGCGGAGGCGCGAGCCGCGCCACCACCGGCCGATCGATGATCGCGCGCGGCGGCACCCTGGCGATTCTGCCGGCACCTATGCCGAGAACGCTCTGCCGCACGGGCATGATCGGCGGCGGTGCGGCTGTCGCATGGAACACTTCACCGCCGCGGCGCGGCAGAATCACCCGATGCGGTGCCACGGGCTGCGCGGACGTGAAGACGTTGCGCGGCACGGCAGTGACCGCCCCCGGAACGTCAGCGTTCGCGAATCGGACGTTGGCGACGCGCCCTTTGTACACGCTGCTGATATAGCCGGTATTGGTGATCCGGGCGTTGGCGACGTTGATGTCCCGGACATAACGGGGGCTCGCGTGGTAACCGGGAACGTACACGTCATGCGGTCCCAGCGGGAACCAGCCGACATGCGCACCGGGCCTTCCCGGCACCCGGCCCTCCCGGCCGCCGACCCACGCGACCAGTGCCGGCGCGTACATCGGCCGTTTTCGCCGCGGCCCCGGAACCCAACACCAGCGGCGATGCCAGTAGCCCCACCGTCCGTAGTGAAACGGCGCAAAGCCCCACGGCTCCTCATCGACCCACGTCCAGCCCCAGGGAGAGACCCACGCCCAGCTCCCCATGGTGTAGGGAGCCCAGCCCACGGCGACGGAGGGGAACCACACGTAGCCCCAGTCGGGCGTGCTCTCCCACGTGCCGTAGGAGCTCAGATCGGTCGCGCCGACCACATCCGGAGAGACGTACTGCTGCACGGCGGCCGACTGCTGCGCCTCCTCCTGGTCGCGCTGCATCGACCAGTCATCGAGGGCATCCGGAGCGCCCAGCGTCGCATAGTCCGCCGTGAGCACGTTCGTGCCCGTGAAGGTGACGCTCTGTTGCGCCGTGACCGGATAGGACTGGCCGCCACCGGTGGCGAGCGCCTCGCCCTCCGCCACCTTGACGATGGTGGTATCGCCGGCCTCGCTCACCTCGACACGATAGGTACCCGGCTCCTGCAGGGTCAGGGCGAGATCGGGCGTATCGATCTCGTCCTGCTCGCCGCTCGACAGCGACCGCACGTGAACGATGACCGTCCCCGCGGTGACCTGCATCTGCGCGGTCTGATCGTCGAGGTTGAGGAAGGAGAATCCCGTCATGCTGCCGAGGCGGATGACGGCATCGCCGATATCGAGCTCGGCCCGGGAGTCCTGGTCGGTCCAGATCCTGTCGCCCAGGGTGATCGGGCGGTTGAGGGCTGCGCCGACCCACGTGCTGGTGCCGGCGGGCTCGAGGGACACACTGCCCTCGAGATAGCTCAGCTGCGCCACGCGCCCGGGAGGGCCCGAGCCCTCCTGTGCAAAAACCACCCCGACCGCGGCGAGGCAGACGAGGATCCCGGCAGCCATCCGGCCCACGATCGACAGAGGTCGCATTCTCATACTCGTGCCCTCCGGTGCTGGGATCCAGCATGGACCTGGAGGCTGACCAAGTCCTGACGACGGTCATTGTACAGGACCAGGCTGATTTCATGTACACTGAATGAGGTCAATTGGGGCCTCGTCGCCGTGAGCGGCGAGCCCGCTTCCCGGCGCGGAGAGATCAGATGAAAACACACGTCGACGTCGATGCCCCCGTTCTCGAGGAGGTCATGCGGATGGGACATTTCTCGAGCAAGAAGACCGCCATCAACACCGCGCTCGCCGAGTACCTGCGCAAGCTCAAGCGATTGGACCTTCTGGCCATGCGTGGCAACGTGCCTTGGGTAGGCGACCTCGAGGCGCTGCGCGTGGATCGCCAGGACCTCGGATGATCCTGGTCGACAGCTCCGTGTGGATCAGCTTCCTCAACGGAGTGAATTCAGCTGAAGCCGCGTTCCTCGCGGCGTGCATCGCCGAGGATCGGCCTCTGGTGATTCCCGGCCTCGTGCGCACGGAGGTGCTCGTGGGCGCCCGTACGGAGGCAGATGCGCTGCGGCTGTCGCAATCGCTGACCGCGTATCCGCTGGTGCCGGAGGCGACGCCTGCCGATTACGAGCGGGCCGCGGAGATCTATCGGACCTGCCGCAGACTGGGTTATACCATCCGCTCCGCGATCGACTGCTTGATCGCCCAACTCTGCCTGCGCGATGGCTACGAGCTGCTGGCAAAGGATCGGGATTTCGACGCGATCAGCCGCGCCTTTCCGCTGAGGCGCGCGCCGGCGCACCTCGTGCTCCACGAGCCCGGCATCAACTATGCAGCCAACCGGGGCCATGCTCGCGGCCGCCCGCCAGGATCAGGGTCCCGACGGTCCAGCTCAGCATAGCCTGCGCTTTGTCCACCAGGACAGGAACTCCGCCTGCAACATGAACATCGTCATTGCGGAGCTGAACCTCTATCCGCTGAAGTCCACGCGCGGCATACCGCGGACGAGCGTGCGCCTCGGCGCGACGGGCTTCGAGTGGGACCGCCACTGGATGGTCGTCGGCGAGGACGGAACCTTCCTGACTCAGCGCACCCAGCCGGCGCTCACCCGTGTCTCGACGGA
Organism: Steroidobacteraceae bacterium; assembly: GCA_035713045.1. GTDB lineage: Bacteria > Pseudomonadota > Gammaproteobacteria > Steroidobacterales > Steroidobacteraceae > 13-2-20CM-66-19. The sequence goes on from DASTAC010000067.1 coordinate 47,297, forward strand.
GCTCACCGGCGAGGCGCTCATCCTGACCGCGCAAGGGTTCGAGCCACTGAGCCTGCCGCTCGCGCCGCGCGGCGGGAGTCGCCCGGTGCGCATCTGGAAGGACGCCTGCCAGGGGCTCGATCAGGGCGATGAGGCCGCCGCCTGGATCAGCGGTGTCATCGGCCAGCCCCTGCGTATCGTGCGCACGCCGGCCACGCCCGACCGACGGGCCAACCCGGAGTACGCCGGACCGGATCCCGCGCCGCTCGCCTTTCCCGATGGCTATCCGATCCTCATCTGCAATCGCGCCTCGCTCGATGACCTGAACGGTCGTCTCCCGCAGGCTCTGCCCATGGAGCGGTTCCGCCCCAACGTGGTGCTGGACGGCCTGCCGCCCTTCGCGGAGGACCGGATCGCATCGCTCGAGATCGGACCCGTCACGCTGACCCTCGTCAAGCCGTGCGTCCGCTGCATCATCCCATCGACCGATCAGCGAACGGGCATCCGCGGCCTCGACCCGGTGCCGGTGCTGCGCACGTTCCGCTTCGATCGCAAACTCCTCGGTGTCACCTTCGGCGAGAACGCCGTGATCACCCGCGGCGTCGGCGAGCGCCTCGAAGTCGGCGCGCGGTGCCGCGTGAGCTACGACAATTGATCTTTGCGGGCCGGCCCGATACCGTGCCACCCCGCCCAGGAGACGGAGTGGACCCCGCAACATGAAGAAGACGGCGCTGCTGCTGGCGATGAGCGTTATCGCATCACAAGGAGTGGCGCACGCCTTGGGGGTTACACCCTACCTGCCATTGAACCTCGACCCCGAGGTCGAAACCCAGGTGGAGCGGGTGCTCATCCTGGGTGACGAGCCGGTCATGACCCGCCCGATCCCGGCGGCGCTCGTCCTCAAAGCCCTGCCGAAGGCCTGCAAGGTGGACCGCCCCCTCTGCGACAGGGTCCGGCACTACCTGCGCCGGTACATGCACGGGACCGGCGTGGAATTCACCAGCGTCTCCCTCGCCGACACCTCCGGCCCGTCCAATATCGTGCTGCCGAACCAGCACGGGGAGAAGGCGCAAAGCCCTTACCAGGTCGCCGCGGCGGCCTACATTCAGCCGAATTCCTACATGCTCCTCAACGTGGGAGGTGTCGCCTACCAGGGGCGGGCCACCCCCACCGGGACCATGCTGAGTCTCGGCTTCGACTGGGCGCAGCTCGATATCGGCTGGCGCGACCACTGGTGGTCGCCGATGACGGACAGCTCCATGCTGATCAGCACGGAAGCGCCGACGATGCCATCCATCACGCTGTCGAATTATCAGCCGCTGACGCGGCTCGGGCTGCAGTATCAATTCTTCGTCGCGCGGATGTCGGA
>DASTAC010000068.1:0-14319 GCA_035713045.1 Steroidobacteraceae bacterium
ACACGGTTCTTCGGGCTCCCATGGCAACGACCGGTTCTTCCTTTGCGCCTGCCGCCCCTTGTGGCCCTGCCCGAGTCACCATCCTCGTAGTCCGCCAGCCGCCGGAGCGACCGCACGAAGTTGACGGGCTGGTATCGACCCTTTTGAGACATCGAGGACTGACCGCTGACGGGCGTGCAATTGAGCGGGGATTCGAGTGCGCCCGAGTGGGTACAGGATTGTCTGAAAGAGCAAAGGAGGGAACTTCAACCCTCTGATTGCGGCAGGACGAAATCGACCGTATCCGAAGCCTTAAGGGTCGCTGAATCTCTCCTGCAGCGCTCCCTGAAATTAATCTCCTAATAAATTAGTTGACAGCCGAGGGCGGGCCGGCCATTATTCCTATAGATTTAGGAACAATGGCATGAGCAAGACACTGACAGACCGCGAGTCCGACATCATGCGCGTCCTCTGGGATCGAGGGGCCTGTCGCGTCAGCGATGTGCGCCACCATCTCAAGGACGCGTTGGCGCACAACACCGTCCTGACGATGCTCGGGATCTTGGAAGATAAAGGATTCGTGCGGCGCGAAACGCAGGGGCGGGGGCACGTGTACTTTCCGGTCGTCCCCGAGAAGGAGGCGCGGTACAGCGCCGTGCGCCATTTGGTTGCAAAGTTGTTTCGCGGCTCATCTGAGCTTCTCGTCACGCATCTGGTCTCGGATCGACATCTGAGCGCGGCACAGATCGAACGCTTGCGGAGGCTTTTGCGGGATGCGGGAGACGAGGAGCAGTCGTGATGCTGATGTGGGCCGCCTATCTCATGATGATCGCGGTGATCGTGAGCGTCTCGGCGTTCGCTCTGGAGCGCATCGTTCTGCCCTACGGCTTCGCGACTCGCTGGATGTGGGTCGGGGCACTGGCGGCATCTCTGGTTTTCCCGCTCGTTCTATCAGCGATGGTGAATCGACCTTCGGTCATCGTCACGAGCAGCGCGTCGCAGCAGGGAGCCGTCTTAGGTACCTCTCGAGCCGATGCACGCTGGGTACCCATCGCTCCACTGGCCCTACCCCCTGTGGCTTCCGCGTCCGAACGGTTTGATTCTGCTTTCGAAATCGCGTGGCTGATGAGTTCGCTCGCGGTCGCGACGACGCTGCTCGGGGGATCGTGGTACGGCAATCGATGCCGTCGTTACTGGAAAAGATCGTCCATCGGTCACATCGAGATCCTGGTGGCGAGGGATGCGGGGCCGGCAACGATCGGAATCCTTCACCCGCAAATCGTCATCCCCGAATGGCTGCTCGCGGCGGCACCGAGTGAGCTTGACCTGGTCATTGCGCATGAACGGAGCCACATTGAGGCGCGCGATAACCTGCTCCTGGCTTTCGGGCTGGGGTTGGCGATTCTGATGCCGTGGAACGTTATCCTCTGGTGGCAAGTGCGCCGATTGCGTCTGGCGATCGAAGTCGACTGCGACCGCCGCGTCCTGCTCGGTGGCAACGATGCGCGGTGTTATGCGAAAACTCTGATTGCCGTGAGTCTGCGACGGTCCACGTGCCTCGTTGGGCTCTCTGCGGCACCCCGGTCGATCTCTTCTATTGAGCGGAGGCTCCTTATCATGCACGCACCGAAAATGAATGGTTGGCGAGCGAGCAGCGCTGCACTTGCGGTGTTGTCGGTCGGCGTCGTCGCAGCGTGTTTCCTGATCACGCCGCCCGCCATGCCGCTGGCAATGGCGGGCATGAGGGGAGGCGTCGTACCTGCGACTTCTTCGCGCTACGTCGGTACATACAAGATGTCCTCGATTAGCGTGATGCGCATCGGGCTGCGCAAGGGGCAGCTGTTCGCAATGTCTCCAGGGGCGCCGCCGCAGAAATTAACGCGGCTGTCCGGGCACCAGTATCGCTTTGGACAACTCGATGCGTACGTCCGGTTCGCAGTGAATTCCGCCGGTCACGTCACCGGGCTGGTATTTCAGCAGAACGGCGCCGTAACGGAAGCTCCACGCATTGGTGCCGCCGGGGTCGAAGCCGTCGAAAAATTGGTCGCCGAGCGCGTGCATGCTCAGACCGCCACGGCCGGAACTGAGACGGCGTTGCGTCACCTCATTCTCGGCATCCAGTCCGGACAGCCCGATTACTCGGAATTGAGTCCACAGCTTGCGGCAGGAACGCGAGCGATGCTGCATCATTTGCAGGCCACGTTGAAGCCGTTGGGCGCATTGCGTTCGGTTGTTTTCCGAGGTGTGAACTCATTGGGGTGGGATCGGTACGTCGTCCAGTTTCAGCATGGAACAACGGATGTCGACATCGCATTGGATGCCTACGGGGTCGTCGTAGGCGCCGGAATCAATGCCGCACCTCAGAAAGGATAGTCGCCGGATCTGAGTGGCTGGTCATTTCCAGGCCAAATCCACCGCGGGATGATCGTGGTCGTGGTGGCGGTGAATCAGGTGGATCTGCAGAACCTCCACAGGGAGACCTCATGGAGAGACGCAAATCGGCTCATTTGCAGGTGCTCATCAGTTATGATCTGGATCCTGGCAACTCCAGTGAATCTGCGGAAGAAATTCTGAGGTCGCTTCGAGCAGCGTTGCCCCGAATTCGCGACAAGGCGGTGCTGCGGACGTTTGCAGCGCGCATTACGCAGGCAGGACGCCCCGTCGGCGACGAGAAGAGAAACCGAGCCAATTGATTCGGTGCGGTCGGGCCGCGGGACGCTAGTGGAGCGACCGTCGCACGCAGGTGCGATCCATTGGGCGAGGCGATGATGGCCGAGAGCTGGGACATCGCCGAATACCTTGACCGAGCCTTCCCCGAGCGGCCGAGACTTTTCTCCGATCCAGCGGAGCACGCCATGGTGCGGCTGTTCGATTCCTGGTTCATCATCTGTGTCGTGCGTCAGATGTTGCCGATAATCATCCTCGACGTGCACAACGCGGCGCGGGCGGAGGATCGGCCGTACTTTCGCGAGAGCCGCGAAGGGCGCTTCAAAAGCACGCTGGAGTCCCTCTCCGCCGAACGTGCCACGCGTCTGCCGACGCTCCGAGAGGCACTCACCCCGCTGAGACATCACTTGTCCACGCACCGATTCCTCGGCGGCGACAGGCCGAACTATGCGGATTACATCGGGCTTGGCGTCTTTGAGTGGGTAGCGAGTGTCGCGACGGCGCCGCAGCCTCGGACGATCAGGTGATGCGCGGCTGGCGGGACCGCGGGTTTGATCTCTACGGAGGCATCGGGCGGGATGGGCAGATGAGACCCCTGTTCGAGTAAGAGCGCGGGCGTAGATCCGCCCCGCTTCACTTTCACGTCCCGTCAGCAGCAGACTTGCGGCAGGCGCCGCACGGGAGCTCCGATCCACGCTCGCCTCCCACACGAGGCACGAACTGGCCGAGCATGTCGGGGTGTGCTCGCGTGACCCCAAGCACGTCCGCCGGCATCCGGCCAATTTGCGACCGTCGAACGTGCACCTCGTCTACCGACGGAGCCGCCATTCAAATTCCCAATAGGGTCTTCAAGCGAGCCCGGGTTGCTTGCAGTGTCGCGCGAGGAACAGCGCACAGCTTGTTCGCGTTACGGGCTTTCGTGTCGATGGAACGCAACTGATGGGGGAGGACGACGCCCTTGACGGGCAATCCCGGGGGGATTGGAACCCCCAAATCGTTGCGGGCGCCGTCCGCACGACCTCCGTAAGTCGTGATGGCGCACACCATTGCAAGACCCAACACACTCTGAAGCGCATTGACCGAGACGATCAATGCGGGCCGGCGGCCTCGTTGCTCGTGCCCGGTCGCCCCGTCCGCATCAATCTCAATGAGGTCGCCTTCCGAGAGCATCGCTCAGAGAATCTCCTTGCCTCGGGGAGCGCCCAGGTCGATGAGGCTCGACTTGGCCTTGCGCAACGATTTGAGCAAGTCTTTGTGGGTGAAACTGGGCATCTTTTCGGCCTTCTCGATCACCAGTCGCCTGCCATCAATATGCAATTCCACTTCCTCTCCCTCACCGATTCCCATTTGCTTTGCAATCGCGGCGGGGATGCGGAAGGCCAGGCTGTTGCCCCATTTCAGGATCGCTTGTGACATGAGTCTCTCGTCGATCGAACGTATAGTCATAGTATATACGTTCCGCTCCGGGTTTCACAAGTTCCTCCCGGCGGCGCCGGTCTGCCTATTCCGCTCGCTCGGCCCTGGATGGCACGACCGGGAACAGGTCACGGCAGCGGCAGGTCGGAGTCACTTGGTTCGTTGCCGAATCCAAGCCTCCGAAAAGCGGTCGCTCCAGTGTCGGCGATGGCCGGTCCTGACCGGCAACAAAGGAGCACTCGCGATGTCTCTGATGGGTCGATACCGGCCCGTCAACTTCGCGCGGTCGCTCCGGCGGCTGGCGCACTGTGAGGAGGCTGGTGGAGGCCAGCGGACGTCAGCGCAAGGAGGTGGGAATGCCCGAGGTCGGAGTCGCATCTTGCATAGAAGTACCTGACCTTGCTTCAGTTATTCTGATCACGCAGAAGGAGTACCCCCAGTCATACCCCCACGGCTCTGGGGGTACACTGTGCCCTCTCGCCCCGTTGCCTGAGCAGCCTGGCGCAGTGAATGAGTCGCGCATTCGCCGCACGATTTGCGGCGAATAGCAGCTCCTACTCACCGGACCTAAAAGCGGACTATAGATTGGCTATTCGTCCTGCTGTTCATCGGTAACTATTTGAATCATATTGCGCGGTGGCCCAAGATAAAGCGGACAATAAAGCGGACATGAATGCGGGGGAAGACCGAGGCGAGGCGACTGGCCTGATGGAGCCTCTTATCCTGGGTGAAGGCTCCCGCCACCGCACGGAATTGACCGATCTTGCGCTGGAGCTCGCGCAGCGGAGCGCCGGCTTTCGCCGCTCACTGCCGGAAAGTCTGCTGTCGTCGCTGGCGACGCTCGTGCGCACGATGAACTGTTACTACAGCAATTTGATCGAAGGGCATGACACGCACCCCGTCGATATCGAGCGCGCCCTGCAGGGCGACTACAGCAAGGATGGGAGGAAACGCGATCTGCAGCTCGAAGCCATGGCGCATATCGCCGTCCAGCAGTGGATTGACGACGGTGGTCTGAGGGGACGGGCAGTTGCTGCGGATTCCATTCGCGAGATTCATCGTCGGCTCTGCGAAGCGCTGCCCGAAGACCTGCTTTGGGTTGAGGATCCGGCGACTCACGCACGCATACGGCTCATCCCGGGCGAACTACGCGCTCGCGACGTTGCGGTAGGCGACGTTCTTCCTCTGCGCCTATCGTCCTTTGCGGCCCTGTCCGAATCGCCATCCTCGCAGTACGCCAGCCGCCGGAGCGCCGCGCGAAGTTGACAGACCGGTATGGCCCGTAAGAGACGTTCCGATTGCTTCATGCCGGACAGAGCACAGAGTCATAGCGGACGCTCTCAAGCTCTCAGGGATTCCATTGGCAGAGATACAGCAGGACGCCCGCGGGGTCGTGGACAAATAGGTTCGCCATAGACCCCTCCAGAACGCGAGCAAATGCAACTGTATCGTACGCCGGGACCGGTCTGACCGGTAAGCCCAAAGACGTCCGTCACAGCATCCGCATTGCCGTCGTAGGAAGTGCGATTCTGGCTGTGAATGTCGCGGTGACGTGCCAACCCACCGCGATAATCGGCCTGCTGAGGCATGCCTCGGACACTCAAAGTAGTTGACTAGGAAACAAATCCGCCGGCTCGCCTCAGATTCCCGCCAGTGCCCTCGGGGCCGCCACGCCAGGCCAAATGACAGCTTCCCGGTGCGCACAAGCGACCGGCCGATTGTCGCGTCCTTCCGAGGCTGGCTGAGCACGCTGACAGCGCAAGGGCTAATTAATCAGCCAATCCTACGACAAACGCCAGCGCGACATTCAGACGAGCGATATCCTTTTCGTCAAGCGACCCGATCCTACGCCCCACACGTTCGCGACGGATTGTCACGGGCTTGTCCGCCATGATCTGCGAGCGCGTCCGCAACCCATTCTTCAGGGTAGGCTCGATCGTCACGCGGAAATCCGGCGCCTCCACAATGTCCGAGGTCATTTGGCAGACAATCACCGACGCGTGCTCAGCGGGTAGAGCGTCGGTCTGAACAATCACCGCCGGGCGTGGTTTCCCGTAGTCGCCGGAAGCGGCGACGGTCACGACGTCGCCCCGCTTCACTGAGCGTCAAATTCCGACACTGCTTCGATCCACCGCATCGCTTCGCGCTCTGCGGCGCTGTCCAATCCGGCGACCTCCTTGGCGACCCGCCGCAGAACAGCCTTTGCATGGGGATCGGGTACAACAAGCCGCAATTCCCGCAGCCCTTGTGCACGGCGCCGCTCGCGCATTGCCCTCATCCGCTCTGCCGCTTGTGCCATTATCTCGTCCTCCTCTGTAACGCGTTACGGTAACGCGTTACGGCCTGAGATTCAAGCGGGGACTGCCCGGACCCGTAGCGCGACCGTGGGGCCGGGCGCGCCAGTCTCTCGCGGCAGCAAGGACCGGCCGCACCGCCGGTCAGCGACCGCCAGACAGCCGCTCCCCGGCACTCCAATTGGGATGAACGTACCGTCCAATTGGGAATTTCTGGCCGTCCATCTGGGAATGACGGGCGATACGCATGGCATGCCGGCTACCCGCCCGCGCCCTCGGTGCCGAATTGCCTCGCTCAGCCCAGTGACCGCATTCTGGATTGCCTGAGGCAGCGATAGGCCGGCTATGGCGAATAACGCGGTACCGCGTCCGCCCAGCGGCGTCGCAGCGCCGATACCCGAACGCCTTCAGTGACTCTCTGCGACTTCCCGCATCGCTTCTTGCAGCACCTTCTCTGCAACGCCGCGACGCTTCAGCGCCGCGGCGAGCCGCTGCGCCGTGTTCTGATCGAACTGCACCTCATCGCGGCGCAGCCCCTCGCTGATGTAGCTCTTCAGTAGCGTTTGATAAGCCGAAAAGCCGCGCATCGGGGCAACGACCTTGAGCGATTCGACAACATCGGCGGGTATCCGCATCGTAATAGTTGTGCTCGGCCGATCTTTCTTCAGCCGTTTCTTTAGCCGTTCATTGATCATAGAAAGCCTCCTCGGTCGGCGAGGCGCGCCAAGCTGAAATAATCCGAATGAATTCGCCGTCGAACTCGATATGCACGACCGTCAGCAGTTGACCAGTAGAGCTGAAGCCAATCGCCGCATCTCTTTGCTCCTCATTCCGGCTTGCATCCTGAAGGACAAAGAGGGGGTCGTCGAAGACGGTCACGGCCTCCTCGAAGGAAACGCCGTGTTGACGCTGGTTATCGGCGGCCTTCAGCTCGTTCCAGCGAAAGGTGGTACCAGCGTGTTCGAAGACGCGGTCCACGAATTGCACTGTACCACCAAGTATTTACAATGTAAATACACCCCAGGCAGAGCCGAGCTGCGGGGACCCCCACCGCAGTCCGGGTATGACTGGGGGTGCTTCGTTCGACGTGGCCACTGAACCACTGCAATCTCAAGCAATTCGCTGGACGATTCGACTCCGACCTCGGGCATGCCCACCTCCTTGCGCTGTGAAGAGCGCTACCTGGGTGAATTGGAGTTCTCTTATCCCTGCTGGTACCCCGTCAGGCGCTGAACACCGCCCGGCGGCCCGAGGAGTCCTCGCTCGCCCATCCCTCAATGCCCCAGTCACCGCCGCTTGCGGGCCGATCGCGGCCCGGGGGATGTGATCGGCGGCGGCCGCTTTTCACCGGCTGAGAACCGGAGTACCCTCTCGTGGGCTGGAACCGCACGTCCTGTCAAAACAATCAAACCAAAGGATGGGTCCGCGGTGCACGCACTGCAGATTCAAGGGCGGGCGGTAGCCGGCGCAGACGCATCCAGAGAAACTCGAATTGAGGGGTCTAAGTCCAATGAATATCTACAAGATCGCCGGGATCATCGGCCTTTTGATTGCCGTCGTGGCAGCGTTCGTGAAGATTCCGTACGCAATGGAGCTGATGGCTATCGCGGGCGTCATCGTCGCGCTCAACATCGCTGCCGAAGACAATGTGCGCGTGATCGTGTCGGCGATCGCAATACCGGTCGTCGCCGGACTTTTCAATGGGTTGCCCGCCATCGGTACCCACGTGACATCGATCCTGACCAACTTGGGATACGTGATTGGCGGCGCCGCGCTGCTGCTCATTCTCCGTAATGTCGCCAACAGAGTGAAAGCCTGATCGGGTTCCGCAGCGGGTGGCGGGGCATCGGCCCGCCACCCGCCGCTCCTCCCAACGCGAGCTTCGGCCGGTGCGCAAGATGAAAAGCGCTCCATCCCGCTGGATGACCTTGCTCCGAGTGGACGAGTACAAGTCTCCGGATTCATCCAACGTCCCGATGAAGCGGTACCAGCCGCCATAGTGGTGTCTTGCCGGAGATAGACCTCGCCTACGCGACGCGGGTCTCATGCGAGCCGTTGGACCGCGGGCGGAGATCTTGGGCTTGCTCGCACTTGTCGCGGTGAGCAGCGCCGTCTATCTATTGCAGACCCGGGCCGCGCTCGCGCGCACGGCGCCATGAACTCCGACTTGGTTTGAACCTCCGTTGTGAATTCTGCAGCGCTCCCAGTGCGTGCACCACCTCTTCGAAAGGCGGCAACTTCGGATCATTTCCAGTCACGCCTGCCGCCCGTTGCGATCCCTACCGGCACGTTGACGCTCGGGCCGCAGCGCCGCCCCGTCACGCTTACAGCCGCTTGTCGGCAATGAGGCGGTTCGGCTAGCCAACGCGGTCCGGTGAACACGTATCCTGATCAAGCAGCAGTCACGACTCGCGCACCATCTGCCGGGACACGATCGGGGGAGATTCCAGATGCATCGCCGCTACGGCCTGTTGATACTGCTCACGGCCATCATCGTCCTGACCGCCGCATACTTGAGCGTCATGGCCTTCAATGTCTCGGGACTGCCGCTCGCAGTGCAGGTTGTGGATGCTCATAGGGGGGTCATCGTGCCCGTCCCCGGCCTGCCGCTGCCCAAGGGCATGCATGCGGGCCAGCACATCGATCTGACGGAGCAACCCGCAGCGACCCGCATCGCCATTGCCCAGCTACATAGCAGTGGTCAGCTATTGCCTCAAGGGCGGGTATATACGTTCACGATCCGGCGCGGCCTCGCGCGCATTCCCATCCCGGTCAGGAGCATCAGCTGGGAAGCGGCGCCCGATCTCGGATTGATAGCGTGGCTGCGGATTTTCGAGGGCCTGTTCAGCGGTGCGATCGCGCTGGCCGCCTTGTGGCGCGGGCGGGACCGGGCGGCCGCAGGTCTCGCGCTCTTTGCGACCGCCTTTCTGGTGGCCTTGGCCGCGACAACTACGCCGCTACAGGGCACGGCGGGACTCGCCGGCCTCTTGAGCGCGTGGGTGCTCTTTTTGCTTGCGCGTGTCGGCCTCTTCGGCATGGCGGAATCCATGGCGGGCGCTGCGCTCGACCCCCGGGCACGTTCCTGGTGGCGCGCGGGTTTCCTACTGCTGCTAGGTGCCGGCGCGGTGATTTCATTGGGCGGACCCCTCATTTATGTCACCGCCCGCTGGCCAGAACTGCTGCATCCCCGATACGGTTTCGTGATGACTGCCAGTTATCTGATTCCCGTATTGCTCCTGTTCGTAAGCTATCACAAGGCGGCGGCTGCTCAGCGACTGCGGCTGCGCTGGATGCTGTGGAGCGGGAGTATGTTTGTCGTGGGCATTGCTCTGAGCAACACGCAGATTCTGGAACCAACAGAGACACGGGCTGCGACGGCATGCGCAGTAGCCTCTGCCCTGGCGGGATTCCTCTACGCGATCCTGCGCCACCGGGTGGTGGACCTCAGGGTGGTGTTCAGCCGGACGCTTGTGTACGCGATGACCACCAGTCTCGTGCTGGGTGTCCTTGCTCTGCTCGAGAGTCTGATCGAGCGCGCCGCGCTCGGCAACGGCACCAGCCTGGCGCTGGAGCTCGCGGTACCGCTCGGCCTGGGAGTGTCGCTGAGCACGGTACACAGGCGCATCGACGATACCGTCGATGGGTTGATCTTCCGGCGCCAGTACCGTGAGGCGATGGCTCTGCGTCGCTTCGCGGGCGAGAGTGCCTTTGTCACCCAGCCGGACACTCTGCTCGATCTGACCGTGGACCAGCTCCAGCTGCATGTCGGGGCACCGTGGGTCGCGTTTTATGAATACACCCCGGAGGGCTACACCCGGGTGCGCCAACGCGGCGAGCAGGATCTGCCTCAGAGTGTGTCCACCGATGACCTGGCGCTGGTCAGGCTGCGCGCCCATGACAGCGAGGTCGATCTCCACGAGGCACCCAGTGGGCTGGGCGCGGACGGTTACGCCTTCCCCTTGCGGGCGCGCGGCCATCTGCTCGGGGCGCTGGTGGTCGGGCCGCGTCCCGGCGAGCACTACGCGATCGAGGAGCGCGAGCTGATCGCGCATGTCGCGCATGCGGTGGGCGCGTCGCTGTTCGCGCTTCGGGCGCAGGTCACGGAGGAACAGTTGATCTCAGCCCGCGCGCAAATCGACGCCAGCACCGTACGCCTGGATCAGGCACGAGCGCAGGTTCGCGCCAGCGAGGCACTCCTCAATGATGCCCGCATGCGCGAATCAACGTTGCTGGATGCGCTGCGCACCCTGGGTGCTACACCGAGGGCCTGATGAATTCTATTACAGGTGTTGCCATGCACCGTCGCTGGTGCAGGAATCTTCCCGACCGACCTTGCGGGATGCAATCGCGGCGGCGGCCTATGCCGCCCCGCGCAAGCCTTGATGGGTGTTCGAGCGGAGAACGGCGATGAAAATCACGGTCGGCGCGGCAGCAGTGCTGGCACTTGCGACATCCACGGTCATGGCTGCGTCGCCGGGTGGCAAGACGCTTCTGCATATTCCCGGCAGCATGCAGGGGTACACCCGAGCGCAGACGAGGAGCATGTTCGTGGCTCCTGACTGGTGGCCGCAGGACCATCCGTCGATGCCGCAAATCGTCGCGCGCGGACGCGGCAAGGCATGGCCTTGCGCACGTTGCCATCTGCCGACCGGGCTGGGGCGGCCGGAAGATGCAGCGACGGCTGGGCTGCCGCTCGCTTACATCCTCGAGCAGATCAAGGCATTCCGCGATGGCGAGCGTGCCAGTCCCATCATGCAAGAGGAGCTGAGCCATGTCAGCGATGCCGACCTGAAGCGGGCAGCCGACTATTTCTCCTCTCTGCGTTTCACGCCCTGGACGCGCGTGATCGAGACGGCGAGCGTGCCGAAAACCCACATGGAGTACTACGGACTGGCGCCGACCCCGGGCGCCGGCAACGAAGCGATCGGCAATCGCATCATCCTTGTTCCTGCGAACCCGAAACTCACCAGGCTGGGCGACACGCGTTCGGGATACATTGCCTACGTGCCGCCCGGCAGCATCGAGCGTGGCGCGACGATCGCCGCGAAAGGCGTGGGTGCGGCGCCGGCGTGCGAGTCGTGTCATGGCGCCAATCTGCGTGGCGCCGGCAATATTCCACCGCTGGCCGGGCGAATGCCGTCGTACATCGTGCGCGAGTTGCTCGACTTCCAGGACGGCAAGCGCCGCGGCCCCGCGACTCTGCCGATGCAGCGGGAAGTGTCAAAGTTGACACTCAATGACATGATTGCCGTCGCTGCGTACGCCGCTTCGCGCAAACCCTGATTCAGAGGGAGACGCCGCTCCCCGGGCGACTTCGGATTTGCGGCACGATCAATGAGCTGTAGTCTCCTGAATACAATGGCTCGATGACCGATCGCTTCCGGTACTGCGCACAGGATGCCGGCAGATTTTCGCAAAGCAATCGAGTCCGACGCAATGGTCGCGGAAGTATGGGCGAGCATTACGCCACTAGCACGCAATGAGTGGATATGTAGGGTCACATCCGCCAAGAAGAGCGAGACCAGGAGCCGCCGCATAGAAGTCGGATCGCCGATCTGATCGTTGATTGGCGGGTGATCAGGGCGGGGCGGCTCGCGAGCAGCGCCGCATAGAGGCGTCATCCGCTCGATCGCCCCGTCCGGCCAGCTGCGGTATGCTCCGTCTTTGCCGGGGTACCAGGGTCAGTCATGGCAACGCGGATCGCGCTTCTCGGGTGTCTCATGCTCGCGTGGAACGTCGCAATTGCGAACGTCGACTGCGCCACGGCGCCGTATGGAGAAAGCGTCGGGCGGTACGGAAGAGACGAGTTTCAGCTGGGCGTCCTCTCCATGACGCACAGCGCCAGTCATCCGGGCGCGCCGCAAGCGACGATCCGGAAGATCGCCAGGGAGATGCGCGCTGCGTGCCTCGCCAAGTTCTACGGCGAGAACTTGCCTCGATACGCCAGGCTCTCATTGCCAGCGCAGAAACTGGCAACTGACAGTGTCGGCTCGATTGCGGCCGTGGCCCTTCATTGGGGTGAGCCATCCCATCGCAGCAGCGTCACCGTTTCGCCGGTCTCGGGCACGGCGCGCAGTTCGGTTCCCGTCGAACGACCGACTGCCACCGTCCATTATATGCGGATGACGTCGGACTTCTCGGCATGCCCGCGCAGGGTGGACCTCAAGAGACTCCTCGCCGCGGCACTGATCGACAAGGCCGAATGGCCACAGGCCGCGGCGGCCGGCAGAAGACATGGCTGCATCGAGCTGCACGCCGGCGATCGTGTTGAGCGCGTCAGGAGCGATCGATGGGGCGGCGTGATCGAGGTGCGGCCGGCGGGACGCACTGGCACGTATTGGACCGACTCGCTGGCCGTAAGGTAGGCGCCTGCGCCTCGCGCACCGGTGCCTGCGGGGCACATGAGGTCATCTGGCGAGCGACCACGGCGGCATGCGCCATCACCGCCCCGCAGGCGGCCCGGGCATGAGGGTCGTGATGTTGATCCTGCGGTGCTCGCGCATGATGACGAGCCGGATCTTCTGGCCGGGATCGTAGGAAGCGAGGATCCGGGTCGCCTGGGAGCTGCTCCGTGGAGTACGGCCGCCGATCGAGAGAATCACGTCGCCGTCCTGCAGGCTCAGCACTCCGTGCGCGGGCGCCCGCACGACCAGCACACCCCTGTCTGTCCCGAAGTAGCGCCCAAGCTCCGGTGTGACCCGAGCGAGCTCCATGGTAGCGATCGGACCCTGCACGGGCTCCGGGGTGGGCACACCGATCGGCAGCACCGGCTGCGGCAGGACGGCCGCGGTCTGCCGCGCCGTGGCGAGCTGTGCCTGCTGCTGCGCCGCCACCTGCGCCTCGAACCTCGCCTGAGTGGCGTCGAGCTGCGCCTGCAGCCTCGCCTGGGACTCAGCGGCATTCGCCTGTGCTTGCGCCTGCTGGATCGCGAGCTGAGTCCGTACCGCATCCTGCGCGTTGTCAGGGGCCACCATGGGCAGAGGCGGCGGCACGGCCCATGACGAAGGGAAGGCGCCCGGAGTCACCGCCGCGCACATTGCCAGAACGATAAAGAGCTTCCGGGACATGTCCATTAGACGCTCGAGAGCGGAAAAGGTCTCAGCGCCGCCGGTCTCCGACCGGCCGTGGCCGCTCGTGGATGGCATCGGCGCGACGGATTCTCGCGATCGCATCGCTCGCGGCGCGCCGAACCGCCGGACTCGGATCCTCGAGAGCGCCGCGCAGTTCCGGCAGAGCGGCGCTCGCCACGGATCCGAGATAGCCGAGCGCTCTGCACGCGCTGCCGCGCGATTCCGCATCCGCACGATGCAACATCTTACGCAGGCGGGGGACGGCCGTTGCCGCGGCCGAGCCCATGTCACTCACATCCTGCGCAGCCCATGCCCTGACGCTCGGATCCGGATCCTCGAGCGCCACCAGAAGCGCGGGCAGCGCCGGACGCAGGTCGAGCTTCCTGCCGCCGTCCGGGAAGTGCCACCAGCCGCCTCCAAGGACATCCAGGGCCACAGCGACGTCGCGCCGCATCCGCGGGTCGCGATCGCGCAGCGCACGCGCCAGTGCGGCTACGCTCGCCGGCCCTAGCGCATGGAGCTCCTCGTAGATGCGCTGGCGCCGGACCTCCAGAGGCGGCAAGGGGCGCGAGGCGTCATTGGCAGAGGCGATTCCGTGTGGAAATGGGCGCCGAGGCAGCGGCATGTCGCGCAGCTGCGCGACCAGCGCTTTGGCCGCGCGGGCATCAGCGCGGGCCGCGTCCGAGGGCCCGGCAAATACGGGCGTAACGATCGCCGCGAGGACGAGCACGGCGACCGTCGTCCCGAGATGTCGCCGACCCGGGCACGCAGCGCCGCAGAGTTGGAAATCCCGCGCGTCTGACGCTCGTCCGCTCACCCGGCGATCATAGCACCGGGCCGGGGCCAGGCCGTCGATTCGGCAGGCCTGCGGCCCCGCGGCTCGAACAACACGA
>DASTAC010000069.1:0-3706 GCA_035713045.1 Steroidobacteraceae bacterium
CATCCGCCGCCTGGGAAGCGGCAATGCCGGCGGTACCAATGCGCTGCGCACCCAGGGCAAGGGGTTCGCGTTCTGGGTGCTGCTGATCGACATCGGCAAAGGCTGGATCGCGACCGGCCTCCTGGCCCCCGCGCGCCTGCCTGGGCTCGCCGCGCCGCCGCCGTGGCAGCACTGGTCGCTCGCGGCCTGCGGGATCGCGGTGATGTTGGGACACGTTTATCCGCTCTGGCACGGACTGCGCGGCGGCAAAGGCGTTGCGACGCTCATCGGGGCCGTGCTCGGCGCCGCCCCGATTCTCATCGCGCCGATGCTGGCGGTGTGGCTGCTGGCTGTCATGACCTTCGGGTTCGTGGGGCTCGCCTCCATCCTGGGCGCGGCGACGTTCGCGCTCGCCGCAGCGGCCACGGACTCCCCGGGCCGCACGCCGCTCGTCACCTTCGCTGTGGCGGGCGCGTTCCTCATTGCATTCACTCACCGCTCGAACATCTCGCGAATGCTGGCGGGCACGGAGCCGCGGGCGCGTCGACTGTGGCTCCTCGGGGCCGGCCGAACGGGCCGCTGAAACGGACGGGCACCGAATGAGAGATCCCACGCCAGAGGAGTCAGCCGGCAGCAAGGACCCGCAGCCGCTCGTCGCTCGCGTGTTCGCCGCGCTCGCGGACGGCGAGTTCCATTCCGGTGAGCAGCTGGCGGCCGGTCTCGGGGTCAGCCGCGGTGCTGTGTGGAAGGCCGTGGAGTCGCTGCGCGAGCTGGGCGCGACGCTGCAGGCGGTGCGCAATCGGGGCTATCGCCTGCGCTCGGGAGGAGACGCGCTGGATGCGTCGCGCATCAGTGAGCTTCTGCCCGTGACCGTGCGCGGACACGTCCGCAAGGTCGAGACGGCCTGGACGGTCGATTCCACCAACAGCGTGCTGCTCCAGCGCCCTAACCCGCAGTTCGGCGTCTGCGAGGTCTTTCTCGCGGAGTATCAGACTGCGGGCCGGGGCCGACGCGGCCGTGCCTGGGTCGCCCCGCCGGGCGGCTCGATCTGCCTGTCGCTCTCCTGGACCTTCCGGCAGGTCCCGCAGGATCTGGGGTCGCTCGGGCTCGCGATCGGGGTGCGTGGCCTGCGCGCGCTGAAGGCGCTCGGGCTGGAGCAGACTTCACTCAAGTGGCCCAACGACATCCTGGCGGGCGGCAGGAAGCTCGGAGGAATTCTGATCGAGCTGCGGGCGGAGTCGGACGGTCCGGCGTGCGTGATCATCGGGATCGGCATCAACGTAGCGCTCGGGGCGGAGCTGCTGAAGAAGATCGGCGAGACCGGGGTCGCGCCCACCGACCTCGTCACGGCGGGACTCGAACACCCGTCACGCAACGAGATCGCGGCCGCCCTGGTGGGTGAGGTCGTCCCGGGGCTGCTTGCGTTCGAGAGGGAGGGGCTGCGCCCCTTCGTCGAGGAGTGGCGCGCCGCGGACGCGCTCCGGGGACGTCAGATCGACGTGCACACCCTGGAAGGTGTCGCGCGAGGGATCGCGCGCGGCATCGATCTCCATGGGGCCCTGATGGTCGAGACCCTCCAGGGAGTGAGGCGATTCGTATCGGGTGATGTGACGGTAAGGGCGGTCGAGTGACGTCCCTGCTGGTCGACATCGGCAACAGTCGCGTGAAGTGGGCGCGGCTCGACGGCGAGCACCTCGGTAAGGCGCGTGCGGCGGATTATTCGGGCTGGCGCGCGGGCGACTTCGCGCGCCGCGTCATCGGCAGCAAGCGGAACATCCAGCGCATTCTGGTGGCGAGCGTTGCGGCGGACGCCGTGACTGATGCGCTGGCGGCGGGCGCGCGTCTGGCCGGGGCGCCAGCGCCGGAACGCATCGCCACCCAGCGGCGCGCCTGTGGAGTGACGGTCGGCTACATCGATCCCTGGCGGCTCGGGGTCGACCGGCTGTTGGCCATGATCGCGGCGCACCGGCGCTTTGCCGGGCAGCCGGTCTGCGCGGTGGCCGTTGGGACGGCGCTGACGATCGACCTGGTGGGAGCCGATGGGCGCCATCGGGGCGGCTCCATCATTCCGGCGCCGGCCCTCATGGTGTCGAGCCTCCTCGAGGGCACGAATGGAATACGCCGCCGTGCACAGGGTGGAGCCGCTGGCCGCGGGCGGGCTCTCTTCGGACGCTCGACGCGCGCGGCGGTCGAGCAGGGCGCCCGCTATGCGGCCGCGGCAGCAGTTGATCGCGCCATCAGCGAGGCAACCCACGTCGTCGGGCGTGCGCCCAGGCTCGTAGTCACGGGGGGCGGCGCGCCGGGTCTGCGGCCGTTGATCCGCACGGAGAGTGTCCTGGTACCGGATCTGGTGCTGGAGGGCCTCGCGGCCTGGTGTGTCGGCGGTGAGTGACAGGGCTACAATCGCCCCGTGGTCCGTGTCGTCGCCCTCGCCCTGCTGCTCGCCAATCTGCTCTATTTCGGATGGGCGGAATGGATCGGCGTACCCGCGCCGCCGCCGCCGAGCCCCATTGCCGGGCTGCCGCGGCTGAAGTTGCTGAGCGACCTGCCGCCCGCCCAACGAGCGGCGTTGGCGCAGAAGCAGTCGCTCCCGAAGCCGCCGCCCGTGTGTGTCTCCGTGGGACCGTTCGACGACCCCACGGTGGCCGCCAAGGCCGTTGCGGTACTCCAGGCGAAGAGCTTCTCCCCCCAGGAGAGGACCGCGCGGTCAGCTGCGATCAAGCGGTTCTGGGTCCATCTGGACGGGTTCGCCAATGACGCCGCGGTGACGCGCGCGCTCCATACGTTGGAGCACGGAGGCATCGATGACGCCGAAGCGATGCCGCCCGCTGCCGGCGGCCGCCAGATCTCCCTGGGTCTCTTCAGCGACAAGGCTCACGCGGAACGCCGCGCGAAGGCCGTCCGCAAGATGGGGCTCGAGCCCAAAGTGGACCAGCGGACGGTACCCGGTACGGTGTACTGGCTCGACCTGACGCTCGCGAACAGCTCCGTATCCGTGCCGCTGAAGGACGTGTCGGACCTGCAGCCGGCCGGCGCCGGCTCCGCCGTCAGCGTGCAGCCGTGCCCCGGCAATGCGACGCCCACGCCGCCCACCGGCTCCGCGACGTCAACTGCCCCGGCTCCCCAGAGCGCTTTCCAAGCTGCGCCCCCGTTCCCGGCGGCAGTCCTGCCGCGATGCAAGGCTGGCGGCCATGGGCCGGTGCCCTGCATAGCGTCCGAGTCACGGGACCTGGCCCATCCGTCCGTGCTCTGAGGGCGGCCGGACCGGTACAATGCGCGGCTCCCGGGCGCCCCTCTGGGCGACCCTTCGGCGCCGGCTTAGCTCAGTGGTAGAGCAGCGGTTTTGTAAACCGTTGGTCGGGGGTTCAAGTCCCTCAGCCGGCATCAAAATAACTCCTGCAGGTTCAACGGCTTAGGGCTCGTTTTCCGGATTGCGCGCCCAAAAGAACCGTTGGTCTGTGGGAGTTTTGTGGGACTTTTCTCCAACGCCTTCTCGGACGCGGCAATGAGGTTCGCGAGCTCCGCCGCCGAGTAGTGCGTCGTGATCCGCGTGCTCTTGTGCCCTAGCAAGTCCTGTCGGTCCTCGAACGACACTCCCGCCGCCCGAAGCCTCCGTCCATAGGTGTGCTTCAAATCGTGCACGCGCACGGTCCTGAAGCCCTCCGGCGCCGGCTCACCCGTGAGCTTCGCCCACCTGTCCGCTGCGCGCTCCCGTGCCCTCACCCAG
>DASTAC010000070.1:0-17567 GCA_035713045.1 Steroidobacteraceae bacterium
CTAGTTCCTCATCGCGCATGGCGCGACCCCGAACCATGAAACGGCACGAGCCGGTGCCGAGGCACAGGGGTGCGACGCATGCGTCGCACGGGTGGCCATGGCTGGCCACCCCGGGCTTGCGCACAGCAGGGACTGCGCAGCGCAATGTGCCCCGCCGCCGCAGGGCGAGGCGGTGCCTTTCAGCGAAGCACTGCTTCGCCCGCCGAGCGAGCAGCGGCCAAAAACCGCGCTTTTGGCCGCTGCCACGCTGGGCGGGGCAGGATGCCCCGATCCAGCGTTTTCATTCTAGAAATGAAATTCGACGTCCGCCCCCACCGTCCATCCGCTGAGGTTGGTTCCCCAGATGTAGGAGGCCCCGAGACCAATCCACTGCACTCCCCAAAGTCGGTTCAGGAAGTCGAGCACCAGGCGTCCATGCAACTCGTTGAGGTGCTGCACGTCAAGGCCCTGCCGCAAATCACCCAACAGGTCCGTGCGGCTCAGGTAGCCGCCCGTGTGTAGCTCATGGCCGTGGAGCTCGATGTCGAGGGGAATATCCAGATCGATCTTGCTCGTCACGAAGCCCGAGTCGCCCCCGACGTGCAGGTGAACGTTCGAGGGGGAAACTCCATGGGTAAAAAACCCCACGGCATCGGAGGAGAACGTCACCACTGTGCGCGAGAGAGAAAGAACGTACTGAATGTCCATCGCCGGCCGCAGCGACCAAGTCTCGATGCTCCAGTCGATCAGACCGAGCTGAAGCAACTGCGAGGCGCGCGGCTGTCCGGAGGCGTTCGATACCAGGTAATCGTCGTCCGTACGACCATAGAGCACCATCACGGTGGGCGCAAAACTGAGCCGGCCCGTGGTCCACAGGCGTGCCCCGCCGCCGAATTCCACCGCGACGCTCCTGAACTCGTTCGTGGCGGCGCCCGAGCGCAGCCCCTGCAGCCGGGTGCGCGATTCCAGATAGCCCATGTTGCCCTGCACCAGCGGCTGCCAGCGGATGTGCAGCTTACCCAGGGGTCTGGGCGAGCCCACCTCCCCATCGCCTCCGAACTTGGTGACACTCGTCTCCACGGGCAAGTGAATCCCGGAACCGCGCCCTTCGCTCGACTGGAATTCACCGTCGGAAAGCCCGAAGTCGCCTCCGAAAATCGTCAACGCTTCCACGCGCGGCCCGATGGCATTCTGGATCAGCGCCGACTCGGTTTGTGAGATTTGAGCTTGGGCCCGGTCGGCAAGGCCACCCAAAAGCGCCGCGGCCACAAGACAAAGTGCGCGGCGGAATACGCCAGCTGATAATGAGTGCGACACGCCCGATCCACCTACGGGCCGCCGTGGCCCGAGCGGAAGCAGTTGCACTGAATCCACTTGCCTCGCACCGACCACTGCATCAGAACGGACGGCGACCGGGTCCCTCCGTGGGCTGCTGCCGATGCACCGTTCGTCCCCGCTTCCCAAACCCCGACGCCCCAGATGGTAGTGGACTCGCCCCCAAGCTGCCGACCCCAGGATAACTTCGCCCAGCCGGCGGCGCGAGGGGAATCGACCCGCCGGGCAGGGGCGCCCGAGGGATGCTGCGACCATACAGCAAGCGCCGGTCAGGCTTGCGGGTGGTGCCCGTGCGCTCGCGTACTCTTCCCTCGCATATCACCTCCGCGGCCACCTTACCCCGCTTGATCGGAGCTGTCGGGGAGCCCACGCTGGCGCGCGCCCTTGGCTCGCGGTCCGCCCGGGGATAATGTAATGACATTCCGCCGGCAATGGAGGCTGCACGCGTCTCGAACGTCAGAGTCTTTTCGCAGCCGGCGGCGGCCGCTGTAGGTTCGATAAGACAATCCGAAAAATTCGCCCCGCTTGCGCCGGCGATGCGCAGCGCCTGCGAGAGCCGTTGTGCCCGGTCGAGCACGATCTCCCTTGGCCGCCGGGGCGTCTCGAGGGCCTGACTGACTTGCTCGCGCGTGAGGTCATAGCAGGACGTGAGCACCCATACGAGTCGACGAGCGCGACAAGGGGCACAAAACCCGGGCCTCCGGCGTCATGGACTCGTGGCCGAACTTCTCCACAACCGCGACGGCCCCGGGCGGCACGTTCGCGTCCAGGTTAGCCGGGCGCTACGCCAGCCTGCGTCGGCGCTAGGCACGCTATCGCCATCGGATACGAGATGGTCCACCACGCACGCATCTTTCCCGCGGCTCTCAAAAGGCGTAGGCCAACATCACGCGGTTGTATAGGAAATGGCTGCGACCGGGGTTGACGCGCCCGTTGCCAATCTCCAGGCGATTCCGCAGAGACAGGCCTTTGAGCCGGCCTCGCAGCTCGTATATCACGTCGAAATAGGTCTCCGAGTCGTTGCCGTTGTAGTACGTGTGGTATTCCGCGAAGGATGCGGTGAGCTCGAGGCGCTTTTGAAGTGCGGTCTCGGAGGCTGTGAGCTTCCATGAGCTGCCGGGTCCCAGCTCGACCATCCCCCGAATCATGGAGGTGGTGTAGAGCGGGTCTGTTGCGAAGCTCTCCGTATAGGGCGAGATCAGGGCTCCGCCGCCGAGCGCTGCAACTCCCTCGGGCCGCAGCCGGTCGTATGCGGCGGAAAGGCTCGCGTCACCGAACTTGATGCCGAGAACGCCCCCGACCGCGAAGTTGCTGACCGCCATGCCAGGCTGGCCCAAAAGGCGCGTGCCGGTTCTCTCGAAGACGTTCGATCCCCCCCACTCACGGACAACCTGCAACCCGGCAAAGGGCTCGACCGCCCGCTCCGTGCTCAACGTATCGTCCACCTGCGCATAGACGAGATGTCCGAAGTCGTAAAAGTCATAGTACCAAGTGGTTGCCTCGAGACCTCCGGCCTCGTAATCGGCGCCGGCCGCTACCGTCCCTGCGGTTGCCGGCGCGCTCGCAGGCAGATCGCCCAGCCCACCGTAGGCGGCGTCCCCATGCCAGGTCGGCGGGTAGTAGTTGTCGTCTCTAAAGTAGCCGTCCGCAGTGCGGCTCTTGTACCTCAGAATCCGCAATGCCTCGAGCTTCAGGCCCCGGACGGGCGTGATGGCGCCATAGGCGGCCTCGTATGTCGCGGGCAAAACGCGCGAATCGCTGGACGAGGCCCAAGGGGTGGTCACCCGCTGAGCGCCTAGCCGCACCAGCGCCCCGTGCCCACGGTACTGCAGGTATGCCTCCCCCAGCGCATTGATCGAGTTGGCGACGCCGCTCAGCGTCGTGTCGATACGTGCCGGGTTTGCATTGTGAGTGCCAAGCGCGTTCGCGGTGAAATAGCCGGCATCCACGCTGAAGCCGTCGAGGAACTCCGGGGTCTGGTAATTGAACAGGCCCGCGACTGCGAACGCATCTGCATTCTCCACTTTCGCAGCGCCGTAATCCCGCCGGAAGTAGTACGAGCGCAGCTCGCCGCTGAGACTGCCCTGGGACAGGAATCCCGCCAGTGTGTCCGCGCGCACCGCCGGCATCGCCATTACCGCCAGTACGACTCCGATGGCCCTGAGGGCGACAGGCCATTGCAGGGGGGATGTGAGTTGTTCTTTCATGCGACCGTAAGCGACGCGCTATATCCGCGCCAATATAGCGTGGCACGAAGATGCTCACAAGCGATACTCGATGCCGCATCTCAGTCGACAATCCACACCCGATTCAACCGCCGGTCCAGATCGAACCGGCAGATCTGTCCGAGCCCTGAACCAGCCGGATCGTCGAGCATTCTGATAGGGGCGTTCCCTCCATACCTGCGAGGTGAGCCGCCAGCCCCTTTCCCAGAGCGTTGCCGCGGCAGACTCGAAGACGTATCATCCGTCATCGTCAACTTCCCATCATTCTTTCGGGGATACCATAGGCGACGCCCCCAAGAGGGCCGCCGGAGAGAATCAGCTGCATCACTGAGGCTACGGCGGCTGCAATTGATCATATGGGAACCTCAGAATCGAGAAACCCACGCCCCCTGCCGGCAAGCCTCCATCGCATGGATGAGCTCGAGCGGCGCACGGTGCGAGCGCCGGATGCGGAGCTCGAGCGCGCCGCCATGGATCGCCTGATCGATGTGCTCGAGCACGCTCCGGAAGCACTGCTCGATGCTCTGGTTCAGGCGGCCTGTTCGGTGTGCCATGCCGGGACGGCGGGCGTCAGCCTGCTCGAGGATCGCGAATCGGGCAAGGTGTTCCGCTGGGCGGCGCTCGCCGGTCGATATGCCTCGGCCCTCGGCGCTGAGCTGCCCCGCGCTGCGGCTATGTGCCAGCATGTGATCGACCTCGACACGCAGCTCCTCGCGGCAGACCCACTGGGCGATTTTCCGTATTTGCAGGGCCTCGATCCGCCCGTCATCGAGTGCCTCCTGGTCCCGTTTCACGTGGATGGCGTGCCGGTCGGCACGCTCTGGGTCGTTCACCATGCGTCGCGCCGGTTCGATCGGGAGGACGTGCGGCTGTTGACGCGGCTCGCCCGCTTCGCATCGATTGCTTTTCAGGTCCACCGGTCGATGGCCGCGCTCAAGGAGGCCGACCGGCGCAAGGACGAGTTCCTCGCGGTCCTCTCGCACGAGTTGCGCAATCCGCTCGCCCCGATCCGCAATGCGGCGCAGATTCTCTCGAACCCCCGGCTCCAGCCCCAGCAGCTCGCCTGGGCGCAAGGCATCATCCAACGCCAGGTCACCCACCTTTCGGGGCTGCTCGATGACCTGCTCGATCTCGCGCGCAGCAAGCAGGGCAAGCTCCTGCTTCGCAGAGAGCACGTGCCGATCACGAGCATCGTCGATGCCGCGGTCGAGGTCGCACGCCCCATCATCGATCGCAAGCACCACGAGCTGTCGGTTCACCTGCCCGACATGGAAGGAATTGCGCTCGACGCCGATGCGTTGCGAGCCTCGCAGATCCTTGCCAATCTCCTCACCAATGCGGCCAAGTACACCAAGCCGGGTGGACACATTGAGCTATCGGCAACGGTCGAGGGCGAGATGGTGTGTCTCACCGTCGCGGACGATGGGATCGGCATTCCGCCGCATGCGCTCGAGCGGATCTTCTCGATGTTCGAGCAGGTGGAGGGCAGCGCCGAACACTCCGAGGGGGGCCTCGGGATCGGTCTTGCGCTCACCAAACGTCTGGTCGAGCTGCACGGCGGTACCATCACGACGCGCAGCGCCGGCGTGGGCTGTGGCAGTACCTTCAGCGTGCGCTTACCGCTCGCTCGGCCGTGATCGCCGCGCAGCACGCAATCCGATGATCGTGCCGCAGCAGCAGCAGGCACGCGTGCTCATCGCCGGCGACGATCGGGATGCGGTGAAGCTCTCATCGCGCCGGTGTGCCGCCGCGAGGGAGGCCGACGACGTCAGCTACTGCAGCACCACGAGGTTTTTCTCCGTGGCGTCCCGAACGGCCTGAAGCGGAATCCTGCCGTCGAATGTCACGAATCTTCCGCCATGCCGAACGGCGAGGCCGAGCAGGTACACGTCCGTAATCTGCCGCGGACCGTGGATCCGCGTTGCATCGAATACGGCCGGATCAAGAAGACTCGGCGCATCCGGCCAGAACTCGTGGATGCTCTCAGCGCACGCCTCGGCCAGCCGCCTGACGAGCGCTTGCACGGGCTGCGGGTTCGCATACGACGGGCTCGACATGATGCGAATCCAGCCATTCTGGGTGAGCGGACACGATGCCCAGCCTGCCTTCGCATGCCTCGCAAACCACGCAATCGCAGGCTCGTGCGAAACGTGATCAGGATCAAACATGGCAATCAGCACGTTGATGTCGAGGAGAGAGCGCACCGTGTTCCCGTAACTTCACGCCCGGAAATATCATCGCTCAGACGCTGAAGGCGTGGTCTGCTCGCCTCAGGCTGCTAATACGCGTCGTCCTCGCGGAGCTTGTCGATCTGTTCGTTCGTCACCAGGCGACCGCGCGAGGCGAACGGCCTGACGCCGTAAACCGCCTTCGGCTCCCGCACCGCCCCCGTCTCGGGCGGGGTCGTCAGTGCGCGCCGCGCAAGCTCCGAGATCATCTGCCCGACGGTCTTTCTCTCGTATCGCGCCCGCTCCTTGGCGGCCTGGAGTACGTCGTCCGCGATGTCGAGGGTGGTGCGCACGCATCTGATGCTAGTGCATCACGCATCAGATGTCCACTGCCCGCTTGACCGATCGACACAGGCCCCCGCGAGTCAATCATGCATCGGATGTCCGCCGGGAGTGCCCAGGCGCGATCACGAAGCCATCCCGCTCGCGAAGCAGGTGTCCGGCTCACCGCTCAACGGGCTCGACCAGTGCTCCAGTGGGTTACGTGCAGCCCATCCCAGAGAGACCGATCTGCTCCGCGAATGTCGTCTTTCGCAATCGGGTGATTGCCCGAGCGAAGGGATCGCTTACCGGTGCCCCATCCTGGGGGATGACCGCCGTGCACCGGCGGCGCCGGATGCGCTGCCCGCCGCTCTCCCCACCGGGCTTCGCGGCCGCGCCCCCGACTACCGCCGGGCCCCGAGCCGCGCGAGCATCTCGGAAAGCTCCTCGGGGCTGATGTAGAAGTACTCGCAGACGCGTCCCCAGAGCATCGCCGTAGGTACGTTGCGGTCGCCGCGCTCCTTTTGCGTTTGGTGCAATACGTAGAGCACTATCCGCTCGCGCCGGTTCAGACCGTCTCGAGCATCCGGAACGCTCTCCTGCTCGGGAGAGACCTCGGCGATGGGCGGCAGACCCTTTGCTTCGCGATGCATTCTGGAGAGCTTCAGCGGGACGCAAGCTGTGAGATGCGGCGTCTCCCATTCTGAGGGGCCGCCCCCGGGGGCGGCAAGTTGCTTACGGTCCAGACGCATGGCCGGGTTGAGGCGCACGGAAGGAGAATTCACATGAGCTCCGACCGCAAGATTCCCGGACTCGTCACCCTCCCTTCACGACACTCCGTCGCAGAGACGATCGATCGGCTCGAGACGAGCCTGAAGCAGCGCGGCATTCTGGTGTTCGCGCGGATCGACTTCAGCAGTGATGCCACTCGAGCCGGGCTGCGTCTGCCCCCGGAACAGCTGCTGATCTTCGGGAACCCCGCGGCCGGGACGCCCCTGATGCTGCAAGTCCCCGCCATCGGACTCGATCTGCCCCTCAAAGTGCTCGCATGGGAAAATGCCGCAGCCCAGGTCTGGGTCGCCTACAACGATCCCCACTACATTGTGGGACGGTACGGCATGGAAGCCCGCCTCGCGGTCAATCTCGCCGCAATCGTGCCGATGATCGAGTCCGCGACACGGACGTGAGGGCCTTCCCCCGGAGCGTTGTCCTCGCCCAGCCCGGACGCTAAACTGCGCGTCCGCCTTTCTGCGCATCATGCGCACGAGTGCCGCACACCGGAGGTTCGGGTCATTTACGTCGAGATCCTGATCGCCTCGGCCTTCCTGCTGGCGGCATTCGCGGTGGAGCGCTTCGAGCGGCGCACCGGAGTGCCCATGGTGATCGTCATGATCGCCCTGGGCCTGCTCACCCAGCCCCTGCTTCGCGCGCAGGGCATCGTGGCCTCGGAGCTGAAGACCATGGTGCCCATCGCCGGGGCCATCGGCGTCGTGCTCATCGTGCTCGAGGGCGCGCTCGACATCGAGTTGCGGCGCGAGCGCATCAAGCTCGCCGCGAAGGCAGCCGCCATGTCGGGGGCGGCGTTCCTTCTGTGTGCAGCGGCCTTCATCGTGATCGCGACGCGCACGCTGGGCCTCGATTACCTGCAGGCGGCGATCCTCGCGACGCCCTTCGCGGTGATGAGCAGCACCATCGCCATTCCCGCAAGCCAATTCCTCGAGCAGCACGCGCGGGAATTCGTCGTCTACGAAAGCTCCGTCTCCGACATCCTCGGGATCCTGGTCTTCATCGCCCTCGTCAACTCAGGCGGCACCCTGCAGGGATTTCTGACGGACCTCGCCGGCGGCGGCCTGCTCTCCCTGATCCTGGCATTCGTGTTCGCCCTCGCCCTGGTCGTGGTGTCCACACGGACCGACGCCCATGTGCGCTACATCCCGCTGCTCGCGGGCCTCTTCGCCGTGTACGCCTGCGGCCAGCTCCTGCACCTCTCGCCGCTCATCATGGTCCTGCTGTTCGGACTGATGCTGAACAACAAGGAGGTGCTCGATCGCGTGCCGCCGCTGCGCAGCGTCGCGGACAAGATCTCACCGGCCACGGTCGGCGAGTTCAAGGTGCTCGTGCAGGAGCTGACCTTTGCCGTTCGCGGCTTCTTCTTCTTCCTGCTCGGCTATTCCACCAACCTCTCGGACCTGGCCGTGCTTCGCTCCTGGGTCGCCTGCGCCGTGGTTCTGATCATCGTTTACGGCGTGCGGCAGGTGCTGCTGCGTACGATCGAGCCGCAGTTCGCCGCAAAGCTCGCATGGATCGCTCCCCGCGGCCTGCTCACGGTGATGCTCTACCTCCAGGCCGTGCAACTGATCCCGCTGCCGCGCTATCTCGATGGGACGGTGCGCCTGGTCGTGATCCTCTCCGCCACCATCGTGGCGCTGTCGCGGCGGGCCGGCAGCCGGGACATTGCGGCCGCGCCCGCCGCCTGAGCGCCGGCGGCGCAGCCGCGGCACTCCCGGGCTCGATGCGCTAGCGGAGGGCCCACCAGATTCCGGCGACGCAGGCCGACCCCACGGCAACGTAAGCCGCGAGAGTCACGTAGGAACCCACTATCAGCTCGCCGATCGTCTTCTTGATGGACTCCCGATCGTTGAGCTGAGGAAACCGCTCTGACGGCTCGGGCACTGTGAGAAAGCGGCACAGCGGACCCCAGCCCTCCGCCACGCTGAAGATCAGGAGCCGCTCGGGGGGCACCGCGCTCCTCACTTCCTCGATGTGGGCATTGTAGCGCTCGACCGCCTTCGCCCTATCGCCCATCACCCCCTTGAGGGTGCGGCCCCAGATGAGCTTGTGCGAAACATCGCCGAGCTTTCTGCCGAACGGCGTCAGCCATTCGAGCACTTTGAACTGCCACAACTTCTCGGTGAAGTAGATGGTATCGATCGTGCTGTCGTACCAGGCCTCGGCCCCCTTCGGGTGCAGCGTCAGGAGCACCTTCGCCTCGGGATACGCGGCCATCAGTTCCCGCCAGACGCAGCATCCGGGATTGTCCACGGTCGCGGTGTAATTCGCGAACACCCGATTCCAGTCATGAGGGGTTCCGGGCGGGCTGTTGGCGACCCGGCGCCAGAAGTCGAGGTGCCCCTCGTTGTCCTTGTTGAGAATGACCTCCTGCATGTGATAGCAGGGGAACCCCAGTCGGTTGAGAGCTGTGAAAGTCGACCAGGTGCCGGTCCGGCCGAAACCGGCACCGATTACAGCCAGCGCCATCGGATCCCCCTCGGTGCCGGCACAGCGCCAGCGACCGGCGCTATGGTGCTTCGCATCCCCGCTGTCCGCAACTCGGAGCTCGATGAGCCAGCCGGCGCGGTCGCGACCCTGTCCGCGTCTGCGCACCGCAAGCTGCCCCTGAGGACCCCGGTGCCGGGAGGTTCCGCGCGGTCGAGTGCCCCCCAAGGCTCGAGAGGAACCCCGCCGTAGAGGGTCACTCCTCGACCGTGAGCGCGGCGGCGTGCAGACAACGAATCTGCGCCGGACTATATTGGCCGGGATCGTCGATAGCCGAAGGCCGGTCCACAATGTCGGGCTCTCTCGAGGTCCCCGTCCTGATCGTCGGCGGCAGCCTGGTCGGGCTCTCTGCCGGCCTGC
The DNA here is from genome assembly GCA_035713045.1 of Steroidobacteraceae bacterium. Taxonomy (GTDB): domain Bacteria; phylum Pseudomonadota; class Gammaproteobacteria; order Steroidobacterales; family Steroidobacteraceae; genus 13-2-20CM-66-19. The sequence goes on from DASTAC010000070.1 coordinate 9,665, forward strand.
TGCTCGCCCGGCACGGCGTGCGTTCCCTCGTGGTCGAGCGCCACCCGGGGACGGCCATTCATCCGCGGGCGGCCCACGCCACCCAGCGGACCATGGAGATCTTCCGCTCGGTCGGCCTGGAGGAGGCCATTCGCGAGCGCTCGGCACGGCAATTCGTTCAGAACGGCGGCGTCGTGGAGGTCGAGACGCTGGTCGGCGGCGCCACCCGGGAGTTCATCGCCGACCTCAATGCCGGCGTGCGCGACGTCAGTCCGTGCGAGCGCATCTTTCTGTCACAGGACTCGCTCGAGCCGCTCATCATGGAGCGCGCGAGACAGCTCGGAGCGGACGTGCGGTTCTCCACGGAGATGGTTTCCTTCGATGAGGACGCCGCGGGCGTCACCACGCTGCTGCGCGACCGCGGGCGCGGAGACACCTTCACGGTCAGGTCCGAATACCTCATTGCGGCCGACGGCGCGCACAGCAGCGTGCGGCGCCGGTTGGGAATCGCGATGTTGGGTCACTCCGCCTTCTCGAAGAGCGTCACCCTGTATTTCCGAGCCGACCTGCGCGCCCTGCTCGCGGGAAAGCAGTGGGCCGTCGTCTACGTGAACAACCCGCGTCTGCGCGGCTTCTTCCGCTTCGAGAAGCCTTTCAACAGCGCATTTCTGGTCGTCAACACCTTGGGCGACGCGGGGCATCCGATCACGGATGTCTCGACGGGCCTGACTCCCGAGCACGCGGTCGACCTCGTGGCATGCGCCCTCGGCTGCGCGGACATACCGATCACGATCGACAGCGTCATGCCTTGGGACGCCGAAGCCGCGGTCGCCCGGCGGCTGCAGACGGGGCGCGTATTCATCGCCGGCGATGCGGCGCACGTGATGCCGCCCACCGGCGGGTTCGGCGGCAACACCGGAGTCCAGGACGCTCACAACCTCGCCTGGAAGCTCGCACGGGTTCTCAGAGCCGAGGCGCCCGCGGCGCTCCTCGCCACGTACGAGGCCGAGCGCCGCCCCGTCGCGGCGCTGTCGGTGGAGCAGGCCTACACGCGTTATGTCCTGCGCACCGATCCGAGCCTCGGCACCGATCGATGCGAGCCGCTCGTGAGCGACCTCGACATCGAGCTCGGGTACGTCTACCGCTCCGATGCCATCGAGGCGGAGGCGGCCGGCGATGCCGCAACTCACATGAGTCCCCGCGAGTCTCGCGGCCGCCCCGGCACGCGCGCCCCGCATCTGTGGCTCGAGCGGCGGGGCCAACGCCTCTCCACCCTCGATCTTTACGGCCGCTCCTTCGTGCTGCTCGCGGGCCCCAACGCCGATGAGTGGTGCCGTTGCGCCCGGATCGGGGCATCGGAGGAGCGCGTCGCGTTGGTCATATCGCAGCCCGGCGCCGACGGACTCGAGGATGCGGCGGGAGGTCTGAGCGACCTGCATGGAATCGAGCCTGACGGCTGCGTGCTGGTGCGTCCCGACGGCTTCATCGCCAGGCGCATGCGTACGGGGCGAGGCGCCTCCGTCGCAGCAGTGAGGTCGCTGCTCTCCAGGGCTCACGGACACAACTGACCACTCGTCCTTTCGTTCGCTCCGCAGGCCGCGTTTCGTCTCTCCGGCCACACCGCTCGTCGAATTCGAAGGCATCACCTTGCCGCCGCAGAGACCGTGCCCATGGCATACTCTGCGGTCAGCCGCGGCTGGCGCGTTCGCGCCTCCGCGCAACAACATTCTGGAGGAAACCTGCCGTGAAGCGACTGCTACCCCTGTGCGGAGTCGGTCTGCTGGCGTGCGCGCTCGGCGCGTCCCGTGCCTCGAGCGCGGCCGAGCCCAACGCCAATGCCAGACCGTACGCCACCCGATCGAATCCCGAGACCCTGGTGTTGGATGCGAGCACCGCCGCCCGCGGCTTCGCGACCTCGACCATGCACATCCCGGTGCGCCCCGGACCGTTCACGTTCGTCTATCCGCAGTGGATCCCGGGCTATCACGCGCCGCACAACCCGCTGGCGGACGTCTCGCAGATCAAGGTGAGCGCCAACGGCAAGCCGATCGCCTGGCATCGCGACCCGGTGGACATGTATGCCTTCCACGTGACGGTGCCGCGCGGCGTGCACTCCCTGAAGGTGCAGTTCACAGTCCTCCTGAACGGCGGGACCAGCAAGAGAGCCTCCGGCAACGTCGCGGTGATCAGCTGGACGCGGGTGCTCTTCTACCAGAACGACGTCAACTATCACAATTACTACCTCAAGGCGAGCGTCATCCTCCCGAAGGACTGGGGCTACAGCACCGCGCTCACCACCGCGAGCCACGACGGTCAGCGCGTCGACTTCGACGAGGAGCCGCTCACCTACGTCGGTGACTCGCCGCTCTTCATCGGCCACTACTACAAGAAAGTGCTGCTCTGGCAGCAGGGCGACGCCCACATGTGGCTCGACATGTTCGCCGACGCGCCGCAGGACCTCGACGTCCCGCCGAAGCTCCTCGCCGCCTACAAGAACGTGCCGGCTCAGGCGTTCGCGCTCTACGGCTCGCGCCACTGGTACAACTACCACGCCCTGCTGTCGCTTTCGAACAAGATCAGCTTCGAGGGCGTCGAGCACCACCAGTCGAGCGACAACCGCGCCTCGGCGGACTTCATGACCAATCCGACGGAGCAGCTCCTCGAGGGCGATCTGGTCACCCACGAGTTCTCGCACTCCTGGAACGGCAAGTACCGGCGGCCCTGGGATCTGACCACGGACAACTATCAGATCCCGCAGCGCACCGATCTGCTGTGGGTCTACGAGGGCATGAACCAGTATCTGGGCGACCTGCTCTCGTTCCGCTCGGGCATCCGCAAGCCGAGCCAGTATCCGCAGTATCTGGCGATGATCTACAGCCGCATGGCGACCGAGCCGGGCCGGGATACCACGCCGCTGATCGACCTGACCACCGGCGCGCCTTATTTCTACGACCAGGCGCGCGGGGAGTACGCCTCGATGCGCCGCACGGCCGGGGATTTCTACACCGAGGGCGAGCTGCTCTGGCTCGATGTCGACACCATCATCCGCGAGAAGACCCACGGGAAGAAATCTCTCGACGACTTCCTGCATCTGTACAGTGCGCCGGCACTGACGGGACCGATCACCAAGACCTATACCCGCGCCGACATCGAGCACCTGCTGAACGAGGTGGTGCCGTACGACTGGCACGCGTTCTTCCAGCGGCACGTGTATGAGATCGCGAAGCTCCCGCCGACGGGCGAGCTGAAGCGCTCGGGCTGGCGTCTCGAGTACACCGCGAAGCCCAACCCGTTCGTGAAGGCCGCGGAAGGGCTGTTCCACTTCGACACTCAGTGGTTCACCTACGGCTTCAACATCAACAAGACGGGTGTGCTCACCGACGTGCGCGAGGGCTCACCCGCCTGGCAGGCCGGCATGTCCCCGGGGATGAAGATCGAGGCTGTCGACGGCCAGAGCTTCACGCCGAAGGTGCTGAACTACTACCTGCTCCAGGCGCAGCACCATCAGCAGCCGACGCAGTTCACCGTCTCGCAGGACGGCTGGTTCCACACGATCCCGGTCAGCTATTTCGGCGGCCCGCTCTATCCGCACCTGGTGCGGATCCCGGGCACCGAGAACATGTTGGCGAAGATCATGGCGCCTCACCCGGCGCCGTAAGGCTCCTGCAGGAAGCCCCCTTGCCTTCGCCTCGGCGATTGCAAGGGGGCGATCCCCGATCGCATGCGATCACGGTCGAGCCGGCGAGCCTGGGGGCGGGCGCGGCGGCTGGAACGACCTTTGCTTGAACTTCTGTCAAATGACCCATCGGCGAGCGGGCGCAAGCTGCGGCCGTACCGCGGGTTCCGAACCACAGGAGTGATTGCATGCGCAACCAGAGCTCATCTTCGAAGAACGTGATCGCCGCTCTCGTCGCCGCGGCCTTCGGCCTCACAGCCGGCCCGGCCCTGGCCCAGACGACCTCCCACGACTCCCACACGGCCAGCACACCGGCGAGCCAACGGCCTGCGAGCAAGAAGAGCGTGAGGCAGCTCACCTCGCAGGTGAAGCATGAGCGCGAGCAGATGCAGGCGGCCAACGTCAAGCTGAACAAAGCGACCGCACAGCTCAGACGCACGACGCATCGGATGAAGGAATCCCAGGCCAAGGAGCTGCGCGTTGCCAGCGCCGAGCATAGCGTCAGGAAATCGGAGCGCAAAACGCGAAGCGGCGTGCATCCGCGAAGCGCTCACCCCGCGAGCTCCCACCCGCCCCGATAGCCCGAAACGCAGCGCCCGCCCCGATCCGGATCGGGGCCGGCCGCCGTGCGCCAGAGGCGCCCGCGGCGCTACACCCCGCGCAGCTCCCTCGGATCGATCGGGAGGCTGCGAATGCGCCTGCCGGTTGCGGCGTAAAGCGCGTTGCAGAGCGCCGGCAGCACCGGGGGCAGCGCCGGCTCGCCGAGCCCCGTGGGGGGATTCTCCGAGATGCGGAAATGCACCTCGACCGGGGGCGCCTCCCTCATGCGCAGCAGCCTGTAGGTGTTGAAATTCTCCTGCACCACCCTGCCGTTCTCGACAGTGACGGCCTGATGGAGCGCGGCGCCGAGGCCATCGAGGATGCCGCCCTGCACCTGGTTGTAGGCTCCGGCGGGATTGATGATCTGGCGGCCCACATCTCCCGCCGCCCAGACCTTGTGCACCTTGGGCGTGCCGTCGGGGGCGACGCTCGCCTTGACGACCTCGGCGAAGTAGCCGTAGTGGCTGTAATAGCAGGCGAGTCCCATGCCGGTGCCGCGCGGCAGGTCCTGGCGGGTGCGCCAGCCGGACTTCTCCGCGACCAGCTCCAGCACCCCGCGGATGCGCCCGGTGTCGAATGGCGGATGGGGACGGCCCGGGGGGGCGACCGTGGGCAGCACCCGCGCCGGACCGTACAGGTCGAGCCGGAAATCGAGCGGGTCCCGCCCTGCCGCATGCGCCAGCTCGTCGATGAAGGACTCGAAGGCGAATGCGAGCGCGTTGCCGCCCGGATTGCGCAGCGGCCCGGTCGGCACCCGAAGCTCGATGAGCGACTGTCCGTATTCCAGGTTGGGGACGAAGCCGGCCGGGAAATGGCTGCGGGGAAGACCGGCCGACGAGGCGACCTTCCCGGCCTGACCGAAGGTCACGAAGTGATCCCGAAAGACCCCGATCCGGCCCTCCGGCGTGAGCCCCGCCGTGAAGTGGTGGAAGCCCGCGGGCCGATACGCATCGTGCTGGATGTCCTGGCGCCGGTTCCAGAGGAGCTTCACGGGGCGGCCGGCCCGTTTCGAGATCATCGCGGCCTCCACCATGTAATCGTTCAACAGCCGCCGCCCGAATCCGCCGCCCACCCGGGTCATGTGCACGGCCACCCTGCTCTCCTCGATCCCCAGGGCAGCCGCGACGAGCTTGCGTCCCGGCTCGGGATTCTGTGTCGGCGCCCAGATCTCGACGCTGCCGTCGCGTTTGCAGTGCGCGGTGCAGTTCTGCGGCTCCAGATCCACGTGCGCGAGGAACGGATAGGCGTACGAGGCTTGCAGCACCTTATGCGCGTGAGCGAGGGCCTTATCGACTTCACCGTCGCTGCGCACGAGCGACTGCGGCCGCTCTCGCGACAGCGCCGCGGCCTGACGTTCGAACCCAACAGTGCTCTGCCCCACGTTGGAGTCGCGGTCCCAAATGACCCGCAGCGTCTCGAGCGCCTTCTGAGTCTGCCACCAGCTGTCGGCGATGATGGCGACGCCGTCGAGCAGTCCCATTCTGAAGACGGCTTCCGGATCGGATTCCCGCAGGATGAAGACGTCGCGCACTCCCGGCATCGCCTTTACCGCGGCGATGTTGGCGCTCACCACCCTGCTGCCGAATACCGGCCCCTTCTGGTAAGCGGCATAGACCATTCCGGGCACCACGGTATCGATCCCGAAGAGCGGCTGTCCCTCCAGCACCCGGGCGCTGTCCACGCCCCCCGTGAAGTGGCCGATGATGCGGTAGTCCCTGGGATCCTTCAGCGTGACCGACCGCAGGTCCGGCGCCGGCAGCGCCGCGGCTTTGTCCGCAAGAGCGCCGTAGCCGAGCGTCCGGCCGCTCGGCCTATGCCGCACGACGCCGCTTCTTGCGTCGCATTCGGTCACCGGCACTTTCCAGGTTTGCGCCGCCGCGAGCACCAGCATCTGCCGGCCGGCAGCGCCGATGCGCCGCATCGGCTCCCAGTTGAGGGGCGTCGCCATGCTGCCGCCCGCAAACTGCTCGCCGTAGATCGGATTCAGCATCGCCTGCTCGGCGCGCACCTGCGGCCAGTCGGCGTCGAGCTCCTCGGCGACCAGCATGGGCAGCATGGTCTTGCTCCCCTGCCCGATCTCCGGGTTCTTGGCGACTATCGTGACGATGCCGTCCGGTGCAATGCGGACGAAGGCGTTGAGCTGCGCACCGGCGGCAGGTGCCGCCGCGGCGAGCTCGCCTGCCTCGGCGGAGCCCAGGTGCAGTGTCAGCAGCAGCCCGCCGCCCGCGGCGACACCGGCCGTCAGGAAAGCGCGCCTCGTGAGCCTGCTCGGCACGCCGCAGTCGCCGTCCGCTCGAGCTCCGGCAGCTGGACCGAATGCATCCTGGCCCGCCATCTCACACCTCCCGGGTGTCGTCGGTGGGCAATCCCGCCGCCTGTTTGATGGCGGCGCGGATCCGGGTATAGGTCGCACAGCGGCAGAGATTGCCGCTCATGGCGGTGTCGATGTCCCGGTCGGTCGGCTTGGGAGCTCTCGTGAGCAGGGCGGTCGCCGTCATCACCTGGCCCGACTGGCAGTAGCCGCACTGCATCACATCGAGCGCCAGCCACGCCGCTTTCACCCGCCCGCCGATCTCGGTGTCTCCGATGCCTTCGATCGTCACCACTTTGGCGGTGCCCACCCGGGACACCGGTGTGATGCACGAGCGGGTGGGGACTCCGTCCAGGTGCACCGTGCACGCGCCGCAGAACGACATCCCGCAGCCGAACTTCGTGCCCTTGAGGTCGAGCTCATCGCGCAGCACCCAAAGGAGCGGGGTATCCGCCGCCGACTCGACCTCACGTGCTCTGCCGTTCACCGTGATCGTCAACGCCATGCTCCGGCTCCCTCTTCAGCTGCAACCCGTACCACGCGCATTTTACGCCTGCGGCGGCGGCACGGAGGCGGTTGCCGAGCTCAGCTGGGCAGCCCCCGGCAGCGGACGTAGAGATGCAGATACTTGCGCCGCACGTAGCTCGACTCCACGAGCGCGAACACGAGTCCGCGCCAGCCGTCGAGGAAGCCGAGCCTGAGTACGTACCCGCGAAGGAATCGCCATTGGGGGTTGAGGAGCACCTTGCCGAGTCCGCAGCGCTTGCCGTCCTCGTAGAGCGCCTGGCCCATCAGCTCCGCGTAGCGCTGCATCCGGCGGTGGTGATCCGCCAGGCTGCGGTAGGAGTAATGCTCGAGGTCGCCCTTGAGCTTGCCCACCCGCCCCTGCACCCGGGTGTTCTCGTGGATCTCCCGCCCCACCCAGCCGCCGCGGCGGCGGTCGAAGAGCCGCACCAGCCGGTCGGGGTAGGCATTGCCGTGGCGGAGGAACCGGCCGAAATACTCGGTGATGCGCGGCACCGACCAGCCGGCATAGTCGCCGAAGCCGCGCTCGCGCCAGCTCTCGATCTGCGCCCGCAGCGCATCGCTCACCCGCTCGTCGGCATCCAGACAGAGCACCCAGTCGTGGCTCGCGGCTTCCACGGCAAACTGCTTCTGTGACCGATACCCCGGCCAGTCCCGCTCGATGACCCGCGCACCGAGGGCCGCCGCCCGCTCACGGGTGCCGTCGGTGGAGTGCGAGTCGACGACGATCACTTCGTCGCAGAAGGCGACCGAGCGCAGGCAGGCCTCGATCCTGTCGGCCTCGTTGTACGTGATGATGCAGGCCGACAGGC
>DASTAC010000071.1:0-24675 GCA_035713045.1 Steroidobacteraceae bacterium
CCTCATCGCCGCACCGCTGTCCTCTCGTGAGTGAGAAGCCTCTGCGCACGTACTGGTCGCCCGCGCCGGCCCCACAGAGATGGATGAGGACCGCGAGGTCCTGTTCCTGCCGCAAGCTGGCGTGCCGCACGCGACGTGCGAGGAGAATCCCGCTGACGGCGCGGTCGAGGTAGGCGGATGTCATCTCGATCGCGTCGGCTGGGATTACGCGCATGTAGAGGCTGTTGAACCAGCACGAGCGCCAGTCGTCCCAGGGACCGTCCTCGACGGCCCTATGATCGTGGATGCAATAGTGCTTCGCCTGCGCGAACGTGCCATCGGTCAGCTGGTACATGCCCACGGCACTCGAGGCGGGGCGATACACCTCGAACGGATGGGGCTTCCATGACCAGCGCCAGTACGTGCGGACGATGGGGTTGCCGGAGGCCTCGACCTGAGCCAGAGCCGCCAGCAGCTGCGGCGACATGACATCGGTCGAGTACCTCTCGAAGAGCGGACCGTAATCCCTCCAGGTCTGCGCCGGGGACTTGTAGAGGTCCCCGCTCACAGGAAAGAACAACTCGGTCGGCTTGTGGATGACCTGATAGACCCAGTTGACTACCAGAAACAGCGCGGCTGCGATGCTCAGTGCGATGCAGATCTGCACACCTCCAGGCGCACGCCTGAAGGCCCGAAGCCACCGGCGCCGCAGCCGCGCGCTCGGCCACGCCCGCTTCAGCCGCCACCCGCGGCGGCGACGTCCTCGCGAGCTCTTGCGTCGAGCCTTGCGGGCTGATTTCGGCGGCATCGAGGTCTCAGGGCAGCTGGCGTATGGATGTGCGCCGGGGAGTCACTGCATGTGCTGGCGAAGCTTCTGCAAGTCCAGAATCGTCACCGCCTCACCCGCCACTTCGATGAGCTGCTCATCCGCAAGGACTCGAAGCGTGCGCGACAGCGTCTCGGGAGTGACTGCCACGTGAGCCGCAATGACCACTTTGCGCGCGGGCAGATCGATGCGCACCCGCCCCCGCGCGCCGGAGGGGGCGAGACTCAGCAGGTAATGGACAACGCGGTAGCGGCTGTTCTGCAGGGCGAGCGTCTCGATCTCGTCCCAGTGTGCCTGGATGCGCGCGGCCATCTGCCCCATGACGGCGCGGCACGTGGCGAAGGACTCCTGCAGGACCGCGAGGAACGCCTCCCGGTCGAAAGCGACGACCTCCCCGGCGTCCACCCCCGCGCCGTGCACCGGATAGCGCGGCTCCTCCATGAAGACGGTGCTCTCGGCGAATGTCTGAGACGGCCGGATCAGTCGCATGATCTTCTCGCCGCCCTCGGGTGAGAGCCGATAGAGCTTGACGCTCCCGGTGCGCAGCAGAAAGAAGCGCCGCGCCACATCGCCATGGGCGAAGAGGCTCTCCCCGGCGGCGAAGCGCCGGCGCTCGGCGCTGGCGAGCAGCCGCTCGCGCTGAGCATCGCTCAGTGCCGAGAAAAGATAATGATGACGCAGCTCGCGCCCCAGTGCGCCGTCCACGTGCAGCCCGACTCCCGTTCCACTGCGCCCGAGGTTATCCAGCCCGCGGCACCGGGGCAACCTTGATGACCGTCAAGGCGCCCCGCCGCTCCCGGGACTAGTTTTCCGCGGCAGGAGATGCCGGCGAGACGAGGAGCACGCCATGACGCACGTTGTCACCGAGAACTGCATTCGGTGCAAGTACACCGACTGTGTCGAGGTCTGTCCGGTGGATTGCTTCCACGCGGGACCGAACATGCTGGTGATCGATCCCGATGAGTGCATCGATTGCACGCTGTGCGTCGAGGAGTGCCCGGCAGAGGCCATCTTCCCGGAAGAGGAAACGCCCCCGCGCCAGGAGCACTTCCTCGAGCTCAACCGGCAGCTCGCCCGCCTCTGGCCGGTGCTGCCCGCGAAGATCGCGGCGCCCCCGGATGCCGCGCAGTGGGATGGCGTGCCGGACAAGCTCCCCTTGCTGCAGCGGTGAGCCGCGTCCGCCGTATGCAGTAGTACGTATGGCCTCGCTTGGCGGCGGCCCGTGAATATATCGCAACGCGACCCAAATGCAGCCCCCGGCAGGAATCTGCCTCCATTGAAGAGATCAGGAGCCGAGTGATGAGCGTACGTGCCGCAACCCTGCGATCGGGCGAGGACCCGGTCGGGAATGTGCTCAAGTGGATCCTGCTCGGCGTGGCGATCGTCACGTTCGCGATGCTCGGCTGGTCCACGGTCGCGACATACCGCGGCGCACCGCCGATACCGGCCAGGTTCCTGGCGCCCGACGGCTCCACCCTCATGACGGCCGCCGACATCGAAGCCGGGAAGGCCGGCTTTCAGCGCGCCGACCTCATGGACTACGGCAGCCTCTACGGGATGGGCTCGTACTTCGGTGAGGACTACACCGCGGCGAATCTCGTCAGGCTGGCCACGCTGACCGAGGGCAACCTCGCGCAGGAGCGCGCCGGCAAGCCGCTCTCGCAGCTCGCGCCCGAGGATCAGGCGGCGGTCAAGGCGGTCATGCGGAAGGATCTGCAGGGCATCGACCTCACCCGCGGGACCGTGAGCCTGCCGGGCGCGGTCGCCCGCGCGATCCCGGCGCTGCGCGAGAAGATCGCCGCCTCGCTGCTGCATCAGGATTACGCCAAGGGCTGGACGCAGGCCTACAGCCTCGACCCGCAGACCGCGGCGCAGACGGCCGACTTCCTGATCTACTCTTCCATCACCACCGTCGCGCGCCGTCCGGGCGGAATCGCTTCCTGGACGCAGAACTGGCCCTACGAGCCGCTGGTCGGCAACACGCCGACCACGGCCACCTTCGAGTGGACCTGGATCAGCTTCTGCTTCACCTTCTTCGCCTTCGGCGCGGTGCTCTTCATCTACGAGCGCTACATCAACACCCCCGATGATGCGCCGATGGAGCCGGTGCTCGGGCAATTCCGCGCGCTGACGCCGAGCCAGCGGTCGACGGCCAAGTACTTCCTCGTGGTCGCGGGCGTGCTGCTCCTGCAGATCCTCGCCGGCTCGATCATGGCGCACTACTACTCGGACCGCTCGAGCTTCTACGGCATTCCGGTCGACAGGTTCCTGCCCTTCAACTTCCTGCGCGACGTGCACATCCAGTCACCGATCGTCTGGATCGGCGTGTCCTGGATCGGCGCGGCGCTGTTCCTCGCGCCGGCCATCAGCCGTGCCGAGCCCAAGGGCCAGGCGTTGCTGGTGGACGTGCTCTTCTGGGCGACGGTCGCCATCGTCGTCGGCGCGCTCGCGGGCAACTACCTGGACATCATGGGGTACGTGAAGACCGGCTGGTTCTGGTTCGGCGAGCAGGGGCTCTCCTACATCCAGCTCGGCCGCGCCTGGCAGATCGGCTTCTTTGGCGGACTCGCGATCTGGAGCGCGCTGGTGTTCCGCGCGCTGTGGCCCGACCGTGGGACGCGAGCCTCCACCACCCGCGCGTTCTGGTCGGGGCGCATCCGACTGGAGCATCTGCTCTGGGCGTCCACCGTGAACATCGCCCTGCTCTACGCCTGCGGGATGATCCCGCTCACCGGCGTCGAGAAGTCCTTCACCATCTCCGACTTCTGGCGCTGGTGGGTGGTGCACCTGTGGGTCGAGCAGTCCTTCGAGTTCTTCGCCGCCGCGATCAGCGCCTATCTGCTGATGGCGCTGGGGCTCGTCTCGCGGCAGCTCGCGGAGCGCTCGGTGTATCTCGAGCTGATCCTCATCTTCCTCGGCGGCGTCCTCGGCACGGGTCACCACCTGTACTGGGCGGGTGAGCCCGGCATGTGGGTGCCGCTGGGATCGGTGTTCTCCTTCATCGAGGTGCTGCCGCTCCTGCTCCTCGTCATCGATGCGATTCAGCACCATCGACTCATCAAGGCCGCGGGGGACTTCAAGTACGGGCTGGCGTATCTCTACGTGATCGGAGCCGCGTTCTGGAATTTCGTCGGCGCCGGCGTATTCGGCGGCGGCACCTTGAATGCTCCGCTGGTCAACTACTACGAGCATGCCACCTTCCTCACGCTCAACCATGCCCACACGGCGCTCTTCGGCGCCTTCGGGCTCCTCGGGCTCGGGCTCGTCTACTTCTGTCTGCGCTACGCCGCCGGCGACGAGCACGAATTCAGCGAGACGGCCGGACGCTGGGCGTTCTGGCTCTACAACTGCGGCCTCGTCCTCTGGATCGTGCTCAACTTCTTCCCCATCGGCTGGCCGCAGCTCGCGGCGGTGTATGAGCACGGCCTCGCCTATGCGCGCAGCCAGGCGTTCTACGACACGACCCTCTTCTGGCAATGGATGCGAATGCCCGGGGACATCGTGTTCGCGGCCGGCGCTCTGCTGATGGCGTGGGATTTCCTCGTGAAGCTCCGGCCGCTCGTCAGCCGCGGCACCGCCCGCTCGCCGGGATCCACCCCGCCCCTGCCGCTGACGCGGGAGGAGACCCCGTGAGCACCGCCGCCGGGCTCGCATCCGGGCGCTCCTCGCTCGCGCTCTTCTCCTACGGTTTCCGGCCGTTCTTTCTCGCCGCGGGAGTCTGGGCCGCCACGGCGATCGCGCTCTGGATCGCGATGCTCACCGCGGGACTCACGCTGCCGAGCCGCTTCGACCCGCTCATCTGGCACATCCACGAGATGCTCTTCGGCTTCGTCCTGGCGGCCATCGGGGGCTTCCTGTTGACGGCGATTCCCAACTGGACGGGGCGCCGGCCCATCTCCGGCGCGCCGCTCGCCGCGCTCTTCGGGCTCTGGATGCTCGGCAGGCTCGCCTCGCTCGTATCGGCCTGGATGCCGGCCTGGCTCGCGATCGCAGCGGATCTCGCCTTCCCCGTTGCGCTCACCGCCGTGGTCGCACGGGAGATCATCGCCGGCGGCAACCGGCGCAACCTTCCCATGATCGCACCGCTGGTAGTCCTCGCCGTCGCCGAGCTCTTGACCGATGCGAGTCTCGAGGGCTACGGCGGACTCAGCGGCTACGGCTGGCGGCTGGGACTCGCCGCGATCCTGGTTCTGATCTCGGTGGTGGCGGGCCGGATCGTTCCGAGCTTCACCCGCAACTGGCTGGCCGCGCGCAGGCAAGCGCGGCTGCCTGCCGCTTCCGGCGCCGTCGATCGCCTCTCCCTGGGAGTGCTCCATGCGTCGCTCTTCGCATGGGTGTTCGCTCCGGCCGCGCGTCCGGCAGGCATCGCGCTGCTCGGCGCCGCGGCGGTCAACCTCTGGCGACTGCTTCGCTGGCGCGGGGCCGGCACGCGCTCAGAGCCGCTCCTCCTCGTGCTGCACGTCGGCTATGCTTGGCTGGTGATCGGAGTCGGAGCGTTGGGTGTCGCGACGCTCGATCCCGCCTTTCCGCTGAGCGCAGCCATCCACGCGCTTACGGCCGGCGCCATCGGAACCATGATTCTCGCGGTGATGACGCGGGCGACGCGGGGCCACACCGGCCAGAAGCTTGCCGCGGACGGAGCGACGACGCTGATCTACGCGCTGGTGGTACTCGCCGCGGCGGTCAGGGTCAGCGCGGCGCTGGCGACGCGGGCGCGGCCCGACCTGCTGGTCGGCGCCGCCGCGCTCTGGATCGGCGCGTTTGGGCTCTTTGCGCTCCGGTACGCCCCTCTCCTCCTCCGTCCCCGCGGCGAGACATAGCCGCAGGGCTGCGGCCATTGCGCAGCTGCTGTCGGTTCCGACAATGTCGCGGCCTTCGGTGTAACGCCGACTGCGTGCGCGTGCGGCCCGACCGACCGGACTTGCTCTCGGGGGGCTCTCGCGGGGCTCTCGGCCGCGGCCTCGACCCGATCGGGAGCCGCATGCGAGACCGCCGCGTTCGCGCTCGCGTACGCAAAGCTGCAGCGCCTCGAGTTTCGGGAGCAGTGCTTGCGCTTCGGATGTGACGGCGGAGCACACGTCCAACTCAGCGAGCATACGCAACATGAGCGGGGAACAATACCGGGCCGCAGCGGCCGACAAGGGCCGGGGCGAAGATGGCACCGGTCCGGAGGAGGTCTTCAGCCCGCAGGACGTCGAGGCGATCGAGGACAAGTCACGGCTGCGGGCCCCGATGATCTACGAGGTGGTGCGCCGCGAAGGCGAGGAGGAGATGGTCCGCCCGGCGGTCTCGCTCTGGTGGTCGGGAGTGGCCGCGGGACTCTCGATCAGCTTCTCGCTCCTGACCGAGGCGATGCTGCAGGCGCACCTGCCCGATGCCCCCTGGCGGCCGCTCATCACCAGCCTCGGCTATCCGGTCGGCTTCCTGATGGTGGTTCTCGCGCGCCAGCAGCTCTTCACCGAGAACACGATCGCGGCGGTGCTTCCGCTCGGCGCGGAGCTCACCCTGCGAAACCTGAGGCTCCTTGCGCGGATGTGGGCGATCGTCTTTGCGGCAAACATGGCCGGAACGCTGATCGCGGCCGCGTTCTGCACCTTCACGCCGGTCCTGACGCCGGATCTGCGCGCCCAGATGCTGGAGATCAGCCGGCACATGATGGAGAACGGCTGGGCCGCCATGTTCTTCAAAGGTATCGGGGCCGGCTTTCTCATCGCCGCCATGGTGTGGCTGATCCCCAACGCGGAAGCGGCGCAATTCCACGTGGTGACGCTGATGACCTATCTCATCGCGCTGAGCGGGTTCACGCACATTGTGGCGGGAAGCGTCGAAGCCTTCCTGCTGCTCGTCAATGGTCAGCTCGGGCTCGGGCACCTGGTGCTGGGATTCACGATCCCGGTGTTGCTCGGCAACATCGTCGGAGGTACCGCCCTCTTTGCTCTGATCTCCTACGCTCAGATCATGAAGGAGCTTTCCTGACCACGCTGCTGCTGCGAGCCCGCCCGTTCCCGACCGCCTCTCTCGCGCCAACGACTCGGAGCCGGCGCACTCGCTCACATCCATGAGAGCTGCAACGCCGCATCCTCACGCGTTCGGCCGCGCTCCGCCGTGGCGCAAGAGCTCCCGCAGCTCCCGCTCGCCCACGGGCTTGACGAGATGCCGGTCGAATCCGGCCGCGCGAGTGCGCTCGCGGTCCCGATCCTGACCCCAACCGGTGAGCGCCACGAGGATTGCCCCTTCCCGACCCGGGAGGCGGCGGATCTGCCTCGCGGCATCGAGTCCGTTCATCCTCGGCATGCCCAGATCGAGGAAGGCGAACTCGAAGGGATACTGCCTGGCCTTCTTGACGGCCTCCATGCCGTCGCAGGCCGTCACCACTTCGTGCCCGTCGAGCTCGAGGAGCGCGGTGAGCGAGTTCACCGCATCGGGATTGTCGTCCGCCACGAGGATGCGGTGCCTGCAGCCCGCGACGGGCGAGTCCGGCGCGTCCGCCGCGTCGTCTTTCGGCCGGGATGCCGCCATCCAGAGCCGCACGGTGAAGGTGCTCCCCCGCCCGATGCCCTTGCTGGAAACCCCGACCGTCCCGCCGTGCAGGCCGATGAGCTGCTTCACGAGCGCAAGCCCGATGCCGAGTCCCCCCGCCTTGCGATCCTGCTGCGCGCCGACCTGCGAGAACAGATCGAAAACGTGGGGCAGGTCCGCCCGCGAGATGCCGATTCCCGTGTCGGTCACGCGGACCACGGCCTCATCCCCTTCCCGGCCCAGGCTCACCGTGATCCGGCCGCCCGGCGCGGTGTATTTCGCGGCGTTCGACAGGATGTTCGAGAACACCTGCGTCAGCCGATCGAAGTCTCCCTCGACCGGCAGCTCACCGGTCGGCCAGTCGATCTCGAGCGTCTGCCCGCGCCGCTCGATCATGGTCCGGGAATCCTCGACGCTGCTCGCGAGCACATCCCGCAGACTCACGGCGGCCCTGCGCAGCTCGATCTTCCCCGCGGTGATGCGGCCGACGTCGAGCAGATCGTCGACGAGACGCACCAGGTGGTTGAGCTGACGGTCCATCACTTCGAACGAGCGCTCGCGCAGCGTCGTATCCGACCCGGCGCGGCGGATGACCGACAGTCCGTTGCGCAATGCCGCCAGGGGGTTTCGCAGCTCGTGACCCAATGTGGCCAGGAACTCGTCCTTGAGGCGGTCCGCTTCGTGGAGGGCCATCTCGGTGCGCTTCCACTCGCTGATGTCGACGATGAACTCGACGCACTCGGCCGTGGGTCCGGCTCCCGAGAGCCGGGTGGGCGCGAACAATCCCCACACGCGGGTGCCGTCCTTGCGCACGAGCTGCTTCTCGTACGGGGAGGTGTGGCCGGTCTCCGCCAGCTCGCGGGCATGCCGCTCGGTCGCCTCCCGGAACTCCTCGGCAGTCAATGCCAGCCAATCCGGCAGGCGCCGCAGCTCCTCCCCGCCGTAACCGGTGATGCGCTCGAATGCCCGGTTGGCCTCGAGGATGCGTCCCGAGAGATCGAAGAAGAGCACGCCGACGGTGTCGATCGAGATCATGCGCCGCAGGACCGACGCGGTCTCGCGCAGGCTTCCGATGATCGTCTGCTGGTCCTGGTGAAGCTGGGTCTGCGCCTCGCTTGCGCTGCACAGCCGCACGATGTCGGTGACGTCCTCGACCCGATGGATGATGAATTGGACTTCACCGTCCGGCCCGGGCACCGGCGCGTTGACGGCGCGCCACCACCGCTCCTCGAAGCGCTCCTCCTCCGGCCGGCGGATCGGATAGCGCTGGGGAGCCATCACGTCCCGGCGGCGCTCGGCGATCACGCGCTCGAGAGACGCGCGCAGATTGCGCACGCCGGTCGCACCGGGATCGGCGGGATCATCCGGGAACGCCTCGAAGAGGGTACGGCCGAGGAGCGCGGCGCGATCACTCATCGTCGCGCGCAGGTACGCATCGTTCACGGCGACGATCGTGAACTGCGGAGGCGCGACGACGATGAACGGCGTGGGCGTTGCGTCGAATACGGCAGCAAAGTCGGGTTTGATGCGGCTCACCCGTCAACCTCTCATCGGAGCTCGGACCCCAGTGCCTCCAGCGGCTCGAGCCAGACCGACGCAAGGTCCATGCCTGCCTCCCCGGGGCATTGAACCGTGCCTCGCGGCCCCTTATCGTAGACCGATTACCCCACGTGGACGGACGCGTTGACGACCCCGATATCCGAGTCGACCGTGGAGCGCTTCCGCGAAGCCGCGGCCGGCGGCCAGCCCGCGCCGGCGGGTGTTGCCGTTGCCGCCGTTTCGGCCAGTTTCGCCTTGGGGCTCCTGGCGAAGGCGCTCGCGGTCAGCGCTCGCAGGGGCGGACCAGCCGCGGACCTCGCGAGGCGCCAGCCCCTTCTGGACACCCTGCGGGCGGAATCGGCCCGGATGCTCCAGCTCGCTGCCGACGACACGGCGGCATTCGAGGCCTACCTGGCCTGCGCGCGGTTACCGCATGCGACCGAGCGGGAGCGGATCGAGCGCCGGAGCGCTCTCGATGCCGCACTCGGCAAGGCCATCGATCTGCCGCTTGCCGCAGCCGCCGCCGCCGCCGCGGGACTGCAATGCTCGGCCGAGGCCCTCTCCCTGGTCGACCTCGTGGTGCTCGCGGATCTCGGTGCCGCGGTCGCCTTGCTGTCCGGCGCCCTGCGCGCGTTCCTGCTCTGCGCAGAATCGAACGTCAGAGTGTTGGGGTCGCGGATGTCCGCGTACCGGGAGCGGCTCGCGGAGGAAACGGGACGGCACCGAAGCGCGCTGCAACTCGCCGAGGAGGTGCTCGGGCGCGCCGCGGGCAGACTCAGCACCGCGAGTCCGGGCAGCGAGGCCTGACGGCTCGACTCAACTGAGGCCGATCACCCGTCCGGTTTCCGGGTCCAGGTCGACGTCATAGTACCCAGGCCGCGTCGACAAGCCGGGCATGGTGCTCATCGCGCCGAGCAGCGGATAGAGGAATCCGGCACCGATGCTCGCGCGGACGTCCCGCACCGGAACGATGAAGCCCGTCGGTGCGCCCTTGAGGCTGCCATCGTGGCTGAGGCTCAGGTGCGTCTTCGCCATGCAGATCGGCAATCCGTCGAATCCGAGCCGGGTGTAGAGATCGATCTTCTTCTCGGCCTCCGGCAGATACTCGACGCCGGCGCCGCCGTAGATCTCCCGGACGATCGTCTCGATCTTGCGCCTGATCGGCATGTCGAGCGGGTAGAGGAACCTGAACCGGCCCGGCATCTCGCATGCGCGGATGACCGCCCGGCCGAGCTCCACCGCACCGGCGCCACCCTGTGCCCAGTGATTCGAGGTGACGGCGGCGCTCGCCCCGGCATCGACGGCGATCCTGCGCACGAGATCGATCTCCGCCGCAGTGTCGTCCTTGAATCGATTCACGGCGACGACCACGGGCAGACCGAACAGCCGGGCGATGGCGATCATCCTGGTGAGATTGGCGCAGCCCCGCTCGACGAGCCCCAGATTCTCCTCGGTGTACTCGCGATGCAGCGGCTGGCCGGCGACGACCTTAGGTCCCCCGCCGTGCATCTTGAGCGCGCGAATCGTCGCCACCAGGACCACGCAGCTCGGCACGAGTCCGCTCTCGCGGCACTTGATGTTGAAGAACTTCTCCATGCCCATGTCCGCGCCGAACCCCGACTCGGTCACGACGTAGCCATCGGGCCCGGCGAGCTTCAGGGCGATCTGGTCCGCGACGATCGAGGAGTTGCCGTGCGCGATGTTGGCGAACGGTCCCGCATGCACGAATGCCGGCGTTCCCTCCAGGGTCTGCATCAGGTTGGGCATGATGGTGTCCTTCATGAGCACCGCGAGCGCGCCCCCCACGCCCAGATCATCCGCGCAGATCGCCTCCCCGGCCCGGTTGGTGCCGATCACCATCCGCCCCAGCCGCTCGCGCATGTCGGCGAGGCTGGTCGTCAGCGCCAGGATCGCCATGACCTCGCTCGCCACCGTGATGTCGAAGCCGGTGACGCGCTCCATCCCATGCTCGAGCGGGCCCTGCCCGATGGTGATCTCGCGCAGCATGCGGTCGTTGGTGTCGACGACGCGCCGCCAGGTGATCGATGCCGGATCGATGTCCAGGCGCACGAAGCGGCTGCGCTCCTCCCCCGTCAGGGCGTTGGGATCGGTCTTGGAGATGCCCAGCTTTCGCAGCCGGCGCAGCATCACCGGCGCGAACCGGCGGCTGCCGTCCTTCGCCGCGGGACACAGGCGCTCGAACAGGGAGTCATCGTCCTGCGTCGCCTCGTGCAGCATCCGCGCATCGATCGCCGCCGCCAGCAGATTGTTCGCCGCCGTGATCGCGTGGATGTCGCCCGTGAGATGGAGGTTGAACTCCTCCATCGGAATGATCTGGCTGTAGCCGCCGCCCGCAGCGCCCCCCTTGATGCCGAATGTCGGTCCCTGGGAGGGCTGGCGGATGCAGGTGAACACCCGCTTGCCCAGGTGCGCCCCGAGCGCCTGGCTCAACCCCACCGTGGTCGTGGTCTTCCCCTCCCCGAGCGGTGTCGGGGTGATCGCCGTGACGACGATGTACTTTCCGTTCGGCGCATCCTGCAGCCGATCGCGGACCGACAGGTGCACTTTGGCCTTGTAGCGGCCGTACGGCTCGAGCTCCTCCGGCAGGATTCCCGCCTCGGCCGCGATCTGCCCGATGGGCAGCGGCTGCGCGCTCTGCGCGATCTCCAGGTCCCGCGGCACCGGCGCCAGAATGCTCTTCAGTTTTTGAGCCACGCCTCTCTCCTGCGCTCAGCCGCCGACGTGTCGCTTACCGGACTCGAGCCGTCGCGATGCGGCCTCGACGGCGTTCGACAAGAGCATCGCGATGGTCATGGGTCCGATGCCGCCGGGCACCGGAGTGATCCAGCCGGCGCGCTCCGCGGCCTGCTCGTACTCGACGTCCCCCACCAGCTTGCCGGAGGCATCGTGGCTGATCCCGACGTCGAACACCGCCGCGCCGGGCCTGATCCACTCCCCGAGGACGAAGCGCGGCTTGCCCACCGCGGCCACGACCAGCTCCGCGCGCTCCACCTCGGCCCGCACGTCGCGAGTGCCGGTGTGGCAGACCGTCACGGTCGCACCCGCCAGAAGCAGCTCGAGCGCCATCGGGCGGCCCACGATATTCGAGGCGCCCACCACCGTAGCCCTTCTGCCCCGAAGCGCGATGCCGTATTCCTCGGCCAGCCGGATGACGCCATGCGGCGTGCAGGGACGCAGTGCCGGGCGCTTTTGCGCAAGCAGGCCGGTGTTGATCGGGTGAAAGCCGTCGACGTCCTTCGCCGGGTCGATCGCATCCATCACGTGGCTTGCGATGAGCCCGCCGGGCAACGGCAGCTGCACGAGGATGCCGTCCACCGCATCGTCCCTGTTGAGCCGCGACACGAGCGCGAGCAGCTCCGCCTCGCCGGTGGTCGCCGGCAGGTCGTACGCGAAGGACTCGATGCCGACCTCGGCGGCGGCCCGGCGCTTGTTGCGCACGTAGACACGGGAGGCGGGATCCTCGCCAACCTGCACGACGGCCAGCCCCGGGCGGCGCCCCAGCCTCGCGCCCAAGTCCGCCGCGCGCGCCGCGACCTCGCCGCGCACCTTCGCGGCGACGGCCTTGCCATCGAGAATGGTCGCCTTGCCGCTCATCCGAGGTCTCCGCGCCGCAAGCCTCGTCGTTCACGGCGAGGAGGAGGCGCGCTCTCGGTCGCGAATGCGACTGCACATTGAAGACCAACGACGCCTATCGCGGAGCGTCGGCAGGAGCCATCAGTTGGGGCGGTGCGCATGCACGTCACTTGATATACGGGTGTTACTTTGACTACCGATACAGGATCAAGGATGCGACCTGTGGCCGGCATCTTCTCGGCCCGTAGCGAGGACGCCGCAATTGTCTTACGAGTGTAGCATCCGGTATCGAGCAACGTGATGCCGGCATCGAGCGCCGCCTCGAGGGTCGCGATGGACTCGGCGCGATCGGCCGGCCCGTACATGCCCGACATGCCCATGCAGCCGAGGCCGAGGACGGAAACTCGAGGACCGGTCCGACCGAGGGGTCGCAGTTCCATGGTGCTCTCCAATGCGTGCGGGGTGAGCCCGCATTCTCACGCCGCGCGCGGCGATCGGCAAAGAAATCCCCGCAGGCGCGCAACCCCCGGGCGTGATCGGCTCGGAAGCCCGACCGGCGGTCCGAACCCGCGGGTCGACCGCGAACCGCTCACCGGTATGCCCCGGGCCGTCCGGTGAGGTATCCTCACCCGAAACAACATGATCGACTCGGGGACGCACGTGAGGAACGCCACGCCCGGCGGAGGACGGAGGAGCCGCATCGCCGTGGCGATGCCGCTCCTGATCGCGGCACTGGCAGTCGCCCTGCCGGCACGCGCCGATCTTTATTCGGCTCTCGCCACCTTCAGGAAAGGTGATTACCCGAGCGCGTTTCAGCAGTTCCTGTCGCTCGCCAGGCTCGGTCAGCCGCTCGCCCAGCTCGACGTCGCATACATGTACTCCGCGGGCGAGGGCACGGATCAGAGCGACATCCATGCGTATGCATGGGCGATGCTCGCATCCCGCAATGGTGAGGCGAAGGGTCTTGCGCTGGCCCAACAGCTCCTCCCGACGCTGGCGCTGGCTCCCGGCTCGAGGAGAATCGCCGGCTGGATCACCGCTGACTACACACCGGAGGCACTCGAGCGGACGCTGCTGCCTCGCAAGCACGGCCCCGCCGGCGCGCAGCCGGGCCGGCTCGCCAGAGTGCGGCCCTGCCTTCCGGTGAAGCTCGACCGGCCCGCATTCCCTCTGCGCGAACAGTTGGATGGCGAGCAGGGAAGCCTGATCGTGGCGTTCACCGTCCTTCCGGACGGTACGACGCGGCTGCCGCACGTTCTCTTCGAGGCACCCCTTCCGGATAAGAGCGATTTCGAGTTCCTGACGCGCGACAGCATACTGCGCACCCGGTTTGCGCCGCGATCGGGCGCCGGCCCGGTGCAGTGCGCGCTCTACTATCAGTTCACGCAGCCCTCCATCTCCGAGAGCGCCTACTCCGGGCTCCAGACTTATCTGCGCCGGGTGCGCAGGCACGCCAGGGCCGGAGATCCGACGTCCGAGTTCGTGTACGGCACGATGCTCTCGGGCCTGCCTCAGCTCCACTCGGCCCGGGGCTCCGGGTTGTCCTGGTTCATCAAGGCGGCTCAGGCCGGGATTCCGGCGGCGCAGTTCGAGACCGGCGCGAGTCTGCTCACGGGCTGGGGCATGAGCGGCTGGGGCAGCGCGTCCGAGGCTCGCAAGGGGCTGCGCTGGCTGCATCTGGCCGCCGCGCAGAACGATCCGGACGCCGAAGCGCTGCTCGCGCAGTGGCAGCTTCGCGGCACGCCGGACCTCCAGGCCGTGCGGCAGGCTGTGCTCTGGTTGGAACAGGCCGCCGCGCAGGACAATGACTTCGGGGAGCTGTATCTGTCGGCCGTCCTGGCAGCGTGGCCGCAGGCTGCGATACGGGATCCGGCGCGCGCCTTGTTGCTGGAAAGGAAGGCCTACGAGGACGGTCCGGGTATCGATCCCACAGGGCTCGAGATTCGTGCCGCGGCCTACGCGGCCGCAGGCCATTTCAGCCGCGCCGTGAAGAGCGAGCGCAAGGCGCTCGCCAAGGCGCGCGATCTCGGCTGGAGCCTCACGCCCCTGAAGCAGCGGCTGAAGCGCTATCGGGCCCGTGAGCCGTGGTACGGCAACCTGCTCGAGTACGACGCGCCCGGCTGACTAACCCAGCCATTGATCGAACAGCTTGAATCCGTAGTAAAGGCCGACTCCGCTGCCGATGGCGCTCAGCAACACCGCGGTCCCGATCCCCACGTACTGGCCGAGGGCCCAGCCCACACTGCCGGCCAGGGTGGTGCCGATCATGCCGAAGGTTCTGCGCATGGCGACTGATTACGCCGCGCCCGAGGCAGCCGCCAGGAACTCCGCCACAGAAATCGCAGCCCATCGCTAGCCGCGGCTACAGGATGTCGTTCAGGCGCCGGCTGCGGATGAGACGCTCCGCGACATGGGAGATCACTCCCAGGCGCAGTGCCGCCCGGCTGAGCGACACCCTCTCCCGCGGCCTCACCCGGATCGTGGTCGCCCGGGATTATGTCTCTACGCGCCGAGCGGGGCTTCGTTCCCCCGCCGGATGCACCAAACCGAGGCATGGGACGCGCCGAGCGTGACGCACGTCGCATTCGCCTGCAAACGTGCGACTCAAGTCTCAGCCGCCTGCCGCCGATACCCTTTTGATTGCCAATATCGCCCCTGAGCCGCGGCGCTCCCGGATGCGGAGGGGCCGGTGCGGGCAGTGGCCGCGCAGGGGTCCCCAATATCATGTCTTCGAGCAACGGGCTGCAGACCATCGATTCCGTGCTGATCGTCGATGACAGCGGCGTGCAGCGCGGAATCGGCGCGGCGCTCTGCCGCGAGCTGCGCATCCCCCACGTGCACGAGGCCGGCAATGGCCGCGAGGCGCTGGCGCTGCTCGATCGACTCCCCGCCCCGCCGGCGCTCCTCATCATCGACCTCGAGATGCCGACCATGGACGGCCCCGAGCTCCTCTCGGCTCTCGGGAAGCGCGGCTCCCGCACGCCGATCATCCTCGCCTCCTCGCGCGAGCGGGCGCTCATGAACTCGGTGCAGGACATGGGGACCGCGATGGGACTTCGCATCGTCGGCGCGCTGCAGAAGCCGCTAACGCTCGCGAGCCTCGCGGCGCTGCTGCGGAACAAGCTCAACGGCGCCGCCGTCGAGACGAAGGGACCGGCCCGCCGCCAGGCGGTCGATCCCGAGTCGCTGCGCGCCGCTCTCGCTCGCGGCGACATCCAGGTCCACTACCATCCGCAGGTGGAGATCGACACGGGACGGGTCCGCGGCGTCGAGGCGCTGGCCCGCTGGCACGACGCCCAGCAGGGTTGGATCGCCCCCGATGCCTTCATCCCGGTGGCGGAGCAACACGGGCTCATCCGCGAGCTCACGCTGCACGTCGCGGAGGAAGCCATGCGGCAGACCGCGCTCTGGTGCCGGCACGGGCTCGACCTCTCCATCGCCGTCAATCTCTCCCCGCTCGTGCTCGAGCACGGCGAGCTCGTGGAGGAGATCTCGCAGCTGCAGCAGCGGCATGGACTGCGCGCGGAGCAGATCGTGCTCGAGATCACCGAGAACTCGCTCGTGCGCGACATTCCAATCGCGCTCGGCGTGTTGACGCGGCTGCGCCTGCGCGGCTTTCGCCTCTCGCTCGATGATTACGGCACCGGCTTCTCCTCCATGCAGCAGCTCGCGCGCATTCCCTTCACCGAGCTCAAGATCGACCGCACCTTCGTCCACGGCGCGCACGAGCGCGACAGCCTGCAGGTCATCCTGCGCTCCGCCCTGGAGATGGCGAGCCAGCTCGGGATCGAGACCGTGGCCGAAGGCGTCGAGTGTTTGCAGGACTGGCGGCTGCTGCGCCAGTACGGCTGCAAGCTCGCGCAGGGCTGGCTCCTCGCCAAAGCGATGCCGGGCCCGGAGCTCGAGGGCTGGCTCCCGACACTGCACCGCCGCCGTTCGGAGCTGCAGCTGCAGGGCTGAGCTCATCCCGCCGGCGGATCCTCGCTGCCGCGCCCGCGTGCTACTCTGCCGACGTGAATCCCCCCTTGCCTCCCAACGTGAGGCGCCTCCTGGCCGCGCGCGCCGCGCGCAGCCTCGGCCAGGGCGCCACCGTGGCCAGCTTCAGTCTCTACCTCGAGGCGCTCGGCTTCAGCGGCGCGGCCATCGGCACGGTGTTGATGTCGGGGCTGCTCTTCGGCTCGGTGATGACCAGCATCGTCGGTCCGCTGAGCGATCGGGTGAGCCGGCGCGCCCTCCTGATCGGCTACGAGATCGCCGCCGCGCTCGCGGCGCTCACCGCCATGCTCGCGCCCGACGTGCCGGTGTTGATCGCGGCGGCCACCGTGGCAGGCTTCGGGCGCGGGGCCAACGGGGCCGCGGGCCCCTTCTCCCCCGTGGAGCAGGCGTGGCTCGCGCGCGAGCTGGCCGGCGAGGCCCGCCGCCGCGCGTTCTCCATCAATGCGACGCTGGGATTCCTCGGGATGGCGGCGGGGGCGGCACTGGTGGCCGTGCCGGCGGTCTTCGGCGGCGGCTTTCACGATCCCGCGAGCTATCGCGCGCTCTTCGCCCTGCCGCTCGCCGGATCGATGGTGTCATTGATCCTGATCTCCCAGACCCGCATCACGGCCGCCGAAGAGCGCCCCGCCGTCGCCGCCGCTCCCGAGGAGGACGCGCACATCACGCGCGCGGAGAATCGCCTGCTGCTGCGCCTCGCCGGGGTCAGCGCCATCAACGGACTCGCGATCGGTATCGTCAGTCCCCTCATCGCCTACTGGTTCCTGCGCCGGTTCGGCCAGGGCCCGGCAGCGATCGGTCCGGCGCTCGCGGTCAGCTTCGTGCTCGCCTCGGCCGGCTCGGTGCTCGGAGGCTGGCTCAGCCACCGGCTCGGGGTGATCCGCTCGGTCGTGTGGATGCGGCTCGCAGGCATCGGGCTCCTGATCGCGATTCCGTTCTCCCCGGCATTTCTCCCGGCCGCCGGCCTCTATGCGCTGCGGTCCGCATTCAATCGCGGCACCGCCGGGGCGCGGCAGGTCGTGGCCGCGGGCCTGACGCGCGCCGAGCGCCGCGGACTCGCCGCCAGCATCCAGAGCCTCTCGACCCAGCTTCCGCGGGCGGCGGGCCCCGTGTTGGGCGGCTGGCTGATCCATCGCGGACAGTTCGCCGCTCCGTTCCTGCTCACCGCGGCGATGCAGGCGCTCTATCTCTTCCTCTACAAGCGCTTCTTCGGCGCCATCGCCGCCGAGATGGCCTGAGAGAGCCCGCGCGGCCGAAGGCCGAGCCCGGCCGTTTGGGCGGAGCGCAGTCTTCGCTCACGGTGCGCGGCTCGCTCGCCGCCTCACCCTCGGTCGGAACCATCGCCCCGCGCTGCATGTTCTTCCCGCAAGGTCCACCAGAGCACGGGACATCGCACCCCGTGGAAGGCTTTCGAAATGGCGAAGACGGTCAGCGACTACTTCATAGATCGCCTGCATGCGTGGGGCGTCCGTGTGATGTTTGGGTATCCCGGCGACGGCATCAACGGCGTGTTTGGCGCCCTCAACCGCGCCAACGGCAAGATCCGTTTCATCCAGACGCGCCACGAGGAGATGGCGGCGTTCATGGCCTCGGCCTACGCCAAGTTCACAGGCGAGCTCGGAGTCTGCATCGCAACCTCGGGGCCCGGCGCCACGCACCTCCTGACAGGCCTCTACGACGCCCGCCTCGATCACATGCCGGTGCTCGCCATCGCCGGCCAGCAGGCCCGCACCGCCATGGGCGGCCATTACCAACAGGAAGTCGACCTGCCCAGCCTGTTCAAGGACGTGGCGGGGGCCTTCGTGCAGCAGGCCTCGTCCCCGGCGCAGGTGCGGCATTTGGTGGATCGCGCCATCCGGACCGCCCTCGGCGAGCGGCGCGTCACGGCCATCATCCTGCCGAATGACCTGCAGGAGATGAGCTACGAGGAGCCGCCCCGCGCGCACGGCACGCTGCATTCCGGAATCGGCTTCACGCGCCCGAAGACCGTGCCGTACGAGTCGGAGCTGCGCCGCGCCGCCGAGGTGCTCAACAGCGGCAGCAAGGTGGCGATCCTGGTCGGGGCCGGCGCGCTGGAGGCGACCGACGAGGTGATCGCGGTGGCCGACCGCCTCGGCGCCGGCGCCGCCAAGGCGCTCCTCGGCAAGGCGGTGCTGCCCGATGACCTGCCGTGGGTGACCGGCGCGATCGGGCTCCTCGGCACCGAGCCGAGCTACAGGCTGATGACGGAGTGCGACACGCTGCTCATGATCGGCTCGGGATTCCCCTATTCGGAGTTCCTGCCGAAGGAAGGCCAGGCGCGCGGCGTGCAGATCGACATTGCGCCCGACATGCTGTCGCTGCGCTATCCGATGGAGGTCAACCTCGTCGGCGATGCCACCGAGACCCTGCGCGAGCTGCTGCCGCTCCTCGAGCAGACATCCGGCGATGCCTGGCGCCGTGAGATCGCCGCCAACATGGAGCGGTGGTGGAGGAAGCTCGAGGCCCGGGCCATGCAGCCCGCCAATCCCGTGAACCCGCAGCGCATCGCCTGGGAGCTCTCCCCGCGCCTGCCCGATCACGTCATCCTGACGAGCGACTCCGGCTCGTGCGCCAACTGGTACGCGCGCGACATCAGGATCAGGCGCGGCATGATGGCCTCGCTCTCGGGCGGTCTCGCCTCCATGGGCGCGGCGGTGCCCTACGCCATCGCCGCCAAGTTCGCGCATCCGGACCGGCCGGTGATCTCGCTGGTCGGCGACGGCGCCATGCAGATGAACAACATGGCCGAGCTCATCACCGTGGCCAAGTACTGGCGCGAGTGGGCCGATCCGCGCTGGATCGTGTGCGTCCTCAACAACGGCGATCTGAACCAGGTGACCTGGGAGCAGCGGATCATGAACGGCGATCCGAAATACGACTGCTCGCAGCAGATCCCCGACGTCCCCTATCACCGCTTCGCGGAGATGATCGGGCTCGACGGCATCTTCGTCGACCGGCCGGAAGGGCTGGCGCCCGCGTGGGAGCGCGCGCTCGCCGCCCGGCGACCGGTGGTGATCGAGGTGAAGACCGACCCCGAGGTGCCGCCGCTGCCGCCGCACATCACCTTCGAGCAGGCGGTGCACTTCTCCGAGGCGCTGCTCAAGGTCGACCCGCACGAGAAGCGCGTCATCGCGGGCACGGTCCGTCAGGGGCTCGCCTCGGTCCTCCCCGGCGGCAAGGAATGAGGCGGCGCCGCCCGGCCGCCGTGAGCGCGGCCGCCCGCCGGATGATTCAGGCGCTCGCCTGCCGCACGGCCGACCGCATCAAGGCACTCGCTGCGCGCGGCGAGCTGTAATCAACGCGCCATGATCGCACCGCCGCAGCCGCGCGCATGCCGCGCGCGGCTTGCGAGTGCCCGCCCTGGCGACGCTCCGCGCGCTCGAGCGGCGAAGCGCATCCGCGTGGCTGCCGTCAGTGCGATCGCGAGCCCGAGGTCAGCCCGCGGATCAGGAGCCAGCCCGCCGCCAGCACGCCCGCCGCCGCGGCCGCGGCCGCGATCGGAAAGGTGCGGACGGTGGTCGACGCCACCTCCCCCGCGTGCGGGCGCAGCAGCTCGATCCGCCGCTGGGTCATCAGGCGCCCGAGATGGCCGAGCTCATCGGGTATGAGCTCCTCGGCGAGCGGCAGGAGGACCGTTTCCTCGTCCGCGACGTGGTGCAGCACCGTGCGCAGCAGCTTCCTGAACCTCTCGTCGTACTCCGGGTCGAGCGGTCCGGTGGCGCGCAGCGATCGGATCTGACTGCGCATTTCCTCGTGCTCGGGCTCGCTCTTCTCCAGCGTCTCGCCGGCTGCCGCGATCTGTCGCATCGCCGGATAGAAGATTTCCTCCTCGAGCTGCGCGTGCACCTCGAGCGCCAGGCACACATTCGCGACCAGGGCCTGCTTGCGCGTCTCGGACATGTTGGAACGGAACCGCCTGAACGCCGCCAGCACGTGACTGTGATCCAGGCGGATCATCCTCGTGATGTCCGGCGTCACGCTGTCGAGCATCGCCGACATCCTGCGCCGCACCGAGAGCCGCGACTGCAGCTCCCCCAAGGTCCGGTCGAGCTCCTCGCGGGTGGCGTCGATGCTCCGCTGGATGTGCGCGGGGTCTTCCCGCGAGAGGGGCTCGCTGTTGCCTGTGTCGATCATGACTGTCTCCGGGTGATGACGTCCTTGTCCCTGCGCAGAGACTCCGCCGTGCGCGAGGGTTTGAGGGTTGCGGGGTCGAGCGATCGGACTCCCGCGAGGACCAGCACCGCGCCGATGATGGCCACCGCCGCCCCGATGACCAGCGTCGCCAGCCACGGTTGCAGTACGGTCGCGAGGCCGAGGATGGCGGCGGCGAGCATCGCCAGCAGCCCGGCGTAGAGCACCGCCCCGCCCATGGCGACCGAGGCGGCCCCGCCCAGCAGCACCCGCAAGGAGCGGGAGATCTCCGCCGTGGCGAGCGCCAGCTCCTGGCGCAGCAGCATGGACAGCTCATCGGTCAGCCGGCGCAGCAATCCGATCGCGGACTGCGACTCCCGGTCGCCGTTCCCGGCATCCCCCGTGGGAGCCGATCCGTAAGGGTTCGTGGCCATGGTAACGCTCCGGGCCGCTCGGGCTCAGCCTCTGGGGGAGTGACGCTCGAGCGCCTCTGCCATGCGCAAATGCTTGTGCAATACCGGCAGCGACGTCGAGGCATAGGTGGACGCCGGACTGTTGGGAGCCTTGGCTTCCTTCCGGTACTTGGCGATGTCCTTCCTGTGGTCCTTGACCTCCGCCTCGACGAAGGATTCGTCGAACCGCCGGCCGGACAGGGCCGCAAGGTGGTCATACACCGCCGTCTGCTTCGAGTTCGGCTCCGCGGGCGGGGTGACTCCCATGGAGGAAGCCGCCGCCATGGCCTTCTGATTGGCCTCGGAGTGATCACGCACCAGCACCGCGCCGAAGCGGCGCACGCCCGCTGTCGCGCCCTTGCGCTGCGCCAGCCGTCCCTCCTTGATCTCGGCGAGATTGCCCTGGATCGCCTTCTTCACGAAGGCGTCGGAATGAGTGGGCGCGGAGCCGGCCGCCAGCGCGAGCGGCGCCGACAGCATCGCGGCGGCCATGGCCGCGGCCGAGACGGGCGGGATTCGGGTGTTCATGGGATTTCCTCCGCGATCCTGGAGACCATGCAACGGGGCGGCCCAGGGGCGGGTTCCAACAGCGGCGGCGCCGCGCGGCCGCCTCGGCTCAGAACGGCAGCGCGAGCAGCATCGCGAGCACGGCCTGCGCCTGCGCCAGCGACGAGCGCAGCCGGACCTCCTCGGCGCGGGCGGCGAGCGCGTTGGACTCCACCCGCGCGTATTCCCCGAGAGTGGAGGTCCCGCGCCGCAGACTCTCCTGCGCCGCGGCCGCCGCCCGATCGAGGCCCGCGAGGCGGCGATCGAGCATGCGCAGCTGGCGCCGCATGATCAGGACGGACTGCCATACCTCGTCGGCTTGATTCGTCGTCTGATCGAGGCGGGCCTGGTAGGCCTGGAGCAGGTAGGCGCGACTCGCCCGCCCGACGGCGATGGGCCCGCGGTTGCGATTGAAGATCGGCAGCGTGAGAGTGACGTTGAAGCCGATGCTCTGCACGCCATCCTGCGGATCTCGGGACTTGACGATGCCGGCATCGAGAAGCGGAAACTGGGCGAGGATGGCCTCGCGCAACCGCTCCTCTTCGCTGTGATAGCCGGCCCGCAGCGCGAGCAGATCCGGCCGGCGGCGCGGCAGGGAGGCGAGCGCCGCCCGGTATCGGGCCGCGGTCACTCGCGGCTCGCGCGAGCCGCCGCGCAGGCGGATGCGCACGCCGGGCGCGAGGCCGAGCAGCTCATCGAGCGCGTGCCGCGTCTGGTTCTCGCGCAGCTGCAGCGCGCGCCACTGCGCGGCGGCGGAATTCCAGGCGATGAAATCCGCGGTCACCTGTCCGACGGTGACGTACCTGAGTTCGAGCGAGGCCTCATCCTGCCGATACACCCTGCCGAGGAGCCGCCGCCGCGTGTTGAGAATTCCGCGCAGCCTGGCGAGCGCGCGGGCCTCGATGAAAAGCTCCCGGGCCCGCTCCGCGACCTGCCATTCCTGCCAGAGGATGTCGAGATTCACCTGCTCGAGGTGCGCCCGGGCTGCGGCCTTGGCCGCGCCGCGGGTGATCAGCGCCTGGATGTCCTCCGACAGCAGGGCGTTGTAGCCGGTGAGGAACGAGGACTTCGCGAGACCCCCGGAGAGCTGCGGATCGGGAAGGAGCCCCGCCTGAAGCAATTGCGCTTGCGCGATCCCGGCCTGCAGCCTCGCCGCCTTCAGCAGCGGATTGCCGAGCACGGCCAGGGTGACGATGTTGGTTTCGGTCAACCCCTTCGCGGGATCGAGCGGCTGGGGCTCGAGCCCCGGGATGCCGAGATCGGTGGCCGGCACGGTGAGAGCCGGCGCGCGCGCCAGATCAGGGCGGGTGGGAAGCGGTCTCGAGTGATAGGTGGCGCACCCGGAGAGGAGCGATGCGCAAGCGGCGAGCGCCCCGAGCGCGCCACATCGAGCGGCTGCGGCGCGCCTCACGCGCGCTGCTCCCGCGCGAGCTGCCGGCGCCGCCAGTGAAGATACAGCGCGGGGATGAGGTTGGTGCTGCGGATCGCGCTCCAGGCGAGACCCCCGAGGATCACCACCGCCAGTCCCTGCTCCGGGGCCGCGCCCTGACCGAATCCCAACGCCGTGGGCAACATCCCGAGCATGGCGGTGACCGCGGTCAGCACGATGGGCCGGAAGCGCACCTGGATCGCCTCCCGTACGGCCTCCTCGACCGGCATGCCCTGCGCCTCGTTCTGCTTCGCCCGATCGAGGAGGACGATGCTGTGGCGCAGTCCGATGCCGATCAGTGTCAGGAATCCGATGATTCCCGTGGCGTTGAGCCCCACGCCGCTCAGGATGAGAGCGATGGTGCCGCCGGTGACGGCAAGCGGTATCTCGAGCAGGAGGAGTGCCGGCACCAGCAGCCCATCGAACTGCAGCATGAGGATGCCGACCATGAGCACGAAGGCCGCGACCGCGGCCATGAGCAGTCCCAGAGCCGCACGCTCGAGCTCCGCATAGAGTCCTCCGAAAGCGACGCGATACCCTGGCGGCAGCTTCAGGCCCGCGAGCGCCCGGTGTGCCGCGGCAATCGTGCCGCCGAGCGTTCCGGTGGGTGTCGCCAGGATGTCGAGTGCCCGGGCGCCGGCGATGTGACGGATCTGGTTCGGCGTCTCGACGAGCCTGAGAGTCGCGAGCTCACCGAGCGGCGTCCAGCCGCTGGTGCGGATCGGCAGCCGGCTCAGAGCGCCGAGCGAGGTATGCGGCGCATCGCCGAGGCGCATGTACAGGTCGAGCGGCACGTTGCCTTCCGGGACCTGCGCCAGAACCTCGCCGTTCAGCAGCGGGTCGATCTGCGAGTAAAGCTGTGCCGGAGTGATCCCATAGGCCGCCAGCGCCGCATCGCGCGGATCGATCCGCAGCTGGGTGATGGGGTAGCCGTCATTGTTGAACAGATCCGAGAGCGCCGGAACGGTCCGCAGCCGGGCGGTCACCTCCTTGGCGAGCAAGCGCATCTCGCTCACCTTGGCGCCGAAGATGTGGACCACGAACGGCTGCGGCAGTCCCGAGAGGCTCTCCCCCAGCCGCTCGATCGTCGGCGTGTCCACGGAGAGCTGCACCCCGGGCAGCGTCGACTCGCGCTGAATCCTGCGGCCGATGCTGTCGAGCGCGTTGACACTGACGCCGGGCTTGAGCGCGACCATCATCTCCCCGGCGTACGAGGGCTCGGTGTAGGTCGTGCTGGCCGAGGAGCCGATGCGCGCATACACGTGCGCCACCCGAGGATCGGCCAGCAGCCGGTGACTCATGCGGTCGACCGCGGCGCGCGAGTCGAGCAGCGCGCTGCCCGGCGGCAGCGTGAACGACTCGAGCAGCACGCCCTCGTTCGGCAGGGGCAGGAAGTTGATGGGCACGAGCACGAGCCCGATGAGACTGAGCACCAGCACCCCGAAGGTGAGGGCGAGCGAGAGCCGCGGCCCCCGCGCGACCAGATCGAACAGCCGCTCGTTCCAGTGCCGGATCCTTTCCAGGGCGCGGTGGCCGCTGCTCGTCGCCGCCGCCGGACGCGCCTGGATGAAGCCGAGCCCGAGGGGGATGAGGGACAGGGAGACCAGGAGCGAGGCGAGCAGCGCGAAGGTCATCGCCAGCGAGAA
>DASTAC010000072.1:0-11066 GCA_035713045.1 Steroidobacteraceae bacterium
CGCAGGGCGACGTGCAGGACCGCACGGCCCTCGGTGGAGTTGATCTTCTCACCACGCCACATGGCGTCGCGGTAATCCTTCAGGCCCACCGCCTCGGTGAGCTCCAGGAGCTTGCCGAGCACCATCTCATCGAGGTGCTGGCGGGAGAAGTCCATGAGGACGCCGGCCCCCTGACGCGAGAAGCGCTCGAAACGGCCGGGATCGCGGGCAAAGAGCTCACGCGTCGCCACCTTGTTGAGGCGCGACGCATGGGTGGCCAGTTCCGGCCAGAGAGGGGTACGAGGACCTGCGGCCTTCGGCATGGGGGAGCTCCTCGTGGGTCTGGTTAAGCCTGGGCCGGGGCGCCCGTGTAGAAGCGCTCGATTGTACCGGCCACGTAGTCGATTTGGGCCGCCGTGAGCTCCGGGAAGACCGGCAAAGCCAGCACCTCGCCCGAGGCCCGCTCGGATTCGGGCATCTCCCCGGCCCGGTAGTCGAGGTAAGCGAAGCACTCCTGCTGATGCAGCGGGATCGGATAGTAGATCTCGGTGCCGATCCCCGCCGCCGCCAGGTACTGGCGCAGCTCATCCCGGCGCTGCGCGCGGATGACGTACTGGTTCCAGACGTGCCGCCCGCCTTCGCGATGCACAGGCGTCACGAGCTTGCCGGCGGCCTGCGGCCCCCGCAGCCGCTCGGTGTACTGGCGGGCATGGGCATCCCGCGCCGCCATCCAGCCATCGAGGTAGCCGAGCTTCACGTTGAGCACCGCCGCCTGGATCTCATCCAGACGGAAATTTCCCCCGATCAGGCTGTGGTGGTACTTGGGCTCCATACCGTGCACCCGCAGCACCCGCATGCGCTGCGCAAGCGCGGAGTCCCGGGTCGTGCACAGCCCCGCATCGCCGAAGGCGCCGAGGTTCTTGGTGGGAAAGTACGAGAAGCAGCCGATGTCCCCGACGGCCCCGGCCATCCGTCCCTTGCGGTCCTGCGCGCCAATCGCCTGGGCGGCATCCTCGATCACGTGCAGGCCGAGCGGGCGCGCAAGACCCATGAGGGCGTCCATGTCGCAGACCTGGCCGTAAAGGTGCACGGGCATGATCGCCTTCACCCGCGCGCCGCTCGGCCGGTGGATCACGTGCCGCTCTGCGCCCTGCCCGCGCACCTCGCAGTCCCGGGCGATGAGCGCCTCGACCTTGGCGGGCGAGAGATTGAAGGTGTCGGGCTCGATGTCGCAGAAGATCGGGCGGGCCCCCACGCGCGCGATGGTGCCGGCCGTCGCGAAGAAGGTGAAGGGGGAAGTGATCACCGCATCGGCGGCACCGATGCCGAGCGCCATGAGCGCCAGCAGCAGCGCATCGGTGCCCGAGGAGACCCCGATTCCGTGCTCGCAGCCGGTGTAGCGCGCCATGCGCTGCTCCAGCTCGCGCACCTCAGGCCCCAGGATGAACTGCTGGCTCGCGCAGACTTTCCCGATCACCGCCTGCACCTCGGCGGCGATCTTCTCGTATTGCGGCCTCAGGTCCAGCAGCGGGACCTTCATGGCGGGGGGCGGGGATGCTGTCGTCACGGGCTTACCTGCAGCGAAGAAACGCGCATCTTAGTTCCCCATCGCGCATGGCGCGACCCCGAACCATGAGACGGCACGAGCCGGTGCCCAGGCACAAGGGGGGTGCGACGCATGCGTCGCACGGGTGGCCAGGATGGCTACCCCGGGCTTGCGCGCAGCAGGGACAGCGCAGCGCAATGCGACGCACGCGTCGCACGGGTAGCCAGGATGGCTACCCCGGGCTTGCGCGCAGCAGGGACAGCGCAGCGCAATGCCCCGATCCAGCGTTTCTTAGTAGTTCCCCATCCGACCGACGGTCGACCCCGAATCATGAAACGGACAAACACGGTAGTCGGTACAGGGATGTACCCGGCCGCCGCAGGTGACCGGGTTTTGGGCAAAAACCACGCTTTTTGCCCAAAACCGCGCTGGGCGGGGCACGATGCCCCGATCCAGCGTTTCTTAATAGAGAGCGCGGTCCAGCCAGCGCGAGAGGGTGGCGGCATCCACTGCCCCGGACTGGCGCGCGAGCTCGCGTCCGTGGCGGAAGAGGATCAGGGTCGGGATGCTGCGGATACCGAAGCGCGCGGCGATCTCCTGCTGCTCGTCGGTGTTGACCTTCGCTACGCGAAGGCCGGTGGCGCGCTGCGCTGCAGTGCGATCCAGCACCGGTGCCATCATGCGGCACGGTCCGCACCAGGGCGCCCAGAAGTCGACGAGCACGGGCAGCGTGGCCCGCTCGACGTGAGCGGCGAAAGATGCGCCATCCAACGCAACCGGCTCGCCTGCCAGAATGGATGCCTTGCAGCGCGGGCACTTCGGATGCTCTTGCGTACGGAACTCGGGAACCCGGACGAGCGAGTGACACTGTGGGCAGGCCACCAGCACGGCGCCGGCGGCGGAGGTATCGGCGTTCATGCCCGCTGGATGGGGCCGCGGGCGCTCGATTCAAGCGCCGGGGGGCTTGGCTTCGCGCCCTGCGCCCCCATGTCACGACTCACCGTATCCTCAACCTTTTCCACGAAGGCTGCCCCGCTCATGGAATATCGGGATTACTACAACGTTCTCGGTGTGGCCCGCACGGCAAGCGCCGAGGACATCAAGAAATCCTATCGCCGGCTCGCCCGCAAGTACCATCCTGATGTCAGCAAGGAGAAGGACGCCGAGCAGAAGTTCAAGGAGCTCCAGGAAGCCTACGAGGTGCTGAAAGACCCGGAGAAGCGCGCCGCATACGATCAGCTCGGCAGCGACTGGAAGTCGGGGCAGCAGTTCCGGCCGCCCCCGGACTGGGCGAGCGGGTTCGAGTTCAGCGGCGGCAACCGGGCCCGCGGCGCCGGCGGTGCGCACGCGTTCGAGGAGGAGGGCTTCAGCGACTTCTTCTCCACGCTCTTTGGCGGCGCGAGTCCCTTCGGAGCGACGGGACGGCGGCGGCAGCAGGCCGGGCGGGATCATCACGCCCGCATCGACATCGATCTGGAGGAGGCCTTCGGGGGCGGTACGCGTACGCTCGACCTGAAACGGCCGGAGCTGAACGCCGATGGAACGTTGGAGCTGCGCTCGCACACGGTGCGCGTGACCATTCCGGCGGGAGTCACCGACGGCCAGCTCATCCGCCTCGCCGGGCAGGGCGAAGCGGCCCCCGGCGGCGGCCGTGCCGGCGACCTCTATCTGGAAGCGCACGTGCGTCCGCATCGGCTCTATCAGTTGG
This sequence comes from Steroidobacteraceae bacterium, assembly GCA_035713045.1. Taxonomy (GTDB): domain Bacteria; phylum Pseudomonadota; class Gammaproteobacteria; order Steroidobacterales; family Steroidobacteraceae; genus 13-2-20CM-66-19. The sequence continues at coordinate 3,234 of DASTAC010000072.1, forward strand.
AGGGCAAGAACGTCACGTTGACGCTGCCGATCGCTCCCTGGGAAGCGGCACTCGGCGCGACGGTCACGGTGCCAACTCTGGGCGGTGCCGTCGACATGCAGGTGCCGGCCGGGGCACAGTCCGGTCAGAGGCTGCGCTTGCGCGGCCGAGGCCTGCCGGGGAGTCCCGCGGGCGACGCTTACGTGCAGCTGAAGGTCGTCCTGCCGCCGGCCGACTCGCCCGCGGCCCGGGCGATGTACGAACAGATGCGCGAGAAGCTCGGCAGCTTCGATCCGCGCGCCGACCTGAAGGGCAACTCTTGAGGAGGCTACGCACGTGACCGATGCCGTGGCGATGCACGAGGTGCAGCTCATCAGCGAGGCGGACTGGATCGCGGCGGGCGAGATCTGCCGGCTTTGCCGGCTGGAGCTGGATACGGTCATCGAGCTGGTGGATCTCGGAGTCATCCGGCCGCGGGGCCAGGTGCCTGAGCACTGGCAGCTCCCGGCGGTCGTCCTGCCGCGTCTCGCGCTCATCGGGAGGCTCATGCACGACCTCGGGATCGACGTCGGCGGCGCGGCTCTGGCAGCGGAGCTGCTGGAAGTGCAGCGCGATCTCGAGCGGCGTGTCCGCCGTCTCGAGCAGCTGATGCACGCGTAGCGGGGCCGTCGGCCGTCTACTGGCCGAAGTCCTGACCTTCCTGGCGCAGGTACTGCGCCTCCTCGGGCGTGTTGCTGCGCTCCAATATGCGATTGCGGTGGGGAAAGCGGCCGAATCGCGCCACGATGGAGCAGTGCAGCTCCGCCGACCGGAGCGCGTCGGCAAACAGGGCCTCCAGCTCCGTCGGCGCCTCGCGGAGCAGCCGCCGATAGGCCGCCACCGACTCCTCCTGAGCCTCGCGCAGCTCCGCATGCTGCAGCGGCATGTAGAAAAACAGCCTCTCGACGGGTGTGAGCGCCGCATCCGCCGCCGATTGCATGCCGGAGAGCGTCAGCGCGACCGAATCCCGATCGGTGGCGAACGCCCGCCGCGTGCCGCGGTAGATGTGGCGGGGAAACTGATCCAGCAACAGGATGAGGGAGAGGCGCCGTCGCGGGCTGTCGGCCCAGGCCGCAAGCTCGCCCGCGGCGGCGCGATCCACCAGGGCGGAGAACCGCGAGCGGATGAGCTCATCGGCTCGCCTCTGCTCCTCTGCGCCGGCGCCGAACCACAGCGCGAGGCGGCCCTTCACGCCGTCGGGCTTCAGCGGCAGCTTGCCGAACCAGAAGCGGCGGATCTCGAGGGCCTCCTCCATGAGGTCATTATCCACCAGTTACTCGCAGAGGCTTTCGAGATAGCCCTGCGCCACCGGCGACAGCCGCTTCAACGCCAGCGCCCGCGCCTTCGGCGCATCGACGATGTATTCCAGCGGACCCGACACGAGCATCTGCCGGATGCGCGGATGCCGCGCCGACGCCCGCGCCATCTTGTTGAGCACGGTGAAGCCGCGGTTGATCCTGTCTCGGGAGGTCCGGTTCTGCTCGATGGAGCGGGCCAGGTACTGGCCGAAGCGCGCGTAGAGGAAGTAGTCGTCGTCCCCGACCTGGAAGCGCGCCTCGGCGAAAAAGTCGGGAAAATTCTTCTCGAGATACGAATTGACGCTGCGAAGAGAGGGCCCGGGGTCGCTGTCAGTCGACGCGTTGCTCTTCTTCATTTGGTTTGCCACACCTCCAATGCCGCTCTGAGACCCGCAAGCGCTGGGGCAAGCGCCCCAGGAAACGGTCCGGACGACCATCGCTGGACACCGCGGGCGGTACCGCACCCGCTGCGCGGCGCGGATGTTGATCCAGTGCGGTGCGCAATGCAATACCTCACGCCTCAAAAAAAACGCTGGCTTCCCGTGGTGCGCCCTTCCGAGTCGAAGGATTCCGGAGAGACCACCGCTCCAGGCGATCTCGTGACGCGCGAAGCGCCGGGCCCGAGCAGATCACCCGCAGCGATACTCGAGCCGCGCGCGTCAGCGCGTGCGCGCAAAAAAAATAGCCCGCCGGGTGACCCGGCGGGCTAATTTTTTTTGAAGGTGTCCCGATAAGCCGCTGTCAGCTTGCGTACACGGGCTCTATTCTCACGGCTGGAACGTTGGGGCTTGCGCCCCGGCCCAATCTCGAGGCCCGCGTGTCACTGCACGCGATGCTCGTTCCTGACAACCGCTGCAAAAGTTGCGGCCGTCACCCGTGCCCGCGTCGACCTCCGGACTTCTGCTTCGTTATCCTCCGCAAGTTTGGCGTCTGCGCATCACCCAATGCTCTCTCGCCTGAAATCATATCGATTCCAGCTTGACTTTGTCGTTGTAATTGGGCAACAGCGGCGCCTCCGCGAGCGGCAGCCGCACGCCGAAACGCGCGCCGTCCCCGCCCGGCAGGTCGGCTGCCGTGACCGTACCGCCGTGATATTCCGCAATGAGCCGCACGATGTAGAGGCCGAGCCCGAAGTGCGGCCGGCTGTCGCCGCCGCTGCGCGACTGCCAGAGGGACTCGAACAGCCGGCCGCGGGCTTCGGGCGCGAGCGGCGGTCCCGGGTTGTCGACTTCCAGCAGGGCGGTGGTCGGCTCGCGCCGCAGACGCACGACGATCGTGCCGCCGGCGGGACTGAAGTCGACGGCATTCTCGATGAGCTTGTCCAGAAGCTGCACGATCAGGTCGGGCGCGCCCTCGATCTCGAGCGCCTCCGCTGGCACTTCCGCGGCGAAGCACCGCTCCGGGAATGCGACCCGGTACGCACTGACGGCCGATGCGATCACCGGTGTCAGATCGAAGCGTGAGCGCTCGGCATTCCCGATCGCCTCCTCGACCCGCGTCGCGGCCCCCATCGCGATCAGAATGGCGTTCAGCCGATCGCTTCCCTGGCGCGCGCGCTCCAGGTACTGCCGCGCCGTCGGCGAGACCTCCTCCGACTCCAGATTCTCGAGCGAGGAGCGCACGATCGTCAGCGGTGTGCGGATCTCGTGCGCCAGCTTGCCGGCAAGGGAGCGAAGGTAGCTCGTGTACTCGCCGAGGCGACCCAGCAGGCGCGAGAAGCTGCGTGCCACATCCCCGAGCTCATCCGGCGCGGCCGTCTCCGGGAATTTCGTCACCAGCCCCTCGCGGGTCAACGCGGTCTCACTCGCCCGGCGCAGGCGCGACAGCCGCACTGCCAGGTGCGCCGCGAACACGAAGGTGACGATGAATGCGAGCGCGCTCGTCACCAGAGTCTTGTCGAGCAGGCGTGTCAGCGCGCGATCCCGCAGCCCTTCCCAACGGTCCGCCGCCTGGGTCACCTCGAGCTTTCCAATTACCGTATGGTGAGCGGCGCCGTAGATCGGCGCCGCGGAAGAGATGTACGGCGGCTCGCCCTGACGGTCGACGAAGCGCCGGTAGATCTGGGTGAGGATGCCGGGCTCCGGCGCGAGCACGCCGGGTACCGCGAGCTCGTCCAATTGCGCCAGGGTCGAGCCGGCGGGGGTGGTCACCGACAGCCTCATTCCAGGCTGCATGAACTGCGCGAGGTACGGACCGAGTGACGGCGAGGCGACGATGAGCCGCCCCAGGGTGTGAAGATCGCTGCTGCGCAGAGTCCCGTAGCTGAGTGGCTCGGCGCCACGCTGATCGCGGTCGTCGAGCAGCACGCCGAACTGGCTGCCGATCATCGAGAGCGGCATGGAGATCTCGACGTCGTAGCCGACAGCCGTAGGCTGGAGCGCGCCGACGACGCGCGGGTCTTGCACCGTCGTGTCCTTGCCATACTCGCCGGCCACGATCCGTCGCGCAAAGATGGGTCCGGGCCCAGTCAGGGCGAGAAACTCCTGCCGCTGGGCGCCCTGGGGATCCTCGTAACCGATCCACACGCGATCGCCGAGCGCTGCGGAGTCGAGCGGGTTCGCGCCCGGTGCATCGAAGATGAGGCGTGGATCGTGCACTTCGAGGAGCACGTAGAGCATCCGGGCGTGAACGCCGGTCAGGATGCCGAAGGTGTGCGCGCCAGTGCCGTAGTGCCGCCAAGCGTCGGGATCGCGAGGCCAGTCGTCCGGATACCCGTCGACGTAAGGGGCGGCCGTCAACACCAGGGGCGCGAGGTCATACGGACCCAACCTCGCGGGCGCCGGCTCCCCGGGGTTGCGGTAAAGCAGGCTCATCCGTCCCTGCAGCGAGGCGGCTATCGTCTCCGAGACCGCCTGCAGCGCGTGCTGCTCGCTCTGACGCAGAGCGGCTTCCATTTCTCGCGCGTAGCGGATGCCGTCCCACGGCAGCACGAGGGTGGCGAGGCCGAGCAGCAGCAGTTTCAGTCGCAGCGACATCGCCGGCTCAATCGACCCAGCGGTAGCCCATCCCGTACACGGTCTGCAGGGCATCGAACGCTGGCTCGATGCTCTGGAACTTGCGCCGGATTCGCTTCACGTGCGAGGTGATGGTGTTGTCGTCCAGCACGACGTTGGCCGCGTCCATCAGCTGCTGGCGGTTCTTCACGTGCCCGGGATGGCGGGCCAGGGCATGGACGATCCAGAACTCCGTCAGGGAGAGCAGGACGACCTTGCCCTCCCACTCCGCGCGCATCCGCTCCACATCGAGCGCCAGCGGCCCGCGCCGCAGGAGCTGGCCGTCATCCCCGGGCGGCTTGCGCAGGGCATCGACGCGGCGGAAAAGCGCGTTCACGCGCGCAATGAGGTGGGCGAGGGACAGATCCTTCGTCAGAAAGTCGTCAGCCCCGAGGCGCAGTCCCGAGACCGCATCGAGCTCGGAATCGCGCGCGGTGAGAAAGATGATCGGCAGCTCCGGGGAGAGTCCGCGCAGCTGGCGGCAGAGCTCGAAGCCGCCCTCGGGCTCGTCCTCGAGCGAGATGTCGATCACGGCCAGATCCGGCAGTCGCGCGGCGAATGCCGCCATGGCCTGCGCACGGGTCCCGTAGGCGCGCACCAGGTATCCCTCGCGCGTGAATGCCGCCGCGTAGTTGTCGCGGATGGCCGGCTCGTCTTCCACGATGGCTATGAGGCGCTTCATCCCGGTGGATTATAGGGCCACGGAACCGATCGCTCGCGGCCGTGGCCGGGTTGCGGCTGCGCTGGTATCGTCCGCCGGCTATGAAGATACCCGAGATCCTGATCGTCGAGACCGTGCACCAGCCGGGGAGCCTCGCCAAGGTCCTGCAGGTGATCGCGGAAGCGGGCCTCACCATCGAGCATCTGAACGCCCTGCGGCGCGCCCAGGGGCGCACGCTCTGGGAAATCACGCTGGAGATGGACGAAGAGGCGGATCGGAGCCTGTATGCGCGGATAGACACCCTGCCGAACGCGCGCTTCATCGGCAAGTCCGACCGCGTTTTCAACCGCCATCGCGGAGGCAAGATCCGCACGGTCGCCAGCCTGCCCATCAACACGCTCCAGGTTCTGCGTGACATCTACACGCCGGGGGTGGCGCGCGTGTGTCTCGCAATCCAGAAGGACCCGCAGGCCGCCTACGAGTTCACCAGCGTCGGCAGTACTGTGGCGGTGGTGACCAACGGCACGGCAGTGCTGGGGCTCGGCAATATCGGTCCGCTGGCCGGGCTACCGGTCATGGAAGGCAAGGCGGCGCTCTTCTCCGATCTCGTCGGCCTCTCGGCGGTGCCGATCCTGATCGAGGAGCGGCGGCCGCAGCAGGTGGTGGACATCGTCGCGGGTGTCCAATTGTCCTTCGGCGCCATCCAGCTCGAGGATTTCGCCGCGCCCGAGTGTTTCGAGATCGAGCGGCTGCTACGCGAGAGGCTGCGCAAGCCGGTGCTGCACGATGACCAGCACGGCACGGCGGTCGTGGCGCTGGCGGCGCTGACGAATGCCGCCCGCCGTGCAGGCAAGAGCTGGGAGGAGAGCGTGATCGGCCAGATCGGGCTGGGCGCCGCCGGCCTCGGCATCGTGCGGCTGCTGCGTGCCGGGGGCGCAAAGCGCGTGCTCGGGGCCGACCGCAATCCCGAAGCCGTGGCGCGCCTCGTCGCTCTGGGCGGCGAAGGCGTCACCGTGGAGTCGATCATGCAGCGGGCGGATATCGTGATCGCGACCACCGGGGTGAAGGGACTGATCAGGCCCGAGTGGGTGCGGCCGGGTCAGGTGATCCTCGCGCTCTCGAACCCCGATCCGGAGATCGAGCCGCTGGTGGCGCGGGATCGGGGAGCGGCCTACGCCGCCGACGGCAAGGGGATCAACAACGTGCTGGCCTTCCCCGGCCTCTTCAAAGGCGCGCTCGCCGCGCGTGCGCCGCAATTCACGGATGCCATGCTGATGGCGGCCGCGAGGGTGATCGCCGAGGGAGCGGAAGGCGATGCGCTGGTGCCGGACCCGCTCGACAAGTCCCTGCACGAGCGGGTCGCGGCAGCGGTGGAGGAGGCCGCGCGCTAGGCGGCGACGGCTTCGGGTCCCATGAAGCCCTTGAGCTTGCCGAGGGCGTTCGACTCGATCTGGCGGATCCGCTCCGCGGACACGCCGTACTTGTCGGCCAGCTCGTGCAGAGTGGCTTTGTCGTCGCTCATCCAGCGGCGCTGCACGATGTCGCGGCTGCGGTCGTCCAGCCGCTCCAGCGCATCGTGCAGGCGCGCCGAGGAGTCATCCTCCCACTCCGCGCTCTCCACCCGCTCGGCCGGGTCGGAATTCGGAGCAGGCAGGTAGGCCGCCGGGCTGTAAGTCTCCTCATCGTCCGCATCTGGCGTCGGATCGAAGGACATATCGCGCGCCGCCAGCCGCTTTTCCATTTCGGTCACTTCGGACGGCGTGACACCCAGATCGCGCGCAACGGCAGCCGTCTCTTCGGCGGAGAGCCACGCCAGATTCTTCTTCAGCCGGCGCAGATTGAAGAAGAGCTTGCGCTGCGCCTTGGTGGTGGCGATCTTCACGAGCCGCCAGTTGCGCAGCACGTACTCGTGGATCTCGGCGCGGATCCAGTGCACGGCGAAGGACACCAGCCGCACGTTGAGAGCCGGATCGAAGCGCTTGACGGCCTTCATCAGGCCGACGTTGCCCTCCTGGATCAGGTCTCCGACCGGCAGTCCATAACCGCTGTAGCCACGCGCGATGTGCACCACGAAGCGCAGGTGCGAGAGCACCAGCGTGCGGGCTGCGTCGAGATCTTCCTGGAAGCGGAAGCGCTCCGCCAGGTCGCGCTCCTCTTCCCGGGTCAGCACCGGAATGCGGCTCACGCGATCGAGGTACGCATCCAGGCTCCCGACCGGACCCGCGAGCGCCAGATCACCGGCGCGCGCGATCAATGCGGTATTTGCGGTCATGCAGTCTCCAGATGTCGCTTGGCCAAGAATTTTAGCACTCACGATATTGGAGTGCTAAGAGGGCGCGGAAGTTCCTGCGCGCAGTCGTCCTTTTCCCCTTGTGGCACAATAGCTTGCACCTCAGGGGCCATGGGCTGGAATCCCCCATTCGGGGGGGGGGCGGCGCGGGCCGCGAGCGGGACCGCGGCGGCCTCGCGGTACCCCAGCTGCGCGGGCTTGGGTGCCACGATCTCGGCCCTGGCGCTCACGTACTCCGCATACCCGCCGGGGCCGCTGTCCAGCATGGCATAGACCGTATCGCCCTCCTTGAAGTTGCGCACGGCGCGCCCGCACCGCTCGATCTCTCCCGCGACGTCCCGTCCGAGCACCTTCGGCAACTGGTCCTGCTTCACCATCGGGTAGCCGCCGGATCGGATCTTGTAGTCCACCGGATTGACACTGGCGGCACGAACCCTGATCAGCACCTCATCGTCCTTCGGCGTGGGCTTCTCGACATCGGCGAGCTCGAGGACTTCGGGTCCGCCGAAGGAGCGGATGCGTACGGCTTTCATGGTGGTCATTGCGGGCTCCGGCCATCTCGCTTGCGAGGGC
>DASTAC010000073.1:0-9563 GCA_035713045.1 Steroidobacteraceae bacterium
GTCGCGATGCAGTCTCTCGGCGAGCTCTCGTACCGATGCAGCTTCTTCCCGCCGAACTTCCTTTAGCAGTCGAAGCCGCTCATCCGATAGGGTGCCGAGCATCTGCTTGAAGTCCACGAACGTCAGGTGCTCCTCGCGTACCCGATCGCCATGCGCCGCCCGGCGCCACGATTTCTGCCGATGACGGACGAGGTCATTCGATGGCATCTCACAGGCGCCGACGCTGAGGGCAAACCTTTCGTCGCCGGCATCCATCCGCTGCTCTGCGCTGCTCGGCAAAAGGAGCCCGGGTCTGCTTGGCAAGGTGAGCCCTGTCGGGTGACGGGATAGCGCGCACGATTCTGCGCGCCATTGATCGGAGAGGGGACGCCGGCGCCTACGGCGGTAGGCGCACCGATTACATGGTGAACGGAGCTTGAGGGCTCTGGTACGTTCAGCCGGTCTGCGGCCGCAGGCACGGCCCATCGATGACGACGGTGTGGCAGCGTTCGCGAAGGCGGCTGAGGAGCGCCTTGGTGAGGGCGGGATTGCCGAGGAAGTCTTGCCAGGCCGGGTACGGGAGATTTGTGCTGATGAGGGTCGGCTTGCGCCGATGCCGTTCCTCCATGAGGGAACAGGTCCTGCCGCCCGAGCGGAGTCGGTGAACAAGGGCACGGATGACGTCAAACCGACCTGGGCGGTACCTCGCGGGCGGATGGAAGGATCGGGCGTTTCGCACCGGAAAAGGCGTCCCAGAGCGTACCGCGGAGCACGGACAGCGCAGCGAGCGACGTGGCGAAAGGAACCCCGGTGCGCCGCGCAGCCGCCTATTCGACGGGGTGTCCGAGGGCATGCGCGTTGCCGCGGACCCGATCGTCCCGGGTGACGACGGTGATCAGCTGCGGCGGCTCGCCGATCTCGCCCGCCGTGGCCAGGTGAATCGCATCGAGCGTGCGGATCGGCTCGATAGGATAGGGACGGCCCGCGCGCACGAGAACGGATTCGGTGACGTTCATGATGTCGCAACTGCGCCGAAAAGTGCGGAGCCATCGAAGGGCGGCGCGCTCTTCCTCCGCGCTGAGTCGACCGCCATTGCGCGCGCGCACGAGACCCCGCGTGGCCTCGGCGAAAGTCAGGGCCGAGGTGATGCGTCGCCCTTTAGCGGACACCGCGCGCTGGGCAGCCACATTCTGCTCGAGGAGGGCCGAAAGCAGCGCACTCGTCTCGATGTATCGGAACGATACGCTCTCTTGCACACCGCGCTTGGACGGGGTGCGGCGAACGCGCCGGGGTGAGCGGTCCTTGCGCTCACTCGCCACGATCGGCGTCAATTAATTGAGCGGCGGTTCCGGGCGCTGTCTCGATACGCGGCCACGGTGCCACTGGCAGGTCTGGAGCGGCCGCTGGCTCGATGACGCCCGCGGCGATCAGCGCGTCGTAGCGCTTCGCGCCGGTGGTAGGTCCATGGGGCACGAGCTCGGCGACGACTCTCCCGTGCGCAGTCACGGCGATCCGCTTGCCGGCCTCGATCTGCCGCACATAGTGGCTGAGGTTGTTCTTCAGTTCCCGAATGCCCGTGGAGATCATGAGCAAAATATAGCTACATGTGGCTACTAATGCAAGGCCTGGCCGTCGCAGCCGCATCACCCCGAATGAGCCGGTTCCCGCCGCGGGTGACCCTCAAGGAAATGTACATGGGACCGCTCGGGGTGACGATCACGCAGACGGCGGACGCCCTTGGAGTGAGCCGTAAGCACGTGTCGGCGATCGTCAATGGTCGAGTGGCAGTGCCCTACAGTAGATTCGATAGCAGCACTCTTCATAGCGTGCTCGCTGAATTGCCATGGCGCCGCCGGCGGGCGGTGGAGTGTCAACTGCAGGCGACATGATTCGGTTTGTCGCTGCATTGAGCGGCGGAAAACTCTTGTCAGGAACAATGCTCGCGCAGGCTGTCAGGAACGAGACAGGGCGCCCTCATGGGTGGTATGGGTACGGCTTTATTACTTCACAGGTCGGCAATTTCCCATATCGGGGTCATGGCGGAGGAGCGCCCGGCCAGAGCCTGGTACTGGACTACCATCCGCTTATGGACACGACATTTGTCTGCATGAGCAATCGTGCCCCACCAGTCTGTGACAGACTGGCCTTCAATTTCCTATTTCGATCGAGGACGACTCACTGAGGCACATCTGTCACGCGAGCCTGTAGTGCGCGCAAGGTCTCAGGGCGCACTTCGAGATTTCCCTATTCCAGATGCCTGTCCGGATCCATGCGCCCGTGCAAAACTCGAATACTATGAACAGTGTCCGGCGTCACCGTGTAATAGACGGCGTGACAGCCCACAAACAGTACGCGGTACCCGTCGCGCACGAAGTCGCGCCTCATCCCGCTCTCGGGATTAATTGCCAACTTCCTGATGCCGCTATCCAACTCATCGAGGTATTTGTCCGCCTGGGCCGCGCCCCACTGCTCGAAAGAGTATTGCCAGATGTCGATGAGGTCGCTCTCGGCTGATCCATGGACATGGATGCCGCGGATCACGAGCCGGATTTTCCGATGCCCCGGGCCTTCGATTTAATCTTGCGCATATCCAATTCGCCGACGTCACCGCTACGCTCGCCGTCGAGCAACGCCTTGCGAAGGCCCTCTATCTTGTGCTCGCGCTCCTCGAGAAGGCGCAGGCTGGCGCGGATCACTTCACTGGCGGACCCGTAGCGCCCGCTGGCTAGCTGCTCGTCGATGAAGCTCTCGAAGTGGTCGCCGAGACTGATGCTAGTGGTCTTGCTCATCTGGGGCCTCCAATGATTTACTAGTTTATAGTAAATATTGGTATTCGGGCAAACGCTTCTGCCGTGCACTGGCGAGTGCGGCGCGACGCCGCGAGGGTGCACGACTACACCCTGTGCATAGGGTGTAACCATTGCCAGACTTCAGGGAGGAACCTGGATTCCGTACGGCGATCCGGCGATCCGCACGCGCATATGGTGCGAAGTGACCAGCAAAGGGCCGGCGGTCTGTGCCATCGAGCAGCGGAAACAGCGGACGAGTTTGCGCTGATGACCGGTTGCGACGCGAGCGAAAACAGGGAGGATTTCCGCTTCGATTTCTGTACGGACGACTCGGCGACCGTTGACGCAGTCGACGCAACTGATTGATCTGGCGGAGAGAGAGGGATTCGAACCCTCGAAGGGCTTTTGACCCTTACACCCTTAGCAGGGGTGCGCCTTCGACCACTCGGCCATCTCTCCGTCCCGGGGAAAATGCTTGCCGCCCAGGCACTTGGAAGCGCAGGGCCGGCCTTCCCGCAAAGAAGGGCGGCCATGATACTGCAAGCGGGCGGAGATTTCTCGGCCCGTCCCGGGTCCCGCTTCTTCGGTCCCAGTGGTTTCCCAGGCGCACTTCCACCCCGAGCCATGAAGCGGCACGAGCGGGTGCCTCGGGCACAGGGGTGCGACGCATGCGTCGCACGGGTGGCCCAGGGACGGACGCCGCGGAGCTTGGCGCAGAGCAGGGACTGCGCAGCGCGAAGCCGGGATCCAGCGCTTCTCAATAAGGCATCTGCCAGGCGAGGCCGATGCTGCTGCCCGGGTCGTTCTCCGGGGTGGTCCCCTGGGCGGTCGCACTGCCATTGCCGAGGCGCGTCTCCAGCTTCAGATAGCGGCTGAGATCGACATCGACCTGCACCTGGCTGGTTCCATAGGTCGTCTGCGTGGCGGCGACATAGACCCTATTGGAGACGTACTTTCCAGCCGTGACGCTCGCACCGCTCGTCTGGGTGCCACCGCCCGCCGCGGCCCCGCTGGGGGGCGCCGCGCTGCCGACGGACAGCGTATTGAGGCCCAGTCCCTTCTTGATCCAGGTGAGCGGATTCCACTTGCTGCCGCTGCTGCCGCCCGCGGGACCGATACCGCTGAGGCTCGCCAGCGCGGCGCCGGTCTCCGCGATCTCCACGGCGCTCAGCTTCGACGCCGGCTTGCCGAAGAGCAGCAGGCCCAGGAGGTCGTCCTGCGGCAGCGGCGGGTTGCTGGAGAGCGCGATCTTCGGGGAGTCCGCAAAGCCGGTGACGCGCAGGGTGACCGTCGTGGGACCGTTGTAAGTCACCGTGGACTGCGCAACGAAGTCGAGTGTGGGGTCGATGCCGCCCTTGAGGCCCTCTCCGTTGAAGCCCACCCGACCGCTCTTGAAATTGAGGTTGGTGCCCGCGAGCGAGAAGATGCCCCGCACCATGGAGAACCCGCCGCTCACCTGCGGGCTGGCCGTGGTGCCGCCGACCTTCAGTTGACCGCCGAGCTGGGCGTTCAGGCCTCGGCCCTGGACGAAGATGGCCGCGGGAGCATCCAGGGTGATCCCGAGGCCGATGACGAGCTTGGATGGGGCTGCGGCGACCGGTTGCGCCGGCTTCCCCGGACGCACCACGTGCAGGGTCGCCACGCTCGGCGGGAACCCGTTCGGCACGGTGATGGCGGCGTGGTTGACGTGAACCTGCCCCGTGATGTCCAGGCGCTTGCGCAATGTACCCGACACCAGCATGTGGGTGTCGAGGTTCGCGGTCAGAAGGTCGTTCGTGATCGGTTGAATGTCATGACCTGTCAGCGTGATGTGGACCGGGACATCGTGCTGCAGCAGGCCGACGGTTCCCGTCGCCGACAGCTGGCCGGGTCCGGCACGGGCGGTCATGCTCGCGATCCTGAGGATGCCCTGGCCGCCGACGAGCCGCGCATTGACGTGATCGAGATGCACGCCTTCGGCGTAGTCGCGCAGGTCACCGTTGACGAGGCGCACCACACCGCGGATCTGCGGAGCATGAGCCGTACCGGAAACCGACGCATTGACCGTGAGCGTTCCCGCCGCCCGCTCACCGCGCGCCTCCAGAACGGAGTTCATCAGCGCGGCATCCATCCTGCCAGCGACCTTCAGGGCCACCGATCCCACGCCGCCGAGCGGCGCCAGACCCTTCAGCGTCATCCGAGACCCCGGCCCGGCAGCGAGCTGCACGAAAACATCGGCGCTGCGGCCCCGCAATCGCGCCGAGCCGTGGATGTCGACCGCCGGCAGCCCCTGCGCGGCGGAGTTCGCTAGCTTCAGGCCGGTGATGGCGAGCGATGCCTGGCCAAAGGGCGCCGTGCGGGTTCCCCGCAATTGCGCGCTCGCCTGGAAGCTCCCCTGCGAGAGCAAATGCGGAACGAACGCGTCCACGAGCGCCGCATCCACGTGACGGATCGAAGCCCGGAAATCCAAAGCGGGCGAGAGCTCGCCATCGATGACGACGACGGCCTTCTGCGCGCCGAGCCGTAAGTTCCGCACTGTGATTCCGCGCGCGAAGAGAACACGGGACGGGGAGAGCAGCCGCACCGTCTGCCCGTGATAGCGGGCCTGCAAGCTGGCGAGCTCCAGCACCTTTCTCGTCTCATCGAGCCGCGCGCCAGCCGTGAGGCTTGCCGGGGAGCCGTGGAAGCCCGCAGATCGCGCGGCAAGCTGGATGCGCAGCGCATCGAGCGGGCCGGCGGCGGAAAGCCGGGCGTTGCCCGACACTCCGGCCGCCACGACGTGGTTGGCGACCAGGTCGAATCGCGCGCGCGTGCCGCCTGCCGCGGGCATCAGGTCGATGCTCGCCGCAATCGCGCCTTTCATCGGCTTGCCGACCAAGGCTTGCAGATCGGAAAGGTGCGCGACGCGCAGCCGCAGATTGCCGCGCGCGGTCGCGAGATTCGAGCCCGCCGTCAGATTCCCGTGGATGTTGAGACTCTTCCAGGTCACCCCGGGAATGAGGATGCGGAAGGTGTTGGCCGTAGCCCGCGCAACGGTGGCCTGGAGCCGCAGCGGCGCGCCGCCGAACATTCCGGTGGCCTGCAGCGACGCACTCGGCGCCGACGGGAGCCCCCGCGCCTCGAGGGTCGCGTCGATGGTACCGGGCGGCGAGCCGTGCATTGCGATCCGGGATCGCACCCGCACATGGGCCGCCAGAGCGTGCAACGGGCCCTCGGCCCTGCCCGTGGTCTCGAGGGAGCCGGCAACCGACGGCCAGATCAATGCGAGCTTGGGCAAGGAGACCTGCCAGTGCGCGCGCAGCGACCGCACCGCACTCGGCGCGCCGGGCGCCCCGCGCTCGGCGATTCCATGGCCCGACACCGACAGGGCGCGCCCGCTCACCTTCAAGGTATCGATGCTCACCGCGGCGGGCGTCATGGCGCCCGCCACGTGCAGCCGCATGCCGGTGCCGAGGAGCCTCGCGGCCATGCTGGCGCCGGCGAGATCCCCCGTGCCTCTCGCATCCAGGGTGGTGTTCTTCCCCTGCTCCGCGAGCTTGCCGGAGAGAGCCATCGTGCCGCTGATGCTCTCGTGATAGAGCGCGGCGAGGGCTCCCACGTGATTCAACTTGAGGTGGAAGTTGGCGCGCCTGGCTCCGGAGGTGATCGCATGGACCTCGAGATCGAGCAGCCGATGGGTCAGGGTCAGCTGCAGCGGGCGCCCCGCGGCATCGAGATGCCAGTTCGCATCCACGGTGAGCGGCGAGCCCTTGAGCAGCTGCGCCTGCGAGCCCGTCAGCACGATGCCGCTCGCGGTCGCGTGCAGCCTCAGGCGCCGACCGTTGGCGTGCAGTCGCGCCTGCAAGGCTGCGAGGCGCGCGCCATCAGGCAGCTCGAGTCCCCGAAGATCCAGAGCGCCACTGGCGCGAGGGGCGGATTCCGGCCCCACCCAGCGGCCGTGCAGCGCCACACGCCGCCAGGCGAGCCCCTGCCGGGGCGACATCGCCGGGGAATCGACGGAATACGACAGATCCGCCGACCGGCTCACCAGATCTATCGTGCCGTTCGCGAGGGCGCTCAGCTGGCCCGCATGCGCATCCAGCTCGAGCCTCTCGGCATTCCGCGGTCCCTGCAGGCGCGCCACGACGGACAGCGCTCCCAGGTGGGGCAGGTTCACCAGGTGCTCGAGCGGCCCTCCCGCCGGCTCCGCGAGGTGAAGATCCGCGGCCGTGCGGGAATCGACGATCCGCAGCGCAACGTCGTAGTCGCCCATTCCGTTGGTGCGGTGCGCCGCGAGACGGGCCCGCATGTCCTGCATCGACTTGTAGTGGAGGTCGCCGTGGACGTTGAGGCGCGCCTGCAGGCCCGCGGCCGCGGGCTCGAGCACGAGCGCGCCTATCCCGATGCGATCGACGTCGATGGCGGGCAGATGAGAGCTGCTGCTACCGCTGGAGGTCGTGGATGAGCTGCTCACCGGCCGCCGCAGCACGTCCGCGCTCTGGATGACCAGACTCTCGACGTGCAGATCCCACGCGAAGAGCGCGAGCGGCGACCAGTGGATCGAGATGTGTCGCGCCCGCATCCATGCGCCTTTGGGATCGCGCAGCTGCAGGCTCGCGATCTCGATGTCGCCGGGAAAGGTCCCCCCCAGCCCCGCGATGAGGACCTTCCCGGAGGTGAGCTTCGCCGTCTCGCTCGCGAGCAGCCGCCGCCCCGGGGCGGTATTGCCGGCGACAATCACGGCCGCGATGAGGAGCACGATGAGCAGCAGCAGCCCGCCCAGGCTCCAGGCCGCGATACGGAGCGTCCGCCGCATCAGAAGGCCTGCCCGAGACCGATGTAGATCTCGAAGGTATCGCCGCCCGGCAGCCGCCTCGCGGGAACAGCGATATCGAAGCGGATCGGCCCTATGGAGGTGTAGTAACGCACACCCGTGCCCACGCCCACGCCGTACACGCTCCCCGACGGACTCGAGACACCGCCACTGTCCACGAAGGCGACGAAACCAAAATTCGTGCCCACGCGCTGGCGCAGCTCGAGGTTCACGG
Source organism: Steroidobacteraceae bacterium (assembly GCA_035713045.1). Lineage (GTDB taxonomy): Bacteria > Pseudomonadota > Gammaproteobacteria > Steroidobacterales > Steroidobacteraceae > 13-2-20CM-66-19. Next base: position 7,775 of record DASTAC010000073.1, read on the forward strand.
CCTGCATGTTGGTGCCGCCCATCGGAATGTCCGTGTGGGGGAACTGCGGGCCGATCGACTGATAGCGATAGCCGCGCACGGTGCCGCTGCCGCCCGCGTAGAAGCGCTGGTCGGGCGGGAGGCTGAACTGGGTCGTGCCGAGGGCGACGCCGCTGATCGCCCTCGCGGCGAGCACGGTGCGGCCCGGAGGATCGCTCCCGATCAGCTTGTGCACGTCGTAATAGGTAGCGATGCTGCCCTGCACCACGACGTAGGTCTTCCCCGCGGCGCCGTACGAGTATGTCGGGGTGACATTGAGCGAGATCCTGAAGCCGTGGGTCGGATCCATGAGCGGCGAGGCGAGGTCCGTGGAGTCGTAATTGGCGGTGAGCGGCAACATCCCGAGGTTGTACTTGTAACCCACGCCCACCTGATCGATGATCTCGTGCTCGAAGGTGATGCCCGCGTTGAGAGTCCAGACGCTCGAGAGCTTCCGGTTCAACGAGGCGCCCGCGATCTCGCCCGTCTGAGTGTAGGCGAGCAGCGCCTGGCGCAACCCGCGCAGCTGGAAGCTGAGCGTCTGGTCGCGGCGGCGGAAGTCCGGAATCGCGTACCCGATGGTGGCGTCGTAGCCCAGGCCCGCGGTGGCCGAGCCGCCGAGATTGATGGCATCCACCGAGGCGGTGAGCTGCTCTCCACCGCCGAAGACGTCACGATCGCCCCAGTTGAATCCCGCGCTGCCGCCGAGGTCGCTCGAGTAGGCAGCGCTCACGCCGACGGTATATCGCTTGGCCTCCTGCACGATGAACGTGAGCGGCACACGGTTCCTGGCAGTGGGCTTTCCCATCCTGACACTGACGCTGGAGAAGACGCCGAGCGTCAGGAGATCCTGACGCGTCTTCTCGACGGTTGCCGCATCGTACTGCTCCCCCGTGTGCAGCAGGAGCCTGCGACGCACCAGCGACTCGCGCACGTGCTGCAGGCCCTGGACGTGGATCCTGCCGATCTCGACTCGAGGCCCGGTCGTCACCGGGAAGGTGATATCGAGAATGTGTTGCGCCGGGCGCTCGTAGGCGATGGGCTTGTCCACTTTGGCGAACGCGTAACCGCTGTCCGCCAGCGCCGTCTGCAGCGCCGAGCCGGCCGCAAGCACATCGGAGGCGACCGCCGGCGCGCCGGTTTTCAGGCGCAGCTTCCCGCGCATGCCCGGGGGCAGCGCGCCCTTGACGGTGATGCGGCCCAGATGAAAGAGCGGGCCCAGAGTCGAGCGGATCTTGACGTGCGCGTCCGTCCCCTTCGGCAGCGAGGACAGGGTGTTGCCGAGGCCTACGCTGTTGAGCCCCATCCCGTTGATCGTGATCGTGATCGAGCCGTCGTAGTACCCGAAGCTCTGCAGCACCGTCAGAAGGCGCGGCACATCGCCGCGGGCGCGCGCGATCAGGCCGAAAGGATCGGTCGGTGCGGTCTTGCGCAGCGTCGCGAGCTGCGAGGTCGCCTTCATCATCGAGTCGACGGCATCGTTGCCGGAGGAGACCCAGTCGACCTTGTAGGGCTGGGGATTGGCCGCGAAGGCGACTTGCGCCGCGAGAGCCCACCACGCCATCAGGCTGAGCAGACCGCGCGCTCTTTTGACGAACCCTACGACTTCAGGCACCCCGATACGAATCCCGATCACTGGTCGAGCCACCCGCTCCGCTGCAACGGCTTGAGCTCGTCAGCGCGGACCCGCCGCGCCGCGGAGCGGGCAACTCCGAGCTCGGCTCACCGCCTCAAACGGTTCGGATCGAGATTCTGTTCCTAACCGATGGAA
>DASTAC010000074.1:0-7848 GCA_035713045.1 Steroidobacteraceae bacterium
GGTCCTTGCGCCGGTCATAGCGGTACGTATCGGTGTCGGAGAGACGCTCGGTGCGGTCCAACTCGATCGCCAGGCGCGCATCGGCGCAGAGCAAGGCAACCTCGAGGGTGCCGGCAGCGTCGAGCGTAATAGGTAGCCTCTCGTTGATGCGAAAGCGACCCCGGGTCTCGGGCAGGGTCTCGAGGCGCCGGAAGAGGAAGGTCTCGGTGTTGCGTGCGCGGTCGACGCTTTCGGTATCCTCGGGAGTTCGCGTTGTCTCGAGGAAGAGACTGGCGAGAGGCGTATCCACCCCATCGCGAACGAGCCGCTGGACGCTGCCCGCGTAGTCCCGTTTCCAGAGGGGGTCCGACGGGAGGGCGACCTCCGCGGGCCAACCGTCAATCGCGCTGGCCGGCAACAGGATCGTGTAGCCAAGGGCCTCGTAGCCCCGACATCGCCGGTTGAACATCCGGGCCAGCATCGGCACGCCGAGATCGGCATAGTCATAGATCCGCACCTCACGCTTCCCGTCATGCAGTCGGTGTAGTCTCCCGGCGTACTGCGCGACCGTCCCTCGCCAGGACACCGGGAGCGTCAGGAACAGGGTGTCAAGACGGGCGTCGTCGAATCCCTCTCCAATGTGCTTGCCGGTGGCAAGCACCACCCGCGCCTCATCGGCGGGAATGGCGGCCAGATGCTCCCTCATCGCCTGCCGCTGCTTCTTGCCCATCCCGGCGCGCAGGACAATGAGGTGGCGCACATTCGGGGACAGGGCCCGCGCCAGGCGATCGAGATGATCGTTGCGCTCGGTCAGCACGAGCGGTGAGCGTCCCGCCTGCACGGACTCGACGACGTCGTCGCTGATACGGTGTGTGCGAGCCTCATCCTCGACCAATGCCTGGTAGAGCGCTTGGAATTCGAGCCGCTTGTCCGGTTCCGGGGTCCTCAACGACCGGAACATGGTGGGTTGTACGAACACGGTGTGCCTGAACGGCCGAGAGGCGGCCTGCGCGCGTGCATTGACGCGGTAGCGGATCGGTCCGCACTGCATGAAGACGATCGGATGGTGGCCGTCCTTGCGCGTGACCGTGGCGGAAAGACCGACGATGAATCGGGCCTTGCTCTCGCGAGCGACTTTCTCAAAGCTCTTCGCCGAGAGGTGGTGACATTCATCGACGATAAGCTGGCCGTAGTGGGCGACACAATCGTCGACCACACCCTTGCGGAAGAGAGTCTGGATCATGGCCACGTCCAGGAGCCCATTGGGTCGCCGCCGGCCACCGCCGATCCGGCCGACACTTTGGGCGGGCATGCCGAGAAAGGTCGCGAGCCGTTCGATCCACTGATCGAGCAAGGCCTCGCGGTGGACGAGCACCAGCGTGTTGACCGCGCGTTGGGCGATCAGCCAGGCGCCGATGACCGTCTTGCCGAAGGCCGTGGTGGCCGCGAGCACTCCTGTCTCGTGCGCCAGCAGGGCGCGGGCGGCCGCCCTTTGTTCGGACCGTAACTGCCCTTGAAAGGTGACATTCAGCGGCTGGCCGCGGCTGCGCTCGTCCCGCACCGTCGCGCCAATGCCAAGGTCATCGAGCAGCCGCTGAATGTCTTCAAGGCAGCCTCTCGGAAGGCCGATGTGATGCGGATGGTCCTCGGCGCACGCCACGATGCGCGACTTGCCGTATGTCGACAGACGCATCGCCTGTGCCCGGTAGAACTCGGGATTCTGGAACGCCGCCAGGCGCAGCAGGCGGTTTCGTATGCCGGGGTGCAGTCCTTCCTTGGCGATGTAGATCTGGTTGCCGAGCACCAGCTCCAGAGCCTGCGGCAACTCGCCCGTGATGGGCGGAGCTCTCAGCTGTCGCGAGGGCGGTGCGGTCCAAGGTTCTGCATCATCCTCTTCTGGCGGCAGTCGTACCCCCAAGACTCGCCCCCGGCGCTCGGCGTCCCGGACCACCTCCTCAATCCGCCGTCGCGACAGCCGATGCACGTGAGCGAGGAAGGACCACTGGTCCGGCCAGGGCTCGAGCGCCTCGTCGAGAAAGACGCTGTTCGCATGTTGACGAGCCGCCTTCTGCAACGGAAGGGCTATCAGGTTGCCGAAGCCTCCCTGAGGCATCGTGTCCTGATTCGGAAAGAGCCGGTCGTAGGAGTCCAGACCCACATGGGGCCGCCGCTCCATGGTTTCGGTCAATACATGCGAGGCGAGCTGGCGGGCGAGCGAGGCCGGCAGGGGCTCGTCGAAGAACAGCCACAGATGAGCGCCGTTTCCGGATCGGGACCGCTCGAGGGCAGCGGGAAGACTCAGCCGACGGCAGGCTTCGAGACAGGCTGCTGCGTCCTCACGCCAGCCGCCCTTGTCGAAATCGACGGCCACGAACCAACAGCTATCGTCCGGCAACAGAGGATAGAGCCCGACGACGAAGGACTTGCCCTCGCCGTCCTCACCCGACAGATGCCGGCGGATGACTTCGTCGGTGACCGGCAGAAATCGACGGTGCGGGCACTCGGCGCACGCGATCAGCGGCTTCTCGCAGACCCCACGCACCCACTCGTTGGCGCAGGCCGGCGCGTAGCCGGTTTTGCCGCTCTTGCGACTCTCGAAGCGTCGTGCATACACATCCTCACGGCCGCGGAAAAGCGATCGGAACAGGCGGATCTTCTCCTCGACCGGGGCATGGCGGTCGACGCGAAAAGCCCGCTCCGTCGAATCGCTCACGCACGCTTCCTGTCGGCTGCTGCCCGGATCCGTGACCAGTGGGCCACGATCATGCGCAGGTCGTTGTAGTCGAAGTGGTCGCCCGTGCCACTGCGGATCGCCGTCAGGCTCGCGTCCTCGTGCGCCTCCAGGAAGTTCGTGACCGCGCTGATCATGTCGGCGGGAAGCACCTCATGGACCTCGATCTCGCCGCTTGCGATCAAGCGAGCGAGATGGCTCTTGATCGTGCCTACGGAGAGACTGCGGAACGCGGCGATCTCCCCGGGCGTCTTGTGCTCGCGATGCATGCGCAGCGTTTCCCGGACAGTCGCTCCCTTTTCCGTGCGGCCCCGGCCTGCGGCGGTGGCAGAGATTGTCTCGGTGCCGCGCTCAGATCCTTGCCTCGTATGGCGGGGCGTGCCGCTGTAGAGGCTCCGATCGAGCAGCCGGACGCCGTACAGCGCCTCGATCCTGTCCTGGCAGGCTCTCTCGAGGGACTCCACGGGAGCGAGGTAGCGTTTGAGCTTTTTCTTGCCACGGAGCGATCCGATGTGCTCGCGCAGGGGGGCGAGGATCTCCAGGGCGAGCCGCCCGGTGAAGTATTCGATGGCTTTATCACAACGCTCCGCCAGCACTGGGAGGCCATTCGCCACGCCTCCGGCCTCTTCGGTCAAACGGCGCAGCTGGCGCCGGAATCTCTCCGCCGTCTCTTCGATCTCCGCGAGTCGCAGCCCGATGCCAGCCTGCAGCGCGATGACCTGCTCGCGGTCCGGCAGGCTCGGGGTCGTAGCCGTCCGCTGGCGCCATTCGCCCAGGTGAGCCGACAGTCCCGAGAAGGAGAACAGTCGCCGCAGGAGATGACCCGCGTACTCGGCTTTCTCCGTCTCGAGCATGCGTCGCAATTCGTCCGCGGCGTGATGCGATGCGCTGAACGCGTCGATGCGCGCGTCCTCGCGTAGGGCGGCGGGGGTGATCAGCGAGCGCAGAACCATCCCGTCTAGCGAGCGGCAACGGCTGAGTGCCACGTACACCTGACCTGCCGCAAACGAGCGTCCGGCATCCACGATCACCTTGTCCAAGGTCAGTCCCTGGCTCTTGTGGATGGTGATGGCCCAGGCGAGTCGCAGCGGGAACTGGCTGAAGGTGCCGAGGACCTTTCTCTCGACCTTGCCGGTGCGCTCCTCGAGCCCGTAGCCGATGTTCTCCCAGATTTCCTGATGCAGCGTGTAGTCCGCTCCGGAGTCGCGGAACGCGGCTGTGATCTCGGCCCCACGGATCCGCCTCACGGTGGCGAGCTTGCCGTTGTAGTAGGCGCCCCCCTCGGTGTCGTTGCGGATAAACATGACCTGTGCGCCGACCTTGATCTCGAGCACCCGATCGCAGGGATAGAGAGCTTCCGGGAACTCACCGGCGATCTCGGCCGCAAAGGAATGCGTTCTGTCGGGGAGCGCCGAGAGCTCCGAGGCGTTGAGGCTGTCGGCCTTGTGGTTGTGGGTGGTCAGGAGGACGAAGCCCGGCTCCTGCGGCTTGAAGTGCGGGTCGTAACGCTCCCGAAGCAGCCGCTCATCGTCCGAATCGAGCCGGCGATGTCGGATGTGCTCGAGGAGCGAGAGAAAGCGCGCATCGCGCTGACGATAGACAGTCTGCAGCTCGATGCGCGCCGCATCCAGCTTGGGCCATACGAGAGCGTCGAAGAAGTAGGGGCTGCGGTAGTAGTGTCGCAGCACGCCCCATTCGCCCTCCTTCGCCACCGGCGGGAGCTGATGGATGTCCCCGATGAGGACCACCTGGACATCGCCGAACGGCTGAGAGCTTGCGCGCACTCTGCGCAACACGAGGTCGATCGCATCGAGGGTATCGCAGCGCACCATGCTGATCTCGTCGATGATGAGCAGGTCGAGCTCGCGGAGCACGCGCAGCTTTTCCGCGCGCAGTCGCGGATGCTCGGTCAGCAGGCGGCGGTTCGTGGCGATGCCAGGATCCACCGGATCGTCGGTCGGCACGAAGCAGGTGAGTGGCAGGCCGAACATCGAGTGCAGGGTGACTCCGCCCGCGTTGACGGCCGCGACGCCGGTGGGCGCCACCACCACGATGTTCTTCTGCGTGCCTTGCACCAGCTTGCGCAGCAATGTCGTCTTGCCGGTGCCGGCCCGTCCGGTTACGAAGCAGTGTTTGCCGGTGTGCAGGGCGAACTGCTCCGCCAGCTCGAATTCGGCGTTGCTCATGGCGAATCCGTGATCAGGCATGCTGGTGAAGGGAACCGCGATCGCCATCCGTCGATTCCGGCCGGCGTTCGCCCGTAGGGCGATTCTATTCTGTTTTTGGGCCGTTCCTGCGTCACGGGGCCGGCCCAAGCGGGTACCATGAGCGCTCCCCCAGAATCAGAGGCGCTCTTCGCAATGGCGAGTAACGCGGATTCGCGGGCGCGACGCCGACGTCGCTCCCACCAGGTGGCGCATGTTTCCAAGCTCTCGCACCTGCGCCGCCCAAGCGGCATGGCGGTCGAGGAATGGCAGCGGGGTCTGCGACGCCAGTTCGGCCGCGCGCAGGCGTTCAAGTGGAAGAACCTCGGCGCCGAGCCCATCTTTTCCGAGTTCGCGGTGGAGAATCCCCAGAGCGGCAGCCGCTACCGAGTGGCCATCCGCGGCATCCGGCCCGGGGAGAACTTCTGCTCCTGTCCGGACTTCTCCACCAACGATCTCGGGACCTGCAAGCACATCGAGTTCGTGCTCGGCCGGCTCGAGCGCAAGCGGGGTGGCCGGGGGGCGCTCGCCGAGGGATTCAAGCCTCGCTACAGCGAGGTCTACCTGCAGTACGGTGCGGAACGGCACGTCCGGTTTCGCGCCGGACTGGAGTGTCCAGCGTCGCTGGCGCGGCGTGCGGCCCGTCTGTTCCGCGGACCTCCTGCCGGCGTGCTGCCCGCGGCGCAAATGAGCACACTGCAGTGTTTCCTCGCGGAGGCCCGGCGTCGCGATCACGAGGTGCGCTGCTACGAGGATGTGCTCGGCTTCATCGCGCAGATCCGCGATGCCGAGGAACGGCGAAGGATCATCGACAGCGCCTATCCCCAGGGTGGCGCGAGCCCCGCTCTGCGCAAGCTTCTGAAGACCGAGCTCTATCCCTACCAGGCCGACGGTGCGCTGTTCGCCGTCCGAGCCGGGCGCTGTTTGATCGGCGATGAGATGGGTCTCGGCAAGACCATCCAGGCGATCGCGGCGGCGGAGCTATTCGCGCGGCACTTCGGAGCCGAGCGGGTCCTCATCGTCTGTCCGACCTCGCTCAAGCACCAGTGGCAGCGCGAGCTCGCGCGCTTCACCGCTCGGCAGGCACAGGTGATCGGCGGCCTGCGCGCCGCGCGGGAGGCGCAGTACGCACAGCAGTCCTTTTGCAAGATTACCAACTACGATGTCCTGTCGAAGGATCTCGATCTCATCGGACGTTGGTCGCCGGATGTGGTCATCGTGGATGAGGCGCAGCGGGTCAAGAACTGGAACACGGTCGCAGCTCGCGCCTTGAAGCGCATCGAGACGCCGTACGCCATCGTGTTGACCGGTACGCCGCTCGAGAATCGGCTGGAGGAGCTCATCTCCATCGTGCAGTTCGTGGATCGCTATCGCCTGGGCCCTACCTGGCGGTTGCGTCACGAGCACCAGACCCTGGATGAGGCGGGCCGCGTCATCGGCTACCGCCGACTCGATCGTATCGGCAAGACACTGGAGCCTGTCCTGCTGCGACGCCGCAAGGCCGAAGTGCTCTCGCAGCTGCCGCCGCGGGTGGACAAGATGTTCTTCGTCGAGATGACCCAGGAGCAAATGCGCCACCACGAGGAGAATGCGGAAATCGTCGATCGGATCGTGAGTCGCTGGCGCAAGACCGGATTTCTCTCGGACGCCGACCAGCGGCGCCTCACCTGCGCGCTGCAGAACATGAGGATGTCCTGCAACAGTACGTATCTTCTCGACAAGCGTACCGATTACGGCGCAAAGGCCGACGAGGTCGCCACGCTCCTCGAGGAGCTCTTCGAGCGCCCCGAGGCCAAGGCCGTCATCTTCAGCTCCTGGATCGCCACGCACGAGCTCATCATCCGCCGACTGAAGCGAAAGCGCTGGGGCCACGTGCTCTTCCATGGCGGCGTGCCGAGCGCGCAGCGGGGCGCTCTGGTCGACCGCTTCCGCGAAGACCCGGGCTGCCGGGTGTTTCTGTCCACGGATGCCGGTGGCGTGGGTCTCAACTTGCAGCATGCCGCTTCCACCATCATCAACATGGACCTGCCGTGGAATCCCGCCGTGCTCGAGCAGCGCATCGGCCGGGTACACCGCCTGGGACAGGCGCACGGCGTCAATGTCGTCAACTTCGTGGCCGAGGGAACGATCGAGCAGCGGATGCTGTCGCTCCTCGCCTTCAAGAAATCGCTCTTTGCCGGGGTGCTGGACGGTGGGGACAGCGAGGTCTTCCTCGGTGGAACGCGGCTCTCGAAGTTCATGGAGAGTGTGGAGGCTGTCAGCGGGGTCTCCGGTTCCGAAGCCCCGCCGGCTCCGGCACCCGATGCGCTCGTCGCGCGCAGGGCCCAGCTTGGCGGCACTGCGCACTCCGACGCCGATGCCGCCGCCTCGAGACCCTCCAATACGCTGGCTCCGGCAGTCGAGCGGCACGTTGCTGCCGCAAGTCTGGACACGACCGGGGCGCCCGCCGGGCCATCGGCCCCGGTACCCTTGGCCGAGGAACCCGCTGCAGTGGAGCCCGAGGCAACCCCGGGGCCGGCGCAAAATCCGTGGGCGCCGCTGCTCCAAGCCGGTCTCGAGCTCGCTCAGGTGCTGTCGGCGGCCTCGAATGGGAGCACCGCCGCGGCGCCGACGTCGAGCGCAATGCCATCATGGGTCGAGAAAGATGCGCGGACAGGGCGCCAATACCTCAGGCTTCCTCTGCCGGACTCGGGGGCGGTGCAAGCACTCGCGACGGCTCTCTCGAAGCTCATGGAAAGCATTGCGAGATGAACTCGGGTGTGAGGCCGCTGGTGAGAGTCCACCGGCCTACTCAGACAGGCATCGGACACTCGCCGCTTCGCCGCGGCTACCGCAACCCGTACGAGAGTCGTAAGGCGATTCGTTGGAGTACATCGACCAGCATGTCGTCGTTGAGGGCGCGGTGAAATTGCGGTTCCTTGGGCAACGCTCCCT
>DASTAC010000075.1:0-23275 GCA_035713045.1 Steroidobacteraceae bacterium
AAACGCCGCGCCCCGCGCGGCGTTTCGTTTCCGCACCTGACAGCATCATGATGTCCATCGCGACCGTCCTTGCCGCCTCCCCCGCGCTCTTCATCGGCACCTGCCTGGTGCTCGGACTCATCGTGGGCAGCTTCTTGAACGTGGTCATCCACCGGGTGCCCATCATGATGGAGCGCCAGTGGCGCGAGGAGTGTGCGCAGTTCCAGCATCCGGACCTCGCTGCGACGGTGCCGGCGACGCCGGCCGCCAGGGAGCGCTATAACCTCGTCGTCCCGCGCTCCGCGTGTCCCTCCTGCAAGGCGCCGATCACGGCGCTGCAGAACATCCCGATCCTGAGCTATCTGTTTCTGCGCGGCCGCTGTGCCAAATGCGGCGTCCACATCAGCGTCCGGTACCCGATCGTCGAGGCCCTCACCGGGATCCTCTCCGCGGCGGTGGCCTGGAAGCTCGGGTTCGCCTGGCCGACGGCGGCGGGGCTGGTGCTCACCTGGTTCCTGGTGGCGCTCGCCTTCATCGACATCGACACGCAGTTCCTGCCGGACAGCCTGACGCTGCCGCTGCTCTGGCTGGGGCTCCTGCTCAGCCTTTTCGCTCCGGCTCCCGGGGGCGCCCCGATACCGGTGGACATGCGCTCCAGCATCATTGGGGCGATTGCAGGTTACCTGAGCCTCTGGAGCGTCTATCATCTCTTCCGTCTGCTCACCGCCAAGGAAGGGATGGGGTACGGTGATTTCAAGCTTCTGGCGGCGCTCGGCGCGTGGCTCGGCTGGCAGATGCTGCTGCCGGTGGTGCTGGTTGCCGCCGCCGTCGGGGCCGTCGCGGGCATAGCGCTGCTGTCGCTCCGGGGCCAGAATCGCTCGACCCCCATCGCCTTTGGGCCGTTCCTCGCCGCGGCGGGGTGGCTGATGCTCATGTTCGGGCGGGAGCTGATGACGGGTTACCTCGGCCTCTTTGGGAGATGAGCATGAGCGAGCGGGTTTTCAGGGTCGGGCTCACCGGCGGCATCGCCAGTGGCAAGTCCACCGTGGCGAAGTTCTTCGGCGCCTTGGGCGTCCCCATCATCGACACCGATCAGGTGGCGCGTGAAGTGGTGGAGCCCGGACAGCCGCCGCTCGAGCGGCTGGTGGAGCGCTTCGGCCGCGGCATCCTGACCCCCGACGGACACCTCGACCGGCCGAAGCTGCGGGAGATCGTCTTCTCCGATCCCAGAGCGCGCACCGATCTCGAGGCACTGACGCACCCGGCCATCGGGTCCGCCGTGCAGGCCTGGTCGGCCGCCGCCGGCGGCCCGTACCAGATCCTCATCGTCCCGCTGCTCGTGGAGAAGAATCTGGCGTCGCAGGTGGACCGGGTCCTCGTGGTCGACTGCGACGAGGAGCTGCAGATCCGCCGGCTGCAGGCACGGGACGGCTCCACGGTCGAGCAGGCCCGCGCGATCCTCGCGGCGCAGACCTCGCGCGCCGCGCGGCTCAAGGTGGCCCACCACGTCATCCAGAACGATGGCGACCTGAGCGCGGTGCGGGACCAGGTCTCGGAGCTGCACGCGCGCTACCTCGAGCTCGCCGGAAGGTCGGGCGGCGGCTAGCTCACCTCACCGCCAAGGCCGCAAAAGCTGGATTGTGCTGGCCTTCGGACGCCTCGCGCCAGGATGCAGCGCCGCCGAGTTTCTTCCTTGAAATATAGAAATCACAATTCTATATTTCAGGTTATGATACGCCGCGCCCTCGAACCCAGACTCAAGGAACTCGCTCGCCAGTTCCCGGCGGTGCTCCTGCTCGGGCCGCGTCAGTGCGGAAAAACGACGCTCGTGCGGCACTTCGTCGATGCCCGATATTTCGACCTCGAACGGCCGTCCGACAGCCAGTTTTTCGCGAGCGACGTCGAGTACGCCCTGCGGCGGCTGGAGCGGCCGCTCATTCTGGACGAGGCACAGGCGTTGCCCGAGCTGTTCCCCGTGCTGCGCTCGATCATCGACGACGCGCGGCGCAAGCCGGGGCAGTACTACCTCCTCGGCTCGGTCAGCCCGGTGCTCGTGAAGAGCATCTCGGAGAGCCTTGCGGGGCGCATCGGGATTCTGGAACTGACGCCCTTCCTGTACGGCGAGGTCGCTGGCCGACGCGGCATGACCTTCGAGGCGTTATGGCTGCGCGGCGGCTATCCGGATGCATTTCTCGCCAAGAGCGCGGAGGGCTGGCGGAACTGGCACGAGTCCTACACGCGCACTTTCATCGAACGGGACATTGCGCGTCATCAGCTCAGCCTCTCGGCGTCCGATATGCGGCGCCTCCTGACGATGCTCGCGCATCAGCACGGCGGTCTGCTGAACCATTCCGATCTCGGCAGGTCGCTCGGTTGCAGCTATCACACCGTTCAGAGCGCCATCGACCTTTTCGTCGGCTACTTCATCGTTCGGCGCCTGGAACCCTATCACGCGAATCTCGGCAAGCGGCTCGTCAAGGCACCCAAGGTCTACCTGCGCGACAGCGGCTTGTTACACCACCTGCTCGGGATCGGGACTGCGGACGCGCTGCTCACATCGCCGGCGCGTGGCAATAGTTTCGAGGGATTCATGATCCAGCAAATCGCGGCGATGGAGGAGATCCGTCGTCCGGGGAGCCGTTTCTATTTTTTCCGCACTCACGCGGGCGCCGAGATCGACCTGATTGTCGACCGAGGCTCCGAGCGGATAGGCATCGAGTTCAAAGCAGGTACCGCAATCGAGCCGCGCGACTCTGCGAATCTGCGTCGCGGCATCGAGGATGGCGTGATCCAGCGGGGCATCATCGCTTATCAGGGATCGCGCCGGTTTGAGCCCCGGGAAGGCGTATCCGTCATTCCGGCGGAGACCATTCTTGAGGCTCCCCTCGACTGATCCGCGGCGCGGACGCGACGGCAAGCTTTCCCTTTCCGGCTTCAAAGCCGCACAGCTCTGGGCCCGCGCCCGTTTACGTCCGGCGCGGATGTCGAGCACAATAGGTCACATGACCACCGATGTCCCCGAGGCCGCCGCGCCCGCGCAGATTCCGCCCGAAGCCGTCGAGGACGGCCGCACCCTGGTCTTCGAGCAGCCGCTGAATGAGCGGATGCGCACCTTCCTGCGGCTGGATTTCCTCTACAACCAGGCGCTCTACCACAACGAGACGGGGAGCCAGTGGGGCACCCGCTCGGCCGTGACCAGCCTGATCGACATCCTGGCCATCATCGGCCGCAGCGACGTGCGCTCGGAAGCACTGAAGGAGCTGGAGCGCCACCTGACCATGCTCGGGGAGTTCCAGTCGAAGCCCGGAGTCGACACCAATCGGCTGAAGACGCTGATCGGGAACCTGACCCGGCTGCGCTCGGAGCTGCTGAATGCCGGCGTGGCGAACCTGCAGCCGCTCAAGGACTCGGACTTCCTCAATGCCGTGAAGCACCGCAGCAGCATTCCCGGCGGCACGTGCGAGTTCGACCTCCCGGATTACCTCTACTGGCTGTCGCAGCCGGACGAGAGTCGGGCCAGGGCCTTCAACCAGTGGCTGGCGATCCTGCGTCCGCTCTGCGATGCGGTCTCGGAGCTCATCTGGCTGACACGCCAGAACGGCCGCACGCGGCAGGAGACCGCCCAGGGCGGCAGCTTCGCCATTACTTTCGATCGCGAGAATCCCCTGCAGCTGCTGCGCCTCGCCCTGCCCGCCTCGATGGGCCTCTACCCGGAGGTCAGCGGCAGCCATCACCGCTGCAATGTGCGGTTCCTGCAGTGGAAGGGGGTCGCGGAGCGGCCCGCCCAGACCGACTCCGACGTGAGATTCCTGCTCACCTGCTGCAGCTGATGCCTGTCCAGTACGTCAAATGCCCCACTTGCCAGCGCGAGATCGACTGGTCCAAGTCCCCCTTCCGGCCCTTCTGCAGTGAGCGCTGCCGGCTCATCGACCTCGGCGCCTGGCTGACCGAGAAGCACGCCATCCCGGGCGAGCCGGCGCCCGATGATGCGCTACAGGGGAGCGAGAGGCAGCCGGGCGAAGCGCCCCGAAGACCCTGACTCTGGCCCGCCCTCCCCATCGGGTGCCGCGAGAGTCCGCTCTGCCCCACCGGGCGGAGCTCCGCTCCCGCCGAAGCTAGGGCGCGCTCCCCGGCGCCCGGGCGCCGAGCCATCTCGCCGCGAACGCCAGCTCGTCCGCCATCCGTTCACGCCTTTGCGCGGCCGGCGCTCCCGCCCCCTCATCGCTTTCGACCCGGAGCAGGATCGGGTGCCCGCAGAGCTGCTCCGCCTGCAGGGCCGCCGCGAGCTCGTAGCCGCGCCAGGGCCGGAAGTCGCCATCGTGCTCGGCGGTGACGATGAGCGTGGGCGGGAAGCAATCGCCGGAGGCGATCCGGCGGTATTCCCTCCAGGTGCCCGTGGGCAGCGCCGCCCCGAAGAACTCCGGCCGCACAGTGACGGCGGCGCCCGCCATCAGCCCGCCGAAACCGCGGCCATGGATGCCGAGCCGCGCCCGGCGGGTGTAGTGGTCGTCGATGAGTGACTGCGCGGCGGAGAAGAGATCGCCCAGCGCGATGGATCTGTCGGGCACCTTGCCGCCCCCCTGGGGCGCGGGCACCTTCGCGAGTCCATTGCGCACCTCGGCGCGGGCGTAGACGCCGCCCATCTCCAGCCATACCAACACGAACGGTTGGAGCAGGCGTGCAACGGGCTTGCCGGTGGAGTGATAGACGCTGAGGAGCGTCGGTCGATTGCCATCGAGCGCCAGACCGCGCCGATGCGCAACCTCCATGGGCAGCCGGACGCCATCGGGAGTGAGATAGAGGATGTGCGTCACCACGACATCGCTGGATGCTGCGCGGATCCCGCCGCCCTGGAGTTGCCGCAGCCGGCTCACGATCCAGGCGCGCTGCGGGATGGCGGCGAGCGCTTTGCGGGTTGCCCGGGCCTCCACGAGAATCCAGTGCCGGGTCTTGCTGGAGCGCACATCCTGCAGCCAGGCGTAGGGATTGGCGGCGGCGGGCGCGCCCGGCGGCCGCAGTTCCGCGACGAACGGATTCATCTGCGGCCCGCGCGGGTTGGGGTTGGCGCCCGCCGCGATCTGCGTAGCGGTGGGCTGCGGCATGCCGTGAGGCCCGGTGCCGGGAACCGGCGTCGGGCGTCCGATCGTGTAGCCCGCGCAGCCGGCGAGCAGTCCCGCCAGAAGTCCCACAAGAGCCGTTGCAAGAGCGGTGCGGCGCGGCCATCTGTATCTACCCATGTCCCACTCCCGTCTTGCGTGCCGAGCCGAATACTACAACAAGCAGCTCCCGCGGAAGCGCGCGCGTCAGCGCCGCCAGCGCGAGGTACAGCACGCCGCCTGCGGCAATCGCCAATAGCCAGGGAGTGCCCATTCCGGCCAGGGACTTCATCGCAAGCGCAGCCAGTGCTCCCGCGATCACCGCCTTGGCCGGATTGACCAGCGAGGGGAGGCGGCCGCCGTCGTGCCGCAACGCCACGCTCATCGCGATCAGGGCAGCGGCCTCGGCGATCACGGTTCCGGCGGCCGCGCCGAGCAGCGAGAACCGGGGAATGAGGGCGAAATAGGCCGTGAACGCGCAGACGCACGCAATGCCATCCCCGATCAGGACCAGGCGCGGCTTCCCGCGCGCCACCAGAGTGAAGCGCAGCACGTGCGTGAGGCCTGCCAGCGCGATGGCGAAAGAGATCACGACGAGCGCTGGCGCGCCCGCCGCGAACCGCTGACCCGAGATGAGGGTCAGCAGCTGCGCGGCGAACGGTGCGAACGCGATGATGACACCCACCCCGTAGACGGCCACCGCATCGAGTGCGTGCCCGAGCTGCCGGGAGAATTCCTCCTGATCCCTTTCCGCGCTCAACGTGAGCGCCGGCATCATCAGGCCCGCCAGGATGTATGGGACCGACGTCGTGATCTCGAACAGCTTCGACGGCACGCCGTAGAGGCCCACCGCAGCCGCCGGTTGGAAGAGCGACAACAACAGCGAGTCCCCCCGCAGCATCGCCATTCCCAGGATCTGCGATCCGGCGAGCGGCAGCCCCGCGATCAGGTATTGCCGCCAGAGCGGCAGATCGAAGCTCACGCGAAACGGCACCAGCCGCCGCACCAGACTGACGGAGACCGCCACCGCGACCATGGCGCCCAGCAGCGCCGCGCCGAGCATCGGCCGGGCCCCCGCATGGGTGAGCGCCAGTGCCGATACGCCCGCCAGCGTGACTGCGGCGCCCGTGACCTCGGCGACGGCATTGCGCGCCTGCTTGAGTACGCTCTGGAAGGGAGCCATGAGCAGGTCGCTGGCCTGCAGACACGTGTAGATCCCGGCCCCGATCAGCGTGCCCCATTTCACGGGCTCACTGTAGGGAGTGAGCCACGCTACTGCCGCTGCCGCGAGCAGAACGATGCCGGTGCTCACTATCCGCAGTGGCAGCGCATTGCCGAGCACCCGGCCCGCATCAACGCCGGACTGCGACATCGCCCTCAGCGTCACCATGTAAAGCCCGGAGTCGGCGAGCACGGCCGCAAAAGCCGAGTAGGTGAGCACCGTCCGATAATAGCCGTACTCGGTCGGACCCAGGTGACGCGTCAGCGCCACGACCGTCGCCAGGCCCACGACGGCCGTGGCCGCCTTCCCGGTGACGACGGCGGCCATGTTCGCGGCCAGCGCGCGCAATCGGCTCATGTTCCGGGAACGCTAATTGCGAGCTTTAGCCGAGGCAGAGCATCCGCGATGCGCGAGCACTGCGGGCGGCGCCGGACCGAAACAGCTCTCGAATCATTACTGACCACCACAGGTAGCATGGCATGAAAGTAGGCATCCTCGCAGGCGGTGTCGGCTCGCGGCTGGCGGAGGAGACCGTCGTGCGGCCAAAGCCCATGGTCGAGATCGGCGGCCGCCCGATCCTCTGGCACATCATGATGCATTACGCCACCTATGGATTTAACGAATTCGTGATCGCGCTCGGCTACAAGGGCGAGTACATCAAGCGGTACATGGCCGACTACTGCTCGCTCGCGCCCGACCTGCGCGTGTCGCTGAAAACCGGCAGGGTGGAGCGTCGCGGCAACGGCAACGGCGAGCACGGCTCCGAGGACTGGGTCGTCGACCTCATCGACACCGGGCAGAAGACCAACACCGGTGGACGCATCAAGCGGCTTGCGTCTCATCTCGGCGACGGCACCTTCATGCTGACGTGGGGGGACGGAGTCTCGAACATAAACTTGGCCGAGCTCCTGAAGTTCCATCGCCGCCACGGCCGGATCGCCACCGTGAGCGCCGTGCGCCCCCCGGCGCGCTTCGGCCGCCTGGAGCTCGATGGCGAGCGCGTGGCGCGCTTCGACGAGAAGCCCCTGGCCGGGGAGGCCTGGATCAACGGCGCGTTCTTCGTGCTCGAGCCGCGCGTCTTCGACTACATCGAGGGCGATGACACCCTGTTCGAGCGCGAGCCGCTCGAGAATCTGGCGCGCGACGGCCAGCTGATGGCCTACCAGCACAACGGCTTCTGGCAGTGCATGGACACCATGCGCGACAAAGTCCGCCTCGAGAGCCTGTGGGCCACCGGCGATGCGCCCTGGAAGATCTGGAAATGAGCGAGACGCTCCGGACCACGAGACATCAACACATGAAACAGCTGAAAGTACTTCTTACCGGCCATGACGGTTATATCGGCCACGTGCTGCTGCCCATGCTGCTCGAGCACGGCCACCACGTGACCGGCCTCGACAGCTTCCTCTACGAGGATTGTGGATTCGCCGCCGACGACCCTGCCCCGAGCGCGGTGCTGCGCAAGGACATCCGCGAGGTCAGGCTCGAGGATCTGCGCGGCTTCGATGCCGTCCTGCATCTCGCCGGCATCTCCAACGATCCGCTGGGGGATCTGCGGCCGGCCGCGACTTACGCGATCAACCACGAGGCCTCGGTGCGCCTCGCGCGCCTCGCGAAGGAAGCAGGGGTTTCCCGCTACGTCTTCTCCTCGTCCTGCAGCAACTACGGGGCGGCGGGTAATGACTTCCTCGACGAGAATGCGGCATTCAATCCGGTGACCCCCTATGCCGAGAGCAAGGTGTGGGTCGAGCGGGATGTCGCGAAGCTCGCCGATGACTCATTCACTCCGACCTTCCTGCGCAGCGCCACGGCGTTCGGCGTCTCCTCGCGTCTGCGGGGCGACCTCGTCGTCAACAACCTCGTGGGCTACGCCTTCACGACCGGCGAGGTGCTCATCAAGAGCGACGGGATGCCCTGGCGGCCGCTCGTGCACATCGAGGACATCGCGCGGGCGTTCATCGCCGTCCTCGAGGCCCCGCGGGAGCTCGTGCACAACGAAGCGTTCAACGTCGGCGTCACTTCCGAAAACTACCGTGTCCGGGAAGTGGCGGAGATGGTTGCGCAGACCGTCCCGGGATCCAAGGTCACTTTCGCGGGCGATGCCAGCCCCGACGCCCGCAATTATCGCGTGACCTGCGACAAGATCCGATCACGGCTGCCCGCCTTTCAGCCGCAGTGGACCGTACGCAAGGGCATCGAGCAGGTGTATGAGACGCTCTGCCATCACGGCACGAGCGCCGAGGAGTTCCTCAGCTCCCAGTTCGTCCGCCTCAAGCGCATCCGGGAGCTGCAGAGCGCAGGCGCCCTCGATGACATGCTGCGCTGGCAGGTGCCGGCCCTCCCGGCCGCCGCGCCGCAATACACCGCCGCATGACGGGCGCGGACGGCACGACCCGCTGCCGCAGCTGCGGGGGGCAGGACCTTAGAGTATTCCTGTCGCTGGGGGACATGCCGCTGTCGGACGGATTGCTGACACGGGAGGAGCTGGCGCGCGCGGAGCCGCGCCACCCCCTCGATGTCGCCTTCTGCCCGCAGTGCACGCTGGCGCAGATCCTGGAGACCGTCCCGCCGGAGAAGCTCTTCGGCGCGGACTATCCCTACTTCTCCTCGTTCACCGACGCGCTGCTCAAGCATTCGCAGGCGAACGTCACCGCGCGCATCGCGGAGCTGCGGCTCGACGGCCGCTCGCTCGTGGTGGAGCTCGCGAGCAACGACGGCTACCTGCTGCAGTACTACCGTGCTCAGGGCATTCCGGTGCTCGGCATCGACCCGGCTCCGGGGCCGGTGGCGGCGGCGCGCGCCCGCGGCATCGAGACGATGCAGGCATTCTTCGGCCGTGAACTGGCGGCGAAGCTCGCCGCGGAAGGCCGCCTGGCCGATGTGATTCACGCCAACAACGTGCTGGCGCACGTCGCGGACACCAACGGGTTCGTGGCGGGTATCGGGGCGCTGCTCAAGGAGGACGGCGTTGCGGTGATCGAGGTTCCCTACGTGAAGGAGCTGATCGACCGCGGCGAGTTCGACACCATCTATCACGAGCACCTCTGCTACTTCTCCGTGACGGCCCTGACGCGGCTCTTCGGGCGGCACGGGCTGTCGCTGAATCGCGTGGAGCCGCTCGAGATCCACGGCGGCTCCCTGCGGCTCTTCGTGGGCAAGCGGGAGCGGGCCGACCGGTCGGTGGCGGACCATCTGCAGGCGGAGCGGCGCGCCGGGGTGGACCGTCTGGACTATTACTCGGGATTCTCGGACCGGGTGGGGCGGCTGCGCAGCGATCTTTTGGCGCTGCTCGGCAAGCTCAAGCGCGAAGGCGCGCGGATCGCCGGGTACGGGGCGGCGGCGAAGGGGACGATCCTGCTCAATTTCGCCGGAGTCGGGCGCGAGGTGTTGGAATTCGTGGCGGACCGGAACGTGCACAAGCAAGGGCGCTACATTCCGGGAGTGCGGCTGCCGATCGTCCCGCCGGAACGGATCCTGGAGGAGCGCCCGGACTACCTGCTGATCCTGCCGTGGAACTTCAAGGAGGAAATCATGGAGCAGCAGGCGGAGTTCGCGCGGCGCGGAGGACGGTTCATCGTCCCGGTGCCGGCGCCGGCCATCGTTTAACCGGGAGTATCCGATATGCATTCTCAAGGAGCCTCTGTTCCGACGTCCCTGTCTCCACGCTCCCCGGCAAGGCCGCTGGCGAGCCCGCGAGCGCACGCGTGCCAGGCCTGCGGCAGCGACGATATTCAGATCTTCTACCGCATCGAGGGCGTACCGGCGCACAGCTGCCTGATGCTCTCATCCCGGGAGGAGGCGCTGGCGTTTCCCCGGGGTGACATCGAGCTCGGCTTTTGCCGGGGATGCGGATTCATCGGCAATGTCAGGTTCGATCCCCGTCTGAACCGGTACTCGGCGGCTTACGAGGAGACGCAGGCCTACTCACCGCGGTTCATGCGCTTCCTCGACGAGGTCTGGGACGATCAGATCGACAGGTTCGAGCTGGGACCGGGGATGACGGCGCTCGAGATCGGCTGCGGCAAGGGCGAGTTTCTGGTCGGGCTCTGCGAGCGCAGCGGCTGCGCCGGGATCGGAGTCGATCCGGCGTATCGGCCGGAGCGCACGCGCAGCGCCGCCGCGGAGCGCATGACCTTCATCCGCGACCTCTATGGCCCGAAGTATTCGCACCTGCAGGCGGACTATGTCTGCTGCCGCCACACCCTCGAGCACATCGCGCCGGTGCGCGACTTCGTGCGCCTGGTGCGTGAGACGATCGGCGATCGGCGCCACGTGAATGTCTTCTTCGAGCTCCCGGACATGGAGCGGGTGCTCGAGCAGGGGGCGTTCTGGGACGTCTACTACGAGCATTGCACTTACTTCACGCGCGGCTCGCTCGCGCGCCTGTTCCGCTCGGCGGGTTTCGACGTCCACCGGCTCTACAAAGCCTACGACGATCAGTACCTGATGCTGGAAGCCCAGCCCGCCGACGGGCCCACCGATGCCATGCTGCCGCAGGAGGACGATCTGGCGGTGATCGGCACGCTGGTCGACCGCTTCGAGCGCCAGGTGAGAGACCGCCTGCAATCACTGTCGCAGGCGCTCGCGCAGCATCGCGCCCGCGGCGACCGCATCGCCATCTGGGGCTCGGGCAGCAAGTGCGTCTCGCTCGTGAGCTCGCTGGGCCTCGCCCTGGATCAGGGGCCCGGGCTGCCCGCGGTCGTCGACATCAACCCGCACAAGCACGGCAAATTCCTCGCCGGCAGCGGCTTCGAGATCGTTTCCCCCGATGCGCTGCGCTCGCTCCGTCCGGACGTGGTGCTGGTGATGAACTCGATCTACACCGAGGAGATCAGGCGCGACCTCGCCGAGCGCTCCCTCCATCCGGAGCTGATCGCGCTCTAGTAGAAACGCTGGATCCGGGCTCCTGCCCGGCCCAGCGTCGTTGGGCCAAAAAGCGTCGTTTTTGGCTCAACGTCGCTCGGCGGGCGAAGCAGTGCTTCGCTGAAAGACACCGCCTCGCCCTGCGGCGGCGGGGCACATTGCGCTGCGCAGTCCCTGCTGCGCGCAAGCCCGGGGTAGCCATCCTGGCTACCCGTGCGACGCATGCGTCGCACCCCTGTGCCTGGGCACCGGCTCGTGCCGTTTCAGGGTTCGGGTCGCGCCATGCGCGATAGGGTACTGGGATGAAACGCTGGATCCGGGCTCCTGCCCGGCCCAGCGTGGCTCAGCGCCGCCCGGCGAACAGGTGACCGGGGGCGGCGCCGAACAGCCGGACCTTCACCCGCTCCGCCAGCGCGGGCGCGCTGGGCACCGCCACGGCCAGCACATCGACCACCGCCCGGGCGGCGTTCCAGTTGCAGGCCCACCACCGCGCCAGGACGGCATAGCAGCGCGACCGCTCCTCGGGACTCAGCGCCTCCCGCCCTACCAGGCTCAGGTACTCGCGGTACAGCCGCCAGGTCGGGAAGCTCACGTGCCCGCTGGCGCTGTCGTGCCATGCGGCGCGATCGACGGAGCGGCGCTGCGACCGCGTGTAGCGGTTGGGGTGCTCGCGGATGGCCAGCAGCGGCGCGGGCAGTTGAATCAGGCGCCCGCGCAACGCGAGCTGGGCGAGGAGCGCCCGATCGGCGCCGTGGAAGGTGGCATGCAGGAGCGAGTCGCGCAGCGCGTCGCGGCGAATGAGGCCGAAGAAATCCGCGCAGGTGTGCGAGCGCAGGACCATCCAGGCGAAGCGCTGGGACGGGGAATCCAGGTTCGCGCCCCCGAGCTTCGTGTCGTACAGCCCGAGCGGCGCGCCGGCGGAATCGATGTACTGGACCACCGTATTGCAGAGCACCGCATCCGGGCGCTCCTGCAACGCGCGGCTCGTCTTGGCCAGAAACGACGGCAGCATGCGGTCGTCATGCGCCAGCCACTTGAAGTACCGTCCGCGGGCGTGGCTGTAAGCCAGGTTGTAGTTGGCGGCGGCGCCGAGATTGCGCGCGTTGCGGTGATAGCGCAGCCGCGGATCGCGGGCCGCATAGTCGCGGCAGATCTCGGCCGTACGGTCGCTGGACGCGTTATCGCAAAGGATCAGCTCGAGGTCATCGAGGGTCTGCGCCAGCACCGACCGGATCGCATCCTCGAGATAGGCTTCGCCGTTGTAGACGGGCACACCGACGCTGACGAGAGGCGCCTCGGCAGAGGACTCGGAAGCCTGACGCATCACTCCCCCTTGGGCGAAATTGCTCTTGCGGCGCCGCGCGCCGGGATGGGTTCAACGCGTCATCAGCACATTGCGTTCCGCGAAGTCCCAGCCGTAGCAGCCCTGCGTCAGGCTCTGATCCGACGGCTCAAAAGCAAGTGCTGCGCGGCCCAGGGCCGCTCCCTGGGCCGCGAGGCCAATCCCTGTGATTGGGCTGGCCGCGCAAAGCGGCAGGATGCCGACTTTGCGCCAATACACTAAGGGAACTTGATCTTGCCGCCGCCGGCGGGGCCGGCGCCCCCCGCGGGACCGATGCCGGTCGCGCCGACGTCGGGCACCACGATGCGGGAGGCGGCCTCGCGGCGCATCTCGCGGGCCTCGTCGATGGCCTGCTCGAGCGCGGCGTTGACGCCTTCGGGGAACTTGGCCAGCGCCTCCTCGAGCGTGCTCGCCTCGATCTCGAAGACGAGTGGCAGGACACCGGCGGGCGTGAGCAGCTGCGTCTGACCGGAGAACAGCACCGGCCGATTCGGATCGGTGGCCCCAGCCACGGTCACGGGGGTGAGACGCCGGAGGGTGCCGGCCCGGCGATCGGTGTAGATCTCTTCCCGGTAAAGTCCCGCGGGGTCGAGACGCACTTCCGGAAGATCGCTCTTCGCTGCCATGGAGGAACCTGTGTGGTGGGTGGCTATCGCTGCGGCCGCCATTGTACCAGCGCGGCTACGAACGGACGGTCCGCTTCGAGGATGTCCTCGGCCTCGAGCCGCGCGCGCTGCACCCACTTCAGGCGCTGGCCATCCAGCGGTTGCGGCTCGCCCCGGAAACGCCGCACCACCCACAGGGCGAGCTCGACCTCGCGGTCGGGATAGCGATGCCGCAATCGCATCATCGGCTCGGCGTCGGCCACCTCGATGCCGAGCTCCTCCTTCAGCTCCCGCGCCAGCGCCGCCTCCTCGGACTCCCCCACAGCGACCTTGCCGCCGGGAAACTCCCAGCGACCGGCCATGTGCTTGCCCGCGGGACGCTCGGCGATCAGCACTCGTCCCGCGTCATCGCAGATGGCCGCGGCGACGACGAGAGTCACTCCAGTCGCCGGCGCGATGGCCTCACTCCACGCTCGAGAGGGCGCCGTGGCAGTGCTTGTACTTCTTGCCCGAGCCGCAGGGACAAGGCTCGTTGCGGCCGATCTTGCGCTCACCGCGGACGAAAGTGCCCTGCGGCTCGAGCGGCGGCGCCGCAGACGGATCGGCGCCCGGGTATCCCAGAGAGCCGCCGCGCATCGCCGCGCGCGCGGCCGCGGGCAGGCCCGCCGGGACGGCGAGCTCGGCAGGCATCTCTTCGCCGCTCGCCAGGGCCGACAGCATCTGCGGGTGCTGCGCCTGCAGGGCCTGCATCAAGCGGCGGCGCCGCTCCTCCTCCTCCCGGTCCACTTCCTCCTGCGAGCGCACCTCGATCTGCATCAGGCGCGTCACCGTCTCGA
Source organism: Steroidobacteraceae bacterium (assembly GCA_035713045.1). Taxonomy (GTDB): domain Bacteria; phylum Pseudomonadota; class Gammaproteobacteria; order Steroidobacterales; family Steroidobacteraceae; genus 13-2-20CM-66-19. Next base: position 13,944 of record DASTAC010000075.1, read on the forward strand.
ACTTCACGCGATCGAGCATCGCGGTGAACATCTGGAAGGCTTCACGCTTGTATTCGGTGCGGTAGTCCTGCTGCGCATAGCCGCGCAGGTGGATGCCCTGGCGCAGGTAGTCCATCGCCGCCAGATGATCGCGCCAGTGGGCATCGAGGGTGCGCAACATGACGTCCTTCTCGATGTGTCGCATCAGGCCCGCGTCGATGCGCGAGACCTTGGCCTCGTACGCCTGCTGCACTTCGCGCGCGAGCCGCTCGCGCAGCGCGGGCTCCTCGAGCTCGGGCTCCTGCGCGAGCCAGCCCTTCACGTCGACGCGCACGTTGAAGTCCGTCTCGAGCGCCCTGCTCAGCCCATCGAGGTCCCAGTCGCCCGGCATGGCGTGTTTCGGCAGGTACTGATCCACCAGCGCGCCGATCGCCTCCTCCAGGATGCCGCGGATCGCCGGCGAGACATCCTCCGTCCCCATGATCTCCGTGCGCTGCTGGTAGATGACTTTGCGCTGGTCGTTGGCGACGTCATCGAAGAGAAGCAGCTGCTTGCGGATGTCGAAGTTATGCGCCTCGACTTTCCGCTGCGCCTTCTCGATCTGACGGCTGAGCATGCCGCTCTCGATGACCTCGCCCTCCTTCATGCCGGCCATCTTCAGCAGCCGCTGCGTGCGCACCGGGTCGCCGAAGATGCGCATCAGGTTGTCTTCCATGGAGAGATAGAACCGGCTCGAGCCCGGGTCGCCCTGCCGGCCGGAGCGGCCGCGCAGCTGATTGTCGATGCGGCGGGACTCGTGCCGCTCCGTCCCGATGATGTGCAGCCCGCCTGCCGCCACCACCTTCTCGTGACGGGCCTGCCAGTCGGCTTTGATCTGCTCGCGGGCGGCGGCCTCGGCCTCCGACCCCGGCTCGTGGCCGAGGGCGGCCAGCTCCGCCTCGAGGCTCCCGCCGAGCACGATGTCAGTGCCGCGGCCCGCCATGTTGGTCGCGATGGTCACGGCGCCGGGACGGCCGGCCTGCGCGACGATGTGCGCCTCGCGCTCGTGCTGCTTGGCATTGAGCACTTCGTGGGCGATGCCCTCCTTCTGCAGCACGCCCGACACCAGCTCCGAGGTCTCGATGGAGGTCGTGCCGACGAGCACCGGCTGCTCGCGCTCGACGCACTCGCGGATGTCCTCGATGATGGCCTTGAACTTGTCATCCTGCGTCAGGTGCACGAAGTCCGGCATGTCCTTGCGGATCATCGGCTTGTGGGTCGGGATGACCATGACCTCGAGGCCATAGATCTCCAGGAACTCCGGCGCCTCGGTATCCGCCGTTCCGGTCATGCCCGAGAGCTTCTTGTAGAGACGGAAATAGTTCTGGAAGGTGATCGAGGCGACGGTCTGGTTCTCCTCGCGCACCCGCACGCCTTCCTTCGCCTCGATGGCCTGGTGCAGGCCGTCGGACCAGCGGCGGCCCGGCATGGTGCGGCCGGTGAACTCGTCCACGATGATGATCTCGCCGCCGCGCACGATGTACTCGACATCGCGCTTGTAGAGCGCGTGCGCGCGCAGCGCCGCGTTCAAGTGGTGCATCAGCCGGATGTTGGCGGGATCGTAGAGGCTCTCGCCTTCGCGAAGCAGCCCCGCCTTCAGCATCAGCGCCTCGACGCGCTCGTGTCCCTGCTCGGTGATGTGGACCTGCTTCTGCTTCTCGTCGACCGCGTAGTCGCCCGGTCCTTCCTCCTCCTCGCCGGGCCCCGCCTCCTGGATCTGGCGCTCGAGGCTCGGCACCAGCTCGTTGATGCGCAGATAGAGCTCGGTGCTCTCCTCGGCGGGCCCCGAGATGATGAGCGGGGTCCGCGCCTCATCGATCAGAATGGAGTCGACCTCGTCCACGATGGCGTAGGCGAGGTGCCGCTGCACCCGGTCCTCGAGGCTGAAGGCCAGGTTGTCGCGCAGGTAGTCGAAGCCGAGCTCGTTGTTGGTGCCGTAAGTGATGTCGCAGGCGTACGCCTCGCGCTTCTCCTGCGGCGTCTGCGAGTTCTTGATCACCCCGACGGTGAGACCGAGGAAACGGTACACCGGACCCATCCAGTCGGCGTCGCGCTGAGCCAGGTACTCGTTCACCGTGACGACGTGCACGCCCTCGCCGGCGAGGGCGTTCAGATATGCAGGCAGCGTGGCGACCAGCGTCTTGCCCTCGCCGGTGCGCATCTCGGCGATCTTTCCGGTGTGGAGCGCGATGCCGCCGATGAGCTGGACATCGAAATGGCGCATCTTGAGCGTGCGCCAGGCCGCCTCCCGCACGACGGCGAAGGCTTCGGGCAGCAGATCGTCGAGAGTCGCCCCCTGGCGCAGCCGCTGGCGGAATTCCTCCGTCTTGGCCCGCAGCGCCTCATCGCTCAGGCCCTTGAGCCCGGGCTCGAGCTCCTTCGCTGCGCGGATGTACCGCCCGTAGCCGCGGATCAGCCGGTCATTGCGGCTGCCGAAAATGCGCTTGAGAGTGTCGAGCAACTTGACGATCCTGATTGATTCGGGGCGGCCCCTGGGGAGCCCGCCCTCCCGAGGCTTGGACGCCGCCGGGCAACGGGCCCGGGAAAGGGCGGGGTATTCTACGCACCCGGGGCTGAGTCCCCAATGGGTTCCCGCCGAACGGAAATCAAGTTTTCATTGGACCACGGGCGCGGCGCAGGGTGCGCCGGCTGGCCCGGTGCGCCGGCTCGCGAGCCGGTCTCAGTTCTGGCCGACGGTCTTCGCGAGGGTGGCCGACCCCGGAAGCACTGCCTTCGCGGCGGCGAGGTGCACGGCCCCCGCGCCGCCAAACGCGGTCGATGCCGCCCGCAGCGCCACGAAGCGGGCTGGATTGATCTCCAGGCCGTTCTTCAGCACCTCGAAATGCACGTGCGGTCCGGTGGACCAGCCGGTGCTGCCGACCAGGGCGACCACATCGCCCCGCTGCACGGTCTCCCCCACGTGCACCAGGATCTTGGAGGCGTGCCCGTAGCGCGTCGAGTAGCCGTCACCGTGGTCGATCTGCACCATGTTGCCGTAGCCGCCCCGGGGCCCTGCCCAGGTGACGATGCCGGCGGCTACCGCATGGATCGGAGTCCCCATCGGGGCCGCGAAATCGATGCCCTCGTGCAGCTCGTCCCGGCCGGTGAACGGATCGATCCGCCAGCCGAAAGGCGAGGAAATGTAGCCGGTGTTGACGGGACGCCCCTCCGGGTGGATCTCCTGACCCAGCTGCCGCGAGAGAATGACGTTCTCCAGCGCCGAAAGCTGCGAGTCGCGCAGGTCGATCTGGCTTTGCAGCCTCCTCAGCATGCTCGAGAGGTTGCCGAGCCGCGGCCGGGCGCCCGGGGCGTCGGTATCCGGTCCGCCCTGGGGCGGGTCGTGACCGAAGTTGAACTCGCTGCTCTTGATGCCGGCCATTGCCGTCAGGCGCTGACCCAGGGCATCGAGACGGATCATGTGCGCCTTCATGTCCCCGAGCTGCAGAGCGATGGCATTGGCGCGCGCGCGCATCTGGCGCTTGAGCGCGGTGATCTCCTCGCGCTGCTTCGACAGGATTTGCGACCAGTGCGCGGTCTGCGCGAGCGCCAGACTGCCCGAGCCACCCTGGCGCGCGAGGGTCATCCCCGCGCCGAACGCGCCCCCCAGAATCGCGAGGACCGCCAGGGCCATGCAGGCGAGAGCGAGCGGGGGCAGGCTCAGCTGTCGGGCGTGCCCGCCCCGCCTGGAGAAAATGATGACGTTCATGCGTTGCGCTCAGATTGCATGCGTGCGTACCGTTTGCCAGTGCCTATCGGAGAGCCCTCCAGGCGGCTCTCGGCGTGTCTCAGTCCCATCGGGTCCCATCGGCACGCAACGCGGTGTCCTGCCGCGCCGCTGCCGGCGACGGCGGGTCTCGGAGCAGCGCACGAGCCAGCCGTATCCCGGTGCAACGATTCCCCACGGGGCGGCACTCAGGGCGGAGATTGCTCCCGGCGCCGAGAACGAGCCCGCTATGGCGGGTATCGATGCGCCGGGCGATCCCTCTTCTCGAAAGAACTTGCGCTTTGCCGGTAACCCCGCTGTCATGGCTGTCCGCTTTAGACCGGTGGCTTTGCGTCCCCGCCTTTCGGCGGGTTTGCCCTTAAGCAACACTCCAGAATATGCCCAATAAGCGCCGTCAGCACAAGCGCAGCGTCCCCCATCCAGCCTCCCGGTTGATGCGAACGCGCGCACACTCGGCCTCCCAGCCCCGCCATTCGGGCTCCACATCACAGCCCGCGCCTTCTGTCAAAGATCTTTTGGCCCGCGCGGTTCCCATTTTGTCGCAAGCCGCCGACCAGACCGCCCGCCAAGCCTTCTGGCGCCCCTGGCTGGAGGCTCATCTCCCCCCCGAACTGCCGTCCCGCATCACCGGCATGACCGAGCGCGACGGCCACCTGGTCGTGTTCGCGGACTCCCCTGCCTGGTCCGCCCGCCTGCGCTACGCCCTCGAGGAGCTCACCCCCGAGATCCGCAGGGCCCAACCCGACATCAAGGAAGTCGCCGTCCGCGTGATGCCCCGTCCCTCGAAGCCTCCCGCCAGAGGCAGCTGAAGCGCTGCGCACGGAAGACCGGATACCGCCGCCAAGGGCGTTTCCGGGACCCGCGAAGAGGAAGGTTTTGGCTCGCCCGACAGGGGCTCGCCGCATGCGGCGCACGGTCCCGCGGGCCGAGGCCCCCGGAAGCCGGAAAGAAGTACGCGGTGAAGATGCCGGCTGAACCCGCCGGCCCAGGGACCCGCCTCAGCCTCCGCCGGCCCCCGGCAACGCGGGCGCCTCGATGAAGGAGATCGGCGCATCCGCATAGGACTCGAACGAGACCTTCTCCCAGGTGCTCGCATCCTTGAGCAGCGCCCGCAGGAGGCGGTTGTTGAGCGCGTGCCCGGACTTGTGTCCGCTGAACTCCCCGATCAGGCTGTGCCCCAGCAGGTACAGGTCCCCGATCGCATCCAGGATCTTGTGCTTGACGAACTCGTCCTCGTACCTCAGCCCATCCTCGTTGAGCACCCGGAAGTCATCCAGCACGATCGCATTGTCCAGGTTGCCGCCGAGCGCGAGGTTCCGCTCCCGCAACGACTCCATGTCGCGCATGAACCCGAAGGTGCGCGCGCGGCTGACCTCCTTCAGGAACGAAGTCGTCGAGAAGTCCATCGAGGCCTTCTGCGCCCGGCGCTTGAAGATCGGGTGATTGAACTCGATCTCGAAGTTGACCTTGAAGCCGTCGAACGGGTTGAACTCCGCCCATTTGTCCCCGTCGTCCACCCGCAGCCGTTTCTTGATGCGGATGAAGTGCTTCGGCTCGCGCTGCTCCTCGATCCCCGCCGACTGCAGCAGGAACACGAACGGGCCCGCGCTGCCGTCCATGATCGGCACTTCGGGCGCCGACAGCTCCACGATGGCATTGTCGATCCCCAGACCCGCGAAGGCGGACAGCAGGTGCTCCACGGTGGAGACCCGCGCCTGGCCCCGGCAAAGGGTCGTGCCGAGCATCGTGTCGCCCACATTCTCCGCGTGCGCCAACACCTCCGCCGCCTGCGGCAGATCGATTCGCCGGAACACGATGCCCGTATCGGGAGGAGCGGGACGGAGTGTCATCAGGACCTTCTTGCCCGTATGAAGCCCCACGCCCGTGGCGCGGATCGAATTCTTGAGCGTCCGCTGACCGACCATGTTTATTGCTGCGTGAGTCCTTCGTGTCTCAACGATCCGAGGAGGCCACGGATGACCTGAGCCGTGGCGCGCCGCTTCGCGGGACCGGCCCGGCGCGAAGGCCGGGGCGGCTGCCGTGGGACCCCGTGGATCAGAACGGCTGCCGCGGACCCGGGGGTCCGCGGCGCGAAACGGCGCGCTACCGTATCACAAGCTGGCCAGTTGCGCTCAATCGGCTTGCCGGCGCAGGAATGCCGGAATGTCAAGCAGGTCCTCCGGCTGCACATCCTGCCGCAGGCCGTCCCCCACCGCCCGCTGGCGCTGGACGGTCGGCTTGTCGAGCTGCGCGTAGTCGCTGCTGGAGAGCGGGCTGCGCCGCACCACCCGCATGGGTGGCTCCCGTGACTCCCGCTCGCGCAGGATCGGCGGCTCTCCCCGCACCGGCGCGGCCTCGGCCTGGCGGAAGCCCGCGACGGGCTGGGGCCGCGCGGCGGTGGCGGGGCGACCCAGCCCCGTGGCCACCACCGTCACCCGCACGAGATTGCTGAGCTCCGGATCGATCACGGTGCCCACGACCACGGTGGCATCCTCGGATGCGAACTGCTTCACGATCTGGCCGACCTCCTGGAACTCCCCGATCGAGAGGTCCATGCCCGCCGTGACGTTGACGAGGATCCCATGCGCGCCCGCCAGGTTGATGTCCTCGAGCAAGGGCGACGACACGGCCGCCTCCGCCGCCGCGCGCGCGCGCCCCTCGCCGCTCGCGGCTCCGGAGCCCATCATGGCCATCCCCGTCTCGGCCATCACGGTCCGCACGTCGGCGAAATCGACGTTGATGAGGCCCGGCCGGGTGATGAGCTCGGCAATGCCCTGCACCGCTCCCTGCAGCACCTGGTTCGCCGACTTGAAGGCATCGAGCAGCGTCGTCTGGGCGCCGAGCACGGTGAGCAGCTTCTGGTTGGGAATGGTGATCAGCGAGTCGCAGTACTTGCCGAGCTCGGCGATGCCGTGGTCGGCGACGTACGAGCGCTTGTTGCCTTCCATCTCGAACGGCCGGGTGACCACCGCCACCGTCAGGATCCCGAGCTCCTTGGCGACCTGCGCGACCACGGGCGCGGCGCCCGTGCCCGTGCCGCCGCCCATGCCCGCCGTGATGAACAGCATGTCGCAGCCCTCGACCAGCTCGACGACGCGGTCGCGGTCCTCCATCGCGGCCTGACGCCCGACCTCCGGGTCCGCTCCGGCGCCGAGGCCCTTGGTGATGTTGGTGCCGATCTGCAGGGCGGTCTTCACCTTCGCGTGCTTGAGCGCCTGCGCGTCGGTGTTGATGCACATGAACTCCACCCCCTCGATGCCGGAGGTGACCATGTGGGCCACGGCGTTGCCGCCGCCGCCGCCCACGCCGATGACCTTGATGACAGCGCTTTGGCTGTAGGCGTCCATCAGTTCGAACATTGCGCGCACTCCTCGAGAGAAATTCGGTTGGTTGGAAGTATCGTCATTTTTCTGATCGTCACGGTCTGTCAGCGTCAAAAATTCCCCTGGAACCAGGCGCGCATACGGTCGAGCGCCGTCTTCGCGTTGCCCAGGGACCGCCCGCGACGCGCGGGCAGGAAGTTGTCGCGGGCATAGAGCAGCAGCCCCACGCCCGTGGAGAAAACGGGATTGCGGACGACATCGGTCAGCCCCTGCACCTGCTGCGGCAGGCCGAGCCTGACCGGCACGTGGAAGACCTCCTCCGCGAGCTCGATCGCGCCCTCCATCTTGGCGCTGCCGCCGGTGAGCACCACGCCCGCGGCGACCACCTCCTCGAAGCCGCTGCGGCGCAGCTCCTCGCGCACGAGACCGAAGAGCTCCTCGTAGCGCGGCTCGACGATCTCGGCGAGCGTCTGGCGTGCGAGGCGCCGCGCGGGCCGGTCGCCGACGCTCGGCACCTCGATGCTCTCATCGGGATTGGCGAGCTGCGAGAGCGCGCAGGCGTAGCGGATCTTGATGTCCTCGGCGTGCTGGGTCGGGGTGCGCATGGAGACCGCGATGTCGTTGGTCACCTGGTCCCCGGCGATGGGGATCACCGCCGTATGGCGGATGGCTCCGTGCGAGAACACGGCGAGATCGGTCGTGCCACCGCCGATGTCGACCAGACATACGCCGAGCTCCTTCTCATCGTCGGTGAGCACCGAGAAGCTCGAAGCGAGCTGCTCGAGCACGACGTCATCCACCTCGAGACCGCAGCGCTTGATGCATTTCTCGATGTTCTGCGCGGCGCTCTCGGCGCCCGTGACGATGTGCACCTTGGCCTCGAGCCGCACACCCGACATGCCGATCGGATCGCGGATCCCTTCCTGCCCGTCGACGATGAACTCCTGGGGCAGCACGTGCAGGATCTTCTGGTCCGCGGGGATCGCCACCGCCTTGGCGGCGTCGATGACGTGCTCGACGTCGCCGTGGGTCACCTCCCGGTCGCGGATCGCGACGACGCCGTGGGAATTCAAGCTGCGCACGTGGCTGCCGGCGATCCCGGCGAACACCGAATGGATCTCGCACCCGGCCATCAGCTCGGCCTCCTCCACGGCCCGCTGGATCGACTGCACGGTCGACTCGATGTTGACGACCACGCCCTTCTTCAGGCCGCGCGAGGGCTGGGAGCCGACGCCCAGCACTTCGATCGTGCCGTCGACGCCGACTTCGCCCACCAGCGCGACCACCTTGGAGGTGCCGATGTCGAGGCCCACGATGAGATTTCTGTCTGAGCGTTTAAGCATGGTAATTCTCTCGCAGCCCGTGCCACGGGCCGTTCGTAGCGGCGCCACCACCGAAGAGCGCGGCGTAACCGCCACTCAGCCGTCCGTGGCACTCTCTGAGACCCGCTCCCGCAAGTCCGAGTGCTCCAGGAAACGGACACGTCAGGTGTTCTCGCTGAAAGGCACCGGCTTGCCCCACCTTCCACCCGATGGCGAAACCGTTTGTGTACCGCATGTCCACGTATGAGATGTCCCCCGCGCGATGCTCGACGATGCCGAGCGCCGCGGTCATGAATTTGTCGAACCGCTCGTCCACCTGCGCGCGGCCGAGCCTCACGGCGATGCCGTCGGAGAGACCGAGCCGCCACGCGCCGCGCGCATCGAGCCGCACGACCGTGATGTCGAGGCCCTCGGGCCCCAGCCGCCGCTGCATGGCGAGATAGCGCCGCGTGACCTCGGCTTCCGAGCCCTCCGGTCCCGACAGGCGCGCGAGCCCCGGCGGAAACCGGCTGACGCCCGTCACGAAGAGCACCCCGCTGCCGTTGACGAGCCCGTCCCGACCCCAGCGCGCGGCGGCCACCTGCTCGACCACACTCACCGTGAGTCCATGCGGCCATTGGCGCGCGACGCTCACGGCATCCACCCAGGGCAAGGCGTGTATCGCGCGGCTCACCGCCCCGAGATCGACGGTGAGCAGCCCCTTGCCGCGCACCTGCCGGGCGACGACCCGCTCGATCTGCCGCGGCGTGACGTGTTGGAACCGCCCCGTCACCTGCACGGTGCGGATCGGCTGGTCGAGCGCCCAGAAGACGACGCAGAAGGTCGCGAGCGCCGTGCCGCCGATGGCGAGCGCCTTGGCGATGGCGTGCCACGGGAGCCGCGGCCGCGCGGCCGCCTCCTCCCGCGCCCTGATGCGGTTGCGGGTACGCTTCCCCTTGAACGGCA
>DASTAC010000076.1:0-16371 GCA_035713045.1 Steroidobacteraceae bacterium
CGCCGGCGATGAGGTCGTCCAGCTCTACGTGCACGAGCTCGTGACTTCAGTGACGGAGCCGACGAAGATCCTGCGCGGATTCAAGCGTGTGTCGCTGGCGCCGGGCGCCGCGACCGAGGTGCATTTCACGCTCGGCTGGCGCGACTTCGCCATCTGGGATGAGCACATGCATCACGTGGTGGAGCCCGGCACGGTCGAGATCATGTCGGGACCGGATTCGGTGCATCTGAAGAGCGCGGCTCTCACGATCACCCGCTGATCCGGCCCGGCCCATCGCGCGGCGGAGGGCGCGGTGCGGGTCCCCGTCGCCTCCGCTCTCGGCCCTGCGCGCAGCCGGCGAGGCAGGCCCCGCGCCCCGGCCCATGCCGCCGCGGCTCAATTGACCTCGCGATCTGATACCGCTACCATCGCGGCCGGATCGTCCCACAAAAAGCTGGAGCCGCGCCTGTATCTCGGCATCGACATCGGCACCTCGAGTGTCAAGGCACTGCTCCTCACCGGGCAAGGCGCCATCGCGGCTTCGGGCTCGGCGCCTCTCGCCGTCAGCCGCCCCGCCCCGGGGTTCTCGGAGCAGGACCCGCAGGCCTGGTGGCAGGCCACCGTTCGCGCGGTCGCCGCGCTGCCGGCCGCGGATCGCGCCAAAGTGCAGGCGGTGGGACTGTCGGGCCAGATGCACGGGGCGACGCTGCTCGATGCGGCGGACCGGCCGCTGCGGCCGGCCATTCTCTGGAACGACGGCCGCTCGGCCGAGGAATGCCTGGAGCTCGAGCGCCGCGAGCCCGCCTCCCGCGCCATTACCGGCAACATCATGATGCCGGGCTTCACGGCCCCGAAGCTCCTCTGGGTGGCTCGACACGAGCCGGAGGTCTTCCGCCGGACCGCCTCGGTGCTGCTGCCGAAGGATTTCGTGCGCCTGCGCCTGACGGGTGAGAAGGTCAGCGACATGTCCGACGCCGCCGGCACCGGTTGGCTGGACGTCGGCCGGCGCGAATGGTCCGATGCCATGCTGGCGGCGACGGATCTCACTCGCTCCCACATGCCTGCTCTCGTCGAGGGCTCGAGTCCTTCCGGAACCCTCACCGCCGCTGCCGCCGCGGAGCTCGGCATTCCGCGTGTCGTTGTCGCGGGAGGTGGTGGAGATAACGCGGCAAGCGCCGTCGGCCTTGGCGTGGTGCGTCCGGGGCAGGCATTCCTTTCACTCGGCACATCGGGCGTCCTCTTCGTCGTCACGGACCGCTTCCGCCCCAATCCGGAGCGGGCCGCGCACGCCTTCTGTCACTGTCTGCCGGCCCGCTGGCATCAGATGTCGGTGATGCTGAGCGCCGCGAGCACGCTCGACTGGGTGGCGCAGCTCCTGGGCGTCACCGACCTGCCGCAGCTGGTCGCGAGCGCGGAAGCGCAGGGCTTGAGCCGCCACTCGGCGCTCTTCCTCCCCTACCTCACCGGCGAGCGCACCCCGCACAACGATCCCAACAGCCGGGGCGTCTTCTTCGGCCTGCGGCCGGACACGACGCCGGCGGAACTCGCCGGCGCAGTGCTCGAGGGAGTGGCGTTCGCCTTCGCCGACGGGCTCGATGTGCTCACGGAGACGAGCGACCAGACGGCCCAGCCGGTGGCTGACATCAGCGTCACGGGCGGCGGCGCGCGGCTGCCCTATTGGGGACGCCTCATCGCCGCGGCGCTGCGCCGGCCCCTCACCTACCGCTCCGGCGGCGAGGTCGGGGCGGCCCTGGGCGCGGCGCGGCTCGCGCGCCTCGCCGCGGGCGAAGGCGGCGAGGAGGAAGTCTGCGCGGCCCCGCCCGTGGAGCGGGTGGTGCAACCCGACACGGCGCTCTCGGCGCTGCTCGCGAGCCGCCGCCGCACGTTCCAGCGGCTCTATCGGGATCTCAAGAATACGTTCGTGGAGTTTTGCTCATGACTCTTTTCTCAAGCATCGAGCCGGTCCGCTACGAGGGTCCGGAGACGGCGAATGAGTTCGCCTACAGGGTTTACGACAAGGACCGCAAGGTCCTCGGCAAGCGCATGGAGGAGTGGCTGCGGTGCGCCGTGTGCTACTGGCACTCCTTCAACTGGCCGGGCCAGGACATCTTCGGCGGCGGCACCCTGCCCCGTCCCTGGCTCGGGCCGAAGATCACCCAGGAGATGGCGGACGAGAAGCTGGAGGCGGCGTTCGATTTCCTCAGCCGTCTCGGCGTCCCCTACTTCACCTTCCACGACGTGGATGCGATGGCGACGGCGGCGACCCCCAGGGAGCACGACCGCAACCTCAAGACCATCGTGGAGAGGATGCAGCAGAAGATGTCCGCCACCGGCGTCAAGCTCCTCTGGGGCACGGCGAACCTCTTCAGCCACCCGCGGTATGCGGGCGGCGCGGCCACGGGCCTCGACCCGGACGTGTACGCCTGGGCGGCCGTGCAGGTGCGCGCCTGCCTCGAGGCCACCCATCGCCTGGGCGGTCAGAATTACGTCCTCTGGGGCGGACGCGAGGGCTACGACTCGCTCCTCAACACCGACGTGAAGCGCGAGCTCGACCACTACGGCCGCTTCCTCTCCATGGTCGTGGAGCACAAGCACCGCATCGGCTTCAAGGGCTCGATCCTCATCGAGCCGAAGCCCTTCGAGCCGACCAAGCACCAGTACGACCGCGACGTCGCCGCCGTTTTCGCCTTCCTGCAGAAGTACGGCCTGACGAAGGAAGTGCGCGTCAACATCGAGGTCAACCACGCGACGCTCGCCGGGCTCTCCTTCGAGCACGAGATCGCCGCGGCCCGCGCCTACGGCATCTTCGGCTCCATCGACATCAACCGCGGCGACCCGCAGAATGGCTGGGACACCGACCAGTTCCCCAACAATGCTCAGGATCTGGTGCCCTCCTTCACCCAGCTCATCGAGGACAAGGGCTTCGAGACCGGCGGCTTCAACTTCGACGCCAAGCTGCGCCGCCAGTCGGTCGACCCGGCCGACCTCTACCTCGCGCACATCGGCGGCATCGACACGCTGGCGCGCTCGCTCCTCGCCGCCGCCGACGTCGTGACCGAGCGCAAGCTCGCGCGCCTGAGGCAGGAGCGCTATCAGGCCTGGGACAGCGAACTGGGCGCGCGCATCGAGAGCGGCGCGATCGATCTGGCGACGCTGGCCGATCTCGCCGTGGAGAGAAATCTCGACCCGGCGCCGAAGTCGGGCCGCCAGGAGCTGGCCGAGAGTATCATCGCGAGGCACTGCAAGTACTAGTCTGAGACGCTGGATCCGGGCTTTGCGCTGCGCAGTCCCTGCTCTGCGCAAAGCTCCGGGGTGTCCCTCCATGGCCACCCGTGCGACGCATGCGTCGCACCCTGCCCGGCCCAGCGTCGTTGAGCCAAAAAGCGTCGTTTTTGGCTCAACGTCGCTCGGCGGGCGAAGCAGTGCTTCGCTGAAAGACACCGCCTCGCCCTGCGGCGGCGGGGCACGTCCCTGTGCCTGGGCACCGGCTCGTGCTGTTTCATGATTCGGGAGGGCATGTGTCAGTCGATCCCATCCGCAGTGTTGCCATCGTCGGCGGCGGGACGGCGGGATGGATGACCGCCGCATCCCTGGCGCAGTTCTTCCCGCGGCTGCGGGGCTCGATCCGTCTCATCGAGTCCGCCGAGATCGGCACGGTCGGGGTCGGCGAGGCGACGATCCCGCCCATCATCGAGTTCCTGCGGACCCTGGGACTCGATGAGAACGAGGTCATCCGCCGCACGCAGGCGACCTTCAAGCTCGGGATCGAGTTCAAGGACTGGACGCGGCCGGGCCATTCCTACATCCACCCGTTCGGACCGATCGGCACCCCGAAACGCGGCGTGCCGTTCGCCACCTACTGGCGCAAGTGCCTGGAAACAGGCACGGCCGCGCCGCTCGAGACGTACTCGCTGGCCGCGGTGGCGGCGCGGCAGGCGCGGTTCATGCGGCCGGTCCGCCAGCCGGGCTCGCCGCTCGAGACGATCACCTACGCGCTGCACCTCGATGCGGGACTCTTCGCGGCCTACCTGCGCGAGCACGCCGAGGCGCGGGGCGTCATCCGCACCGAGGGCAAGGTGCGCGGCGTGGCGCTGCAGGCCGAGAGCGGCTTCATCGAGTCGATCACGCTCGAGAGCGGGGAGCGCATCGAGGCCGACCTCTACATCGACTGCACGGGGTTTCGGGGGCTTCTGATCGAGGGCGCGCTCGCGAGCGGCTACGAGGACTGGACGCGCTGGCTGCCGTGCGACCGGGCGGTGGCCGTGGGCTGCGAGCGCAGCGGACCCCTCTCCTCCCATACCCTCGCCCGCGCGCGCGAGGTCGGCTGGCAGTGGCGGATCCCGCTACAACACCGTGTGGGCAACGGATACGTCTACAGCAGCCAGCTCGTGAAGGACGAGGTCGCGCAGGACCTCCTCCTCTCGAGCCTCGAGGGGCGGGCGCTGCGCGAGCCGCTGCGGCTGAAGTTCACGACCGGAAGGCGGCGGCTCTGCTGGAACCGCAACTGCGTCGCCATCGGCCTCTCCGCCGGCTTCCTCGAGCCGCTCGAGTCCACCGGGATCCACCTGATCCAACGCGGCATCTTCCTGCTCCTCACCTTTTTCCCCGACCGGCAGTTCAGGCCGCCGGACATCGACCGCTACAACCGGCAGCTCGCCTTCGACTACGAGGGCGCCCGCGACTTCCTCATCGCGCACTATCGCCTGACCGAGCGGCCGGGGGAGTTCTGGCGGCATTGCCGCGACACCGGGATGCCCGACAGCCTCGCCGAGCGCCTCGAGCTCTTCCGCAGCCACGGTCGCATCCTGCGCGACGATCGCGAGATCTTCACCGTCCAGGGCTGGCAGGCGATCCTCGCCGGCCAGGACTTGCGGCCCACCGGTTACGACCCCATGGCCGACAGCCTGAGCGGCGAGCAGGTGCAGCGCGCGGTCGACGAGGTACGCCGGGTGATCGCCAACTGCGCCGCGGCCATGCCGCTGCATCAGGAATTCATCGCGCAGCATTGCGCGGCGCCCGCGCCCTGAGGGGAATCCCGGGCGCTGTCCTGCCATGCGGCTGATGGCGTCGGCGCGAAGGCCTGTTTCGTCCCCTCGAGCATTCAGCGCATCCGCGACGGGGACCCGACATCCGCATCGCTCGCGCAGAGCCCGAGCGCGTTGCGCAAAACCGCTGGCAACCTGACGCGAAGTCGCTCGCATGCCGAGGCCAGCTGGCTCAGCTGATCGTCCGGGATGTCGAGATCGTCCGGATCTGGATGCCATCCCCTCGGGTCCGCATAAAGGTCGGCCAGTGCGAAGGCGGGGGGCAGTGCCCGCAATCCATACACGCGCTCGCTGCCCGGAGCATTGATCGCGCTGTGAACCGCCTTGTACCAGGTGAGCGGGCGGCCCCGGATGTCAAAGCCCCGGAAGGACACGTACGTTGGACGGCGCAGCACCGCCACGGTGAGGCGCGCCGGAATCTGGGTGATCCAGCCGGCGGCATGCAGGACCGATTCCCCAACCAGGGTCGCCGACGGATACTCGAAGAGCAAGGCTTGCACGCGGATCGAGGCGTCCGGCTCGGAGCACTTCAGCTTGTTGAAATAGATGCCCGCCCTGTCCCCAGCGGGCTCGATCAGGTCCTTGGCTTTCCACCGGTGCAGGCAAACCGCGGCCGCCTCATTGGAGAAGCCGGTCAGCCTTCGGAACGCGGCGAACGTGAACGCCTCCGGGAGGTTGCGCAATCGGTCGACGGCGCTGGTCACGAGGACACTCGCTTCAGAGATGCACGGAGATCGTTCTTCTCGATGGCGTCGGCGACGCGCTCGAGCGCATACCATACGTATCGCACCATTTCCGTCGTGACCGCAGGGTGCAGTCGCGCCCAGAGCCCATCGGGCAGCCATCGCTTCAGATCCGGATCGGCTTTCCTGATCACCGCGTCAGGATCATGGGTTGTCAGGAATCGTCTGAGCGCCTGCGCAGGCGGCAGATCATCAATGGTGTCGTAGGCGCGCACGTTGTGCAGGAACTGCGGGACTACGGTCGAGAGCTCGAGCCGGGCATCGGTCTGGGTACCGATCCACCACAAGTCATGGATGTCGCGCCACTTGAGATAGGACCGGGTGGCAAACGCAGTGAGCTTGTCGCAGTAGGCGGTCTCGAGGGTGGCCGCCGGCACGGGGTTGGAAATGCGCGAGACGATGTCGCCGGGGCTCACGGGGGCGCGGAATTCAACCGGATATCCCGCCAGATATCCTGGATTCACCCGCCAGAATTCCACCTTGACGAGCGTCTTGCCCAGATAGTCAGGATGCGAGACGACGAGCTGGTAGGCAATCATCCGATCGCCGCTGCGCGTCTTGTCCCTGAGCTCAACAATGAATCGGGGATCCTCGGCGAGGAAGGCTTCAACGGCTTTCCCGTGTGCCCGCTCGACAGCCGCTCGGATGGCATCTGCCGTCAAGGCGGTGAGGAAGTCCAGGTCTTCCGATCTTCGGGGCGAGCGCCAGGAGAAGTGCAGCGAAGTGCCGCCATGGAACGCGAACTCGTCACACGCCAGCCCCGGGTCCGCCATCAGGGCATCGAGGAAGCGGAACTGGGCGGACGAGGCCCAGCTGGCGGCAAGATCGGGCGGGAGATGCTGGAGCGTCATATATCATATAGATTAACACTTAAGATAATCCATGTCATCAGATTGAGACCCGCTGCCGCGGGCGGGATCAGACGGACCGCAGCATGTGCATCACGCGCGCGCGGATGCGGGCGTAGTTCTCCCGCTTCAGGGGCCCCAGGAGCCCGTGCTGCTCCCGCGGCAGATGCGCGAGCGGATGCCCCTGCGTGCGAAAGACGTAGTGATCAAAGAATGCCTTCCACGCCTCACGCTCGGCCAGAGGCCGCTCGGAGATGGCGATCATCGCGAGCAGCATGCTGGTGTACGGCGCATCGGGGCCCGCGCTGAAGGCATCCCACCAGTAATTGACGAGCCCGTTGAATGGGGCCAGCGACTCCACCTTGTGCCACCAGAGCTTCGGCAGATAGAGCGCATCGCCCGGCTCGAGCTCCACCCGCAGCGCCTGGGCGCGGATCTCCTCGAAGAGCGGGAACTCGCCATCCTGCGGCCCATCCGCCGAGGCGGCGAGGCTCACCGGCGCGCCCGCCATGGTGTTGTCGATCGGCCCCACGTAGAGCTTGCCGATGAGCTGCGGCGCGAAAAGGGTGAAGCGCCGCCGGCCCGCGATCACACAGGCCACGTTGTCGAAGGTGTCGTGGTGGCAGGAGACGTTGGAACGGGTGCCGAGCCAGATGCGCGGGCTCACGCCCGGACCGAGGAGCGGCATCGGATTGCCGGCGGTGAAGCCCGGCAGCGCATCGGCTACCGGCACCGATCCGACATAGACCGATGGCGCATCGGAGCGCTGCAGCGACTCGAGGATGGTCTGCAGGGCCTCGAGGAGCGGCACCATCCGCCGCTCGAAGTTGAATCCCTCGAGGCCCGGGCTGTAGTAGTACTTGCCGGCGATCGCCGGATCGCCGAGGTAGGCCTCCACCCGAGCGCCGACGTCGAACGCCGACAGATAATCCTTCAGGCGTCCCGGCGAGTCGCACCCCGCCTGCACCACCGGCCAGTCGGCCACGAGCCGGCGCAGCACCACGGGCTCGCAGCCGGCGACGATCTCGTCCCGGAAGCGCTCGCGGGAGAAGTCCCGGCCGGCGATCTCTTGGGGCGAGAGAGTCATGGGGGTCACCTCGGAGACCGCCGGCGGGAGCGAGAAGGCGCGAATCAGCTGCGCGCGGGAGCCTGCAGACCCGCAAGGCCCTCCGTGCCCTTCAGCAGCCTGGCGTTGCGCTTGCGGGCCATGACGGGCACCTGCTTGAGGGAGCTGATCATGTAGTGACAGAGGCGCAGGTAGCCGCGCCGGAAGAGCTCGATCACCGCCGCATCGGGCAACGTGCTCAAGGTCTCCTGATTGACAGTGTACAGGCCCTCGCAGTTGATGATCCTGCCATCGTCGAACTCGACCTCGATCTCCACCGGCTCGATGAGCTTCAGCTCCAGCAGCCGCGCGATGAAGTGACGGGTCACCTCGATGCCGGGCTTGAGGTCCTGGAAGGCCCAGATGATGCTCTGCAGGTATCGGGTCGGATGGCCATGCTCCGTGAAGAGCGGCTTGCCGTCCTCGACGCCGACGCGGGGATGATCCAGGTCGATTGCGACCTCGGGTCCCCGCGCATAGAACGGCACGCGCTGAAGGCCGAGCGGACGATAGAACTGCAGGTCGCGCCACTCCTCGAGGAAGAGATTCTCCCCCTCCTCGAAGCCGAGCATGGCGCCGCAGTGAAACTCGCCGGTCTGCGGGTCCTTCGCGAAGAGCACCGGGTAATGCACCACGAGCTGCGGAAACTCGCTGACCACCACGTGCGCGAAGCGCTGATTGTCCCCGTACGCCGCCGAGGCGCGCGAATCGACCTTGAGCGACTTGTGGGCGACCCTGTTCAGCGGAACGATCTGAGTCATGTCGGTAACCGGAGCCCTGGCACGGACCTCAAACGGGCTGCAATCCGTACTGGTGGATCTTCTTGAGCAGCTCGCGGTTCTTCGGCAGCCGCGCGCGCATCTCGCCCGTCGCCCGCTCATTCTCCTTCAGAAGGCGCGAGGCGGCCAGCGCGGTATCGGCGGTGTCCTCGGGCGCGACCTGCGTCTCGAAGCCCATCCCGTAGAGCACGTACTGATAGCTCGCCGCGGGGAAGACTTCCTCCAGGCGATCCAGCTCGTCGAAGAACCAGGGCGACTGGTACTTCCACAGCGTCAGCAGATCCCGCAGCCGCTCCGGCACGGTCGCCGGATCGACGTTGTCGCGCCAGAAGGCGCTGTCCTTCCGCCGCGTGAGCACGTAGTGCAGCTTCAGGAAATCCACGATGCGACCGAAGCGGTACATCGTCACCTCGTTGAAGCGCTTCGCCACGATGTCCATCACCTCACGGCACGCCGGCATCTGCTCGGCGATGAGCTTGGCGGAGAGCTCGACCAGGACGATCGCCGAGGACTCGAGCGGCTCGAGGAACCCGCTCGCGAGCCCGACGGCCACGCAGTTCCTCTTCCAGAAGGTCTCGCGATGGCCCGCGCGGATCGGAATCTTGCGGACCGGCAGCTCCTGGTGCTCGCGCCCGATGTAGCGCAGCAGCGTCTCGCGCGCCCCCTCCTCGCTCTGATGGCGGCTGGAATAGACGTACCCCACGCCCCGGCGCGTCGGCAGGCTGATGTCCCAGATCCACCCGGCCTCCTGTGCCGTGGAGATCGTCTGGGAGGCCATGGGCGCATCCGGGCTCCCGTACGGAACCTGCACGGCAAGCGCCGTATCGCAGAAGAGGACATCGCCGCACCCCTTGAATCCGACTCCGAGCGTCTTGCCGAGGAGCAGCGCCGAGAAGCCGCTGCAGTCGATGAAGAGGTCACCCGGGATCTCCCCGGCCTGCCTCGTGAGCAGGCCCTCGATGTCCCCCGACTCGCGCTGCTTGACCTCGACGATGTCGGCGAGGACGTGACGGACCCCGAGCTTCTCCGTGCAGTGCCTGGCGAGGAACGGCGCGAACTTGCCCGCATCCAGGTGGTACGCATAGTTGGCGAGGCCCCGGTACTCCGCGTGGGTGATCGTCTTCGGGGCGAGTCCCTCGTCGCAGAGCCGCCCCTGCGGAGTGACGAAATCGCAGAAGCTGCGCCCCCCGCCCTCGCGCAGCCAGTGCGGGGCGAGATTCACCTGCGAGAAGCCCTGCGGGACCATCAGCGGGTGATAGTAAGCGTCCCCCGGCTCCCCCGTCGTCCACCCGGCGAACTTCCCTCCCTGCTTGAAGGAGGCATCGCACTCCCGCAAGAGCGCGGTCTCCGACACCCCGATGCGCTCCAGCGAGGAGCGCATCGTCGGCCACGTCCCCTCCCCGACGCCGATGATCCTGATGTCCGGAGACTCGATCAGCGTCACCGAGAGGCCGCCCGCCTTCATCCGGGCCTGATGGCGGGCGGCGATGATGCCCGCGGTGAGCCACCCGGCGGTTCCTCCGCCGACGATGACGACCGCTTTGACCGGGTGAGCCACTTCAGAAGCTTAGCCGAATCCCCGTCTGGAACTCCCGTCCGTAGTTGATGAGGTTCAGCGTCTGATTGCTGAACCGCCCATAGGTGTGCATCGTCTGATCCGCCAGGTTGAGGGCCTCGAAGTAGCCCTGCAGCTGATGCGTGAAGTCGTACTGCGCGCTGAAGTCGAGCTCCGTGAACGGAGACTGGTAGACCGGCTCGTTGCCGAAGGCCGCGCCGCCCTGCTCCTGCCCGAGCAGCAGCAGCTGAGTGCCCTGCCACTGCGTCGCCAGGGTCGCCTGCAGCCCCTTGTGCTGATAGAAGACGAGCAGGTTGGCCGAGTTGCCGATACCCGTGAGCGCGAACTGGTTCGAGGTGGTGCTGTAGTTGTTGAAGTTCGCGTTCGAGTGCGCATACGTGGCGTTGATCTGGAAGCCGAAGCCGTACGGCAACGCCTGCTGCCAGATGACCTCCATGCCGCGCACCGTTGCCGAGAGGGCATTGGTGAAGGTGCTCTCCGCGAACACCGCCGGCTGCCCGGAGCTGTTCGAGAGCGGCCCGCCCGTCACGGGGTTGATGGCCGGCGCCGGATCGATGATGCCCGGAACGGTGACCCTCGTCACGCTCGAGGTCGGGAAGTTCTTCACGTCCTTCACGAACACGTTCGCCGTGACGTAGCTGTCGGACCCGTAGTACCACTCCGCGCCCACGTCGAAGTTGTTCGAGAGGTAGGGCAGCAGGCCCGGATTATTGCCCGTCGCGCCGAGCGCATTGACGCGGCCGCCATAGGAGGTATTCGGGATGATCTGGCCGTCCGGCGGCGGCGACTCCGTCTTCGAGTAGTCGAACCTCACGTCGAACCGGTGCGTGATCATCAGCTTCAGGTCGAGCGAGGGCAGCAGCTCGCTGTAGGAGTTGGTCCTCGTCGTCCAGGTGCGGGGGCCCAGCTGGAACGAGTAGGCCGTCGGGTCGCCGGCACCGCTCCAGAGCAGGCCCACGAGCGGCGATGACAGGCCCGAGATCGTCACGTCGGTCTTCTGCCAGCGCAGTCCGGCGCCCACATCCAGCGTCATGGCCCCGACCGGGACCTTCTGCACGACGGTGACGAACGGCGCGTAGTTCGTGGTGGCCACGTGCTGCACGGAGCCCGGACTCAGCGCGAGCGCCGGATAGACCCCGTTCTGATAGGCCGGATACCCGTCCTTGACCGCGATCGCATTCTGATCCGCGTTCACCGGCTGATTGATCAGATAGTTGAGGACCGTGTACGGGTTGTACAGGAGCAGGCTGCTCGGGAGGTTCCCCTGGCCGCCGTAGCCCGGCATCCAGGTTCCGAGGTTGACCGGCGAGAACATCGACGGCGGCAGCGGCACGCCCGAGGTGTTGCCGGAAGCCGGCCCATAACCGGACCAGAGCTCCCAGTAGTTGTTGGTGAAGGTGTCCATCTCCTTGGTGTTCCAGTCATCGTCCGTGACCTGCGCGCCGAACTTCAGGCGCGTGGCGTGGCGATGCCAGGTGGCATCGAGCCTCACGTTGTTGATCTGATCCGTGTTCTGCTGCATCTGGATCGGCAGCACGTGCGAGCCGATGATGAACGGATTCAGTCCGTTGTAGTTCGGCGATATGACCGCGCCCGCCCCTGTGGCCACGGCATTGGGACCGACCGCGCTCCAGTACGGCAGCACGTTACCGTTCGGGTTGAGGACGAGGCCGCCGGTGTACTGGTTGAGGTTGTCGCCGTAGCCGACATCGGCATCGATGTCGGTGTAGGTGCCGTTCGGGTTGTACTTCGACACCGACTGGTCGGCATCGAGCTCCGCGGTCCAGTCGTCGTTGACATCCCACACGACGTTGATACCCGGCGTGTTCGTGGTGATGTACTGATCGGAAACGAACGAGTTGAAGTCCGTCGGACCCGTGTTGTTGAAATTGACGATGGTGCCGTTGGAGTCGAGCGTGGCGTCGGGGAAGGCGCCGAACCAGGTGCTGCGCTGGAAGCGCGAGACGTGCTCGTCGTCCGAAGCGTAGTTGTCGTCCAGGGTCACGAGCACGTTTTGCGTCGGATGCCATTGCACGGACACGCGTCCGTCCCGGCGCCGCGAGTCGGTGCGCTCCAGGTACATCGCCATGTCCTGGGGATACCAGACCGGCACGGCCGCGTTGCCGGTCGCGCCGGGACCCACGGCCGCGCAGGCGGTGCTGCCGAAATGAGTGGTGAAATTCGCCGCGAGCTGCGAGCAGGGGAAGGACGTATTGCCCTTCCACCCGACGATGTCCTGGTGGTGACCCTCGATGTGATCGTCCAGGTAATCGGCGTCGATCAGGATGCCGAACTTGCCGTTGTCGAAGGTGTCGGTCCACAGGCCGCCGAAGGAGGGCCTGAAGCCGCCGTCGAGCGTGTGCACGTCCTCCTGCACGAACGCCTTGGTATGCATCCCCGGGCTGTCGAAGGGATTCGGGAACTTGACGTTGACCGTGCCGCCGATGTTGCCCGAGGAGAGGGCGAAATCCGGCGTCTTGAGCACGTCGATCTCACCCACGTAGTTGGCGCTGAAATCGCCGAAGTTGAAGGTCTGGCCGTTGCCCGAGGCGATCGGCCGGCCCTCGATGAGGACGGTGTTGAAGGAGCCGCCGAAGCCCTGGATGTTGACGCCCTGCACCTGACCCGTGCTTGTCGGGGCGCCGGCGGCGCTCGCGTAGGAGAGGCTGCCGCGGTTGACCGTCACACCGGGGATGCGCGCCACGGCATCGCCGATGTTGGCGCTCGGGAAGTGGCCGATGTCCTCGGCGGAGATCGCATCGACCACGCCCATGGACATCCGCTTGATCTGCATGGCGCGCTGCAGCGAGCCGCGGATACCGCGGACCACGATTTCCTGCAGCTGGTTGCCGCTGCCCCCGGCCGGAAGGGCCGGGGCCGCAACGCTGTTGCCGCCCGCGGCGGCGGTACCGTTGTCCTGCGCCGCGGCCTGAGAGCTCTGCGCCAGCAGACCCGCGCCGTTGGGCGCGATCGTGAGGCTCGAGGCCACCCGCACCGTCTTGGAGCGCAGCGATCTTCCCTGCGCGGCGCTCGGGGCGGCCTTCGGTTTGGCAGCAGCGCGCGCGCCGCTGTCGGCCACGGCGCCGCGCGCGTGCACGGCGCCGGCCATGGCCATCGAGCCCAGCGCCAGGCTGGAGAGGCCGAGTGTGCTGTACGGGAGGCGCAGCAGCGCAGGTGCGCGGTCTGCCTGGGCGGCGTTCTTCGGGACATTTCGCCTGGACTTACGGCTCATCGACATCTCCCCCTCGAAGGAATTTGGACGCGTTGCTTAAAAACAACAGTCGGCACAACCCCAGCAGGTCCCTGCCCGCGATCTGAATTTGGAAGGCCCCTGACGCCATGGCGCTCTTCGTCTACCGGCTCTAGATGGTAGCGCTACCTTAACGCGGGTCGAGTATGTGCCTGTTCTTCGACGGATGTCAACTGGCGTTGCGCACCGCTGACGTTCCGGCTTTAAGCGCAGCGATTTTGCGCGTCTGCCGGCCAAGCCTCACCTGTACAAAAACCGCTCGCCCATGAGCGGCGCGCCTTCGGCGCGAGCTGCGACAGCGGGATGGTTGCGTGACCAAGCGCCGCGCGATTGCCGCTGCGGCGGCAGGGAGACAGGCCCGGCACGCCGGCGGCAGCGGCCGCCCGTGTCCACCCCGCGTTGTGCCAGAGCCACGTCGATTCACGGCAATACTGACAGCGCTATCATCGGTCTGCGCATCCCGGTTTGCCAGTCGACCGGTTAACCTGCGCACCGACGAGATCCCATCGGTGAAGGAGACAACCCCGCATGTCGGCCCCCGCCCTGTTGGAAAGCCACCGTCCGTGGGATGAGCCTGCGAGTCCATGACGAGTGACACACAGTCCCCCGCCGACTCCGCCCTGCGCACTGCGCATGAGCTGCACCGGGCGGGACGGCTCGAGGAGGCGCGCGCGCTCTGCGCGCAGGCGCTGCAGCTTCGGCCGCAGCAGCCCGAGGCGCTGATCCTGTCGGGAATCATCGCCGCACAGACGGGCGATCCCGCCGGGGCGGTCGCTCTCTTCGATCAGGTGCTGCGCCTCGAGCCGCAAAACCTCGCCGCCCATTTGAACCGCGGCAACGCGCTGCGCATCCTGAAGCAACCGTCCGCCGCGCTGGCCAGCTACGATGCGGCGATCGCGATCGCGCCCGGGCACGCGGCGGCTCACCACCAGAGGGGCAAGGCGCTCGCGCAGCTGTGCCGGTACGAGGCCGCGCTCGCGAGCCAGGAGAGGACGCTCGCGCTGCAGCCCGATCACCCCGGGGCTCAACTCGATCGCGCCTGCGCGCTGCTGGCGCTCACGCGTCACGAGGCTGCGCTCGAGAGCCTCGATCGCCTCATCGCGATCGCACCGCGGCATCCCGGCGCGTGGCATCTGCGCGGCAACGCCCTTTATTCCATGGGGCGCCTCGAGGCCGCGCTCGAGAGTTACGATCGGGCGCTGTCCCTCGTCCCCGCGGATGCGCGCACCTGGCACAACCGCGGCAATGCGCTCTTCATGCTGGGGCGTCCCGCTGACGCGGCGGCCAGTTACGATCGGGCGATCGCCCTCGACCCCGGCCTCACCTCCTCCTACGGCGAGCGCCTGCACGCCCGGATGCACATCGCCGACTGGCGTGAGTTCGAGGCCGAGGTCGCGCGGCTCACCGCGCTCATCGGGCGCGGCGAAGCGGCCTCCAATCCGTTCACGCTTCTAGGCCTCTGCGGCTCGGCTCCCCTGCAGCGGCAGGCGGCGCAGGCCTGGGTGCGGGAGCGCCATCCGCCCAACGCCGCGCTCGGGCCCATTCCCGCGCGCCCGCGCCATGGGAGGCTCAGGATCGGCTACTTCTCCGCGGAATTTCACGGCCACGCCACCGCATCGCTCACCGCCGAGCTCTTCGAGACCCACGATCGGACGCGGTTCGAGGTCATCGGCTTCTCCCTGGGGCCGGACCTCCGGGACGAGATGCGCCAGCGGCTCGAGGCGGCGTTCGATCGCTTCCTCGACGTGAGGGCCCAGTCCGACGCCGACATCGCCCGGCTCGCGCGCAGCCTCGAGATCGACATCGCCGTGGATCTCGGCGGCTTCACCCGCGGCGGCCGGCCGGGGATATTCGCGCTGCGGGCGGCGCCCGTGCAGGTGAGCTACCTCGGCTACCTCGGCACGATGTCGGCCGAGTACATGGATTACCTGGTCGCGGACGAGACCCTGGTTGCGGCGGCGGATCGGGACCATTACGCCGAGAAGATCGCCTACCTGCCGGCCTATCAGGTGAACGACTCGAAGCGGCGCATCGCCGCGCGGCGATTCGGGCGCGAGGAGCTCGGCCTGCCGGGCGCGGGCTTCGTCTTCTGCTGCTTCAACTCGACCTACAAGATCACGCCGCGCACGTACGACAGCTGGATGCGCATCCTGACCCGGGTGCCCGGCAGTGTCCTCTTCCTCCTCGGCGGCGGCGATCCCCTCGAGAGCAATCTCCGACGGGAAGCGCGTGCGCGGGGCGTCGACCCGCAAAGGATCGTCTTCGGCGGGCGGCTGCCGGCGCCCGAGTATCTCGCCCGTTATCGCGCGGCCGATCTCTTCCTCGACACCCTGCCCTACAACGCCGGCACGACCGCGAGCGATGCGCTCTGGGCGGGATTGCCCGTGCTGACCTGCGTGGGCGAGACCTTCGCCGGGCGCATCGGCGCGAGTCTGCTGCGCGCCGTCGGACTCGAGGAGCTCATCACCTCGATGCCCGAGGAGTACGAGCAGCGGGCCATTGAACTGGCGAGCGACACCGGCGCGCTCACCGCCCTGCGAGCGAAGCTGGCCGGCGATCTTCGCGCGAGGCCGTTGTTCGATACTCCCTCCTTCGCGCGCCACCTCGAAGCCGCCTACGCCGCCATGGCCGCCCGGTACCACGCCGGGTTGGCTCCGCAGACCTTGCTTGCGCAACCGAGCCGGATTCCCGCATCGCGCCCGCCGGAATAGGGCGATACGCGTGATCGATACCGTTTCGTTGACAGCGCTCGTCAGACCAACGGCGAGATGGCTCTCGGCTTCGACTATCTCGTGCAGGAGGCCCCCAGCGCCCCGGTCACCGTCGGCATGGCCTGCGGCGCCTCCTGCGGCGGCACGGTGCCCGTCACCGCGCTCCTGCGCGCCGCGCCCCGCAGCCGGTGGCGACACCTCGACATCCCGCTCTCCTGCTTCGCCGCCGCCGGCGAGAGCATGCGGCGCGTCGTGACGCCATTCACCCTCGAGACCACCGGCAAGCTGGCCCTCGGCCTCGCCAACATCCGCCTCGAGGCCGGCGCCCCGCATCC
>DASTAC010000077.1:0-9629 GCA_035713045.1 Steroidobacteraceae bacterium
GCGACCCTGCAGTTCGAGCCTGCGCCGAAGCGCAGCGCGCCGCCGGCCGACATGAAAGTCGTTTCAATTCACTAACATATCTTTACAATTTTCCCGGCGAGGCGAGGCCGTCGAGCCGCGCGTCGGTGGTACCCTTCGCGGCGGAACACGCGACTTCGCTCGCGGTCAAAGGCACGACCCCTCATGACTCCTGACGCCCTCGAACAACAAACGCTCGGCCGCGAGTCGCATCCGGCCGAGGCGCCTCCCGCTCATTCCCCTGAGGTTGCGCGCCGCCGCCGCATCGGCTGGCTGATCGGACTCGCCGCGGTCATCGGCCTCATCGTCTTCGTGATCCACCACCGGCTCACCGCCCACGCGGGGCCGCCTTTCGGGGCCAGGATGGGTGCTCCGCTGCCCGTGAGCGTCGCCAAGGTGACGACGGCCGATGTGCCCGTGGTGATCGATGCCCTGGGCACCGTGACACCGCTTGCGACCGTCAACGTGCGCCCGCAGGTGACCGGCCCCATCGTCAGGATCGCCTTCCAGGAGGGGCAGAGCATCGAGAAGGGGGGGCTCCTCGCCGAGATCGACCCGCGCCCCTATCAGGCGGCGCTCGATCAGGCCCGCGGCCAGCTCGATCGTGACCGGGCGGCCCTGAAGAGCGCGCAGGTGGACCTCGCCCGCTACAAGCGCCTCCTCGCGCAGAACTCCGTCGCCGCCCAGACCTACTCGGATCAGCAGGCGACCGTCAATCAGGATGCGGCCACGCTGGTCGCGGACCAGGCCGCGGTCGAGACGGCGCGCCTGAACCTCAGCTACTGCCGGATCACATCGCCGGTGAGCGGGCGGGTGGGGCTGCGCCAGGTGGACCTCGGGAATCTGGTGCAGGCGAACCAGACGACGCCCATCGTCACCGTCACGCAGATGAAGCCCATGTCGGTGCTCTTCACGGTGCCGGAGAACGACCTCACCGAGATCTTCCAACACTCCCGCGGCGGCAGGAAGCTCACGGTCGAGGCCTACGACCGCAACATGACGCACCTCATCGCCACCGGTCAGCTCGCGAGCATCGACAACCAGATCAACACCAGCACCGGCACCCTGCAGCTGCGGGCGCTCTTCGACAACTCGCGCACGGAGCTCTTTCCGAACGAGTTCGTCAACGTGAAGCTGGTGGTCGAGACCCTGCAGCATCAGATCGTGGTGCCGGGGGCGGCGGTGCAGAACGGTCCCTCGAGCAACTTCGTCTACATCGTCAACCCGGATCACACGGTGACCATGCGCACCGTGACGACGGGCCCCACCGACGGCAATGACATTGCCATCATGAAGGGCCTGACGCCGGGACTTACCGTGGTCACCGATGGCGCCGATCAGCTGCGCAACGGCGCGAAGGTGCTGTTGCCGGGCGAGGCGCCGCCGGGACTCGCGGGCAGTCCGGGAGCGACTGCCGGCGGTGCCGGCGGCCGCTGTGCGCGCATCGACTCCATGATGAAGAGCGCCACGGG
This sequence comes from Steroidobacteraceae bacterium, assembly GCA_035713045.1. Classification (GTDB taxonomy): domain Bacteria; phylum Pseudomonadota; class Gammaproteobacteria; order Steroidobacterales; family Steroidobacteraceae; genus 13-2-20CM-66-19. Next base: position 1,491 of record DASTAC010000077.1, read on the forward strand.
CGCCAAGGCCAGGCACCTCGCCCAGGCCTATGCGCGCCTCGGCTGCGAAAAGTCCGGGTCCGGCGCCAAGGGCGGCTCCGCGACATGAACCCGTCCCGGCCTTTCATCCTGAGGCCGGTCGCCACGTCCCTCCTGATGGCGGCGATCGTCATCCTCGGGGCCATCGGCTACCTGCTGCTGCCGGTATCGACGCTGCCCGAGGTCGACTACCCGACCATCGTGGTGAAGACCTTCCTCCCGGGGGCGAGCCCGGATGTGATGGCCTCCACCGTGACCGGACCGCTCGAGCGCAATTTCGGGCAGATGCCGGGCCTCTCCGAGATGTCGTCCGAGAGCTCCGCGGGCGCCTCGGTCATCACCCTGCAGTTCGATCTCAGTCTCAACATCGATGTGGCCGAGGCCGAGGTGCAGGCGGCCATCAGCGCCGCGGACAGTCTCCTGCCGCAGAGCCTGCCGGCGCCCCCGACCTACGCCAAGGTCAATCCGGCCGATGCGCCGGTGCTGACTCTGGCGGTGACCTCGAGCAGCATGCCGATCACGCAGGTCGAGGACCTGGCCGACACTCACATCGCGGAGAAGATCTCCCAGGTCTCGGGCGTCGGCCTCGTGAGCCTCAATGGCGCGCCGCGGCCGGCGGTGCGGATCCTCGCCAATCTGCAGCAGCTCGCCGCGTATGGCCTCAACGTCGATGACCTGCGCACGACCATCGCCAACTCCAATACGGATGCGCCCAAGGGCAATTTCGACGGCACGGCGCACGCCTATACGATCGACGCCAACGATCAGATCCAGACCCCGCAGGAGTACGCCAACCTCGTCGTCGCCTACCGCAACGGGGCGCCGGTGTATCTCAAGAACGTCGCGCGCGTCGAGCAGAGCGCGGAGAACACGCAGCTTGCGAGCTGGGTGAACGACACGCCCGCCGTGCTGATCAACATCCAGCGCCAGCCGGGCGCGAACGTGATCCAGGTGGTCGACCGGGTCCGTGAGATCCTGCCGGAGCTGCGAGCCTCGCTGCCGACGAACGTCAATCTTTCCATCGTCAGCGACCGCACCAACACGATCCGCGCCTCGGTGAATGACGTTCAGTTCGAGCTCGCGCTCGCCGTGGCGCTCGTCGTCATGGTGATGTTCCTCTTCCTGCGCAACGTCCCGGCGACCATCATCCCGAGCCTCTCGGTGCCGGTGTCCCTCATCGGCACCTTCGCGGTGATGTACCTCGCGGGCTTCAGCCTCGACAACCTGTCGCTCATGGCGCTCACCATCGCCTCGGGCTTCGTGGTGGACGATGCGATCGTCATGATCGAGAACATCTCCCGCCACATCGAGAAGGGCGAGAAGCCGCTCGCGGCGGCGCTCAAGGGCTCGGGGGAGATCGCCTTCACCATCGTCTCCCTCACCATCTCGCTGATCGCGGTGCTGATCCCGCTCCTTTTCATGCGGGAGGTGGTCGGCAGGCTCTTCCGCGAGTTCGCCATCACGCTCGCGATCTCGATCCTCATCTCGGCCGTCGTGTCCCTCACCCTGGTGCCGATGCTCTGCGCGAAGATGCTGCGCACCCGCGAGGAGGCCGAGCGGGCGCAGGGCAGCGTCGCCCGTGCCGCGGAGGCCTGGTTCAATCGCATGATCGCCGGCTACGGGCGGCTCCTGACGCGCGCCCTGCGGCACCAGACGCTCATCCTCTGGTTCGCCGCGGGCACGCTGGTGCTGACCGTGCTCCTCTACGTGGTGATCCCGAAGGGGTTCTTTCCGCTTCAGGACACCGGCCTCGTCCAGGCGACCACGCAGGGGCCGCCGTCGATCTCCTTCAAGGACATGGCGCAGCGTCAGGAGGCTCTGGCCAGCGTCATCCGCCGCGATCCGGACGTCGAGAGCCTGACCTCGTACATCGGCGTCGACGGCACCAACATGACGCTCAACCGGGGGCGGATGCTGATCGATCTGAAGCCCAAGCAGGATCGCTCCGATACGCTCCTCCAGGAGATGGCGCGCCTGCGGCAGGAGGCCGCCCGCGTCCCCGGCATCAGCCTCGCCCTGCAGCCAGTGCAGGACCTCACCATCAGCTCCATCGTGGGCAGCGCCCAGTACCAGTTCGTCCTGGGCGCCGCCGACCGCGCGATCCTCGATCCCTGGGTGCCGAGGCTGCTCTCGGCCCTCAGGCAATCGCCCGCGCTCGCGCACGTGGCGACCGCCTATCTGGAGCAGGGCCTGACGGCCGAGGTCGACGTCGACCACAGTACCGCGGCGCGCTTCGGGATCACGGATGCCACGATCGATAACGCGCTCTACGATGCCTACGGACAGCGCATCATCTCCACGATCTATACGCAGTCGAACGACTACCGGGTGATCCTCACCGCGGATCCCGACGTCGACAACACCGTCAATTCGCTCAACTACATCTATCTGCCCTCGGCGGGTGGCGGGGAGGTGCCGCTGGGGTCGATCGCGCACATCAGCATCCGTCAGGCGCCGCTCTCCATCGACCATCTCGGCCAGTTCCCGGCCGCGATGTTCTCCTTCGACACCGCGCCGGGTCACTCGCTCGGGGAGGCGGTGAGCGCCATCCGTGCGGCCGAGCACGCGATCCGCCTGCCGGTGAGCATCAGCACCACCTTCCAGGGCGAGGCGCTCGCCTTCGAGTCCTCCCTCACGAGCGAGGTGCTGCTGCTGCTCGCGGCCATCGCAACCGTCTACATCGTGCTGGGCGTGCTCTATGAGAGCTACATCCACCCGCTCACCATCCTCTCGACGCTGCCCTCGGCAGGCATCGGGGCGCTGCTTGCGCTGATGATCGCCGGCCAGAGCCTCAACATCATCTCGATCATCGGCATCGTGCTCCTGATCGGCATCGTCAAGAAGAACGCCATCATGATGATCGACTTCGCGCTCACCGCGGAGCGCGAGGGCGGCAAGTCCCCCGAGGCCGCGATCTACGAGGCGGCGCTCCTGCGCTTCCGCCCGATCCTCATGACCACGGTGGCGGCGCTCTTCGCGGCCCTGCCGCTCATGCTCGGCACCGGAACGGGATCGGAGTTGCGCTCGCCGCTCGGCATCTCGATCACGGGCGGCCTTCTCGTGAGCCAGCTGCTAACCCTCTTCACGACCCCGGTGATCTATCTCTTCTTCGACCGGCTGGCGAAGCGCGCCAAGGCCTGGGCCGGCGTCTCTACGGAGCAGTGGCGAGCTTCCATGAGCCCGGATCGCTCATGAGCAGCGTAACACTCAAGCGGGGACTTGGTGCGAAGGGCATTCCCCGGGGCGTGAAAAACATGGACGTTTTTCCCGCAGCCTACAAGGATGTACTCGCGGCGGCCCGGGGAATGCCCTTCGCAGCGAGGCCCCGGGAGCTGAACACTGATGCCGTTGGTGCGGGATAGATGAACATCTCCCGCCCCTTCGTCACCCGTCCCGTCGCCACGACGCTCCTCTCCTGCGGCCTCGCGCTCGCGGGCATCTTCGCCTACTTCATGCTGCCGGTCGCCAACATGCCGCAGGTGGACATGCCGGCCATCGTGGTGCAGGCCTCGCTCCCCGGCGCCAGCCCGGAGACGGTCGCGACCGCGGTCACGACGCCGCTCGAGCGGCACCTGAGCGGGATCGCAGGGGTCGACCAGATGACCTCGACGAGCTCGGAGGGCAACTCCCGGATCGTCCTCATCTTCGATCTCAGCCGCAACATCCACGGCGCCGAGAGCGATGTGGAGGCGGCGATCCAGGCGGCGCGCCAGGACCTGCCGGGGTCGCTGCGCCAGAACCCGACGTACCGCGCGTTCAACCCGGCGGATGCCCCGATCATCATCTTTGCGCTGACCTCCGACACGCTGCGCATGGGTCAGGTGTACGACGCCGCCTCGACCATCATCCAGCAGAAGCTGCTGCAGATTCAGGGGGTGGGGGATGTGTCGATCGGCGGCGCCTCGCTGCCCGCGGTGCGCGTCGACCTCGATCCGGAGGCGCTCTTCAAGTACGGCATCGGCCTCGAGGACGTGCGGGCCGCGATCGCTGCGGCCAATGCCAATGCCCCCAAGGGCGCCATCGACGACGGCTCTCACCACTATCAGATCTACGTCAACGACACGGCCACCAGGCCGGCACAGTACCGCTCCCTCATCATCGCGTACCGCAATGGCGCCGCGGTGCGGCTTGGCGATGTCGCCAAGGTGAGCGAGGGCGTGGAGGACGTGCGCAACCTGGGTCTCGCTGACGGCAAGCGCGCCGTGCTGATGATCATCCGCAAGCAGCCGGGGGCCAACGTCATCGACACGGTGGACGCGATCAAGGCGGCACTGCCGCAGATCCGCGCCTCCATCCCGGCTGGAATCAACCTGATCGTCACCAATGACCGCACGGTGGCGATCCGCACGTCCCTGCACGACGTCGAGGTCACTTTGCTCCTGGCATTGCTGCTGGTGGTGACCGTGGTCGTGGTGATGCTGCGCAACCCGCGCGCCGCGCTGGTACCGGCCGTGGCGGTGCCGCTCTCCCTCCTCGGCACCTTCGGCGTGATCTATCTGCTGGGGTTCAGCCTGAACAACCTGTCGCTGATGGCGCTCACCGTGGCGACGGGCTTCATCGTCGACGATGCGATCGTCGTCATCGAGAACATCAGCCGGCACGTGGAGGCCGGCATGCCTCGGCTGCAGGCCTCCCTTCAGGGCGCGCGAGAGGTCGGGTTCACCGTGCTCGCCATGAGCAGCGCGCTCGTGGCGGTGTTCATTCCCATCCTGCTCATGGGCGGGATGATCGGGCGCATCCTGCGCGAGTTCGCGATGACCCTTGCGGTGACCGTGGTGCTGTCGCTCGTCATCTCCCTGACCACGACGCCCATGCTCTGCGGACGGATCCTGCGCCCGCCGGCGCATCTCGGGCGCTTCCTGAGCGCGGTGGAGCGGGGCTTCAACGCCCTGCGGGAGCTCTACGGCCGCACGCTCACGGATGCCATCCGCCACCGGCGGATCGTGATGCTGGGGCTGCTCGGGGTGGTGTTTCTCAACGTCTATCTCTTCGGCATCGTGCCGAAGGGGTTCTTCCCCCAGGGCAGCTCGGGATCGCTGATGGGCTTCGTGGTGGCCGATCAGAGCATCTCCTTCCAGGCCATGCAGGAGAAGATGCGCCAGATCGTGAACGTGGTGCGGCACGACCCCGCGGTGGCGCACGTGGTCGCCTTCGCGGGCGGCGGCGGCTGGAACTCCCCGAACACGGGCGTGCTCTTCGGTGACTTGAAGCCGCTCTCCGAGCGCAAGGTGTCCGACACGGCGGTCATCGCCCGCGTGCGCCGGGAGCTCGCCAATGTGACCGGGGCGCGCCTGTACCTGCAGACCACCGGGGGCTTTCGCTTCGGCGGCCGGCAGGGCTATGCGCAGTATCAGTACACGCTGCTCTCCGACAGCCTGGACACGCTCAACACCTGGGTGCCGAGGATCACGGCGGCGCTGAAGAAGAACCCCGCCCTGAGAGACGTGGTCTCCGACAAGCAGGCGGCCGGCCTCGATGTGAGGCTGCACATCGACCGCTCGATGGCGGCGCGCCTCGGCGTCAACATGTCGGAGATCGACAATACCCTCTATGACGCCTTCGGCCAGCGCCTGGTCTCGACCATCTACGAGGGAATGAACCAGTACCACGTCGTCATGGAGGTCGCCCCCCGGTTCTGGCAGAGCCCCGAGACCCTGAAGGACATCTACGTCAGCACCTCGGGCGGCGCGCTCACCGGCACGGAATCGAGCGCCGCGGCCGTGGGCGCCTTCCAGACGGGCAGCGGCTCGAGCTCCGCGGCCGCCTCGGGCAGCAGCAGCGCGGCGCGCAACTTCCAGCTGAATCAGCTCACCAACAGCACCGGTCGGGCGTCCACGGGCGCGGCGCTCAGCACGCAGCAGGAGACCATGGTGCCGCTCGCGGCCTTCAGCCACTACGGCCCGGGCCTGACGCCGCTCGCCATCGCGCACCAGGGGCCGTTCGTCGCGACCACCTTCTCGTTCAATCTGCCGCAGGGCGAGGCGCTCGGCACGGCGACCGCGGCCATCGAGCGCACCATGCAGGAGCTGCACGTGCCGATCTCGATCCACGGGGAGTTCGCCGGCAATGCCAGGATTTTCCGGCAGACCGTCATGGAGGAGCCGCTCCTCATCCTGGGATCGCTCCTGGCGGTCTACATCGTGCTCGGCATGCTGTACGAGAGCCTGACGCAGCCGATCACCATTCTCTCGACGCTGCCTTCGAGCGGCATCGGGGCCGTGCTGGCGCTGCTTCTCTTCGGGGAGTCCTTCACCCTCATCGCGCTCATCGCGGTGATCCTTCTCATCGGCATCGTCCTCAAGAACGCCATCATGATGGTGGACGTGGCGCTCGAGACGCAGCGCGCGGGGCACGAGAGCGCCGCGGAGGCGATCCACGCCGCCTGCATGCTGCGCTTCCGGCCGATCATGATGACGACCATCGCGGCCATGTTCGGCGCGCTGCCGCTCGCGTTCATGAGCGGCCAGGGCTCGGAGCTGCGCCGGCCGCTCGGTATCGCGATCGTCGGGGGGCTCTTCATCAGCCAGTTCCTGACGCTCTATACGACACCCGTCGTCTACATCTATCTCGATCGCTTCCGCCTCTGGACCATGAGAAAGCTCAAGCGCCGCTCGCGAGTGCCGTCCCCTCACGCCCCGGGGGCGCAACCCGTATGACTCGTCCGCAAAACGCACTGATCGCAGCCGCCTGCGCGCTGGCCCTGAGCGCCTGCGCCGTGGGCCCCAACTACCACCGGCCGTCCGCGCCGCCTTCGCCCGACTTCAAGGAAGCGAAGGGCTGGACGCCGGCGAAGCCGGCGACGGTGACGAGCGAGGACTGGTGGACGATCTACCACGATCCGGTGCTGTCATCCCTGGAGCGGCAGGTCGCGGTCTCCAATCAGAACCTGAAGGCCGCGGTGGCCTCCTACTACGCGGCACGCGAGGCGGTGGGCGTCACGCGCGGCAGTCTCTTCCCCATCATCACCCTGGATGGCAGCGGCACGAAGAGCGGCGGCGGCGCCAGTCGCAGTCAGGTGGTGGGTGGCTTCGTGACCTCGGGCTCGAGCAGCCGCACGATCTACAACGCGAGCGCCGGCGGCAGCTGGGATCTCGATATCTGGGGCAAGATCCGCCGCGAGCTCGAGAGCGATGAGGCGAAAGCCCAGGCGAGCGCGGCGGATGTGGCCGCGGCGCGCCTCTCCGCGCAGGCGGCGCTCGCCCAGGATTACTTCCAGCTGCGGGCGGCGGAGCAGGAGCTGCGGCTGCTTAAGACCTCGGTGCAGGATTACCGGGTGTCGCTGCGGATCGCGCAGAACCGGGTCAATGCCGGCGTCACGACGCTGGCGGACGTGTATTCCGCGCGCACCCTGCTCGAGAACACGCAGTCGCAGGAGAACACGGTGGAGCTCACCCGGGCGAAGCTCGAGCACGCCATCGCGGTGCTCATCGGCCGGGCGCCCTCGGAGCTCTCGCTCGCGCAGGGGGAGCTTGCCGCGACGGTGCCGGTCGTCCCGGCGGGGTTGCCTTCGCAGCTGCTGCTGCGGCGGCCCGACATCGCCGCCGCGGAGCGGGATCTTCAGAGCGCCAACGCGCAGATCGGCGTCGCCGAGTCCGCCTGGTTCCCGAGCGTCACGCTCTCGGGCTCCTACGGCTTCGCGTCCTCATCGCTCGGCACGCTGATCCGCGCCAGCAACTCGGTCTGGTCCTTCGGTCCCTCGGTGGCGGAGTCGCTCTTCAACGGCGGCGCGACGATTGCCCAGACCCGCGAGGCGAGGGCGCTCTACGACTCCGCCGTGGCGAGCTACCGCGAGACGGTGTTGAGCGCCTTCCAGCAGGTCGAGGACGATCTCGCCACCTTGCGCTTCCTGCAGACCGAGCACGCCCAGGACCGCGAGGCGCTCGCCGATGCCGAGCGCTCCGAGGCGCTGACCCTCAATCAGTACAAAGCCGGTATCGCCGACTACGCCACCGTCCTCACCGCCCAGACCGCGCGCCTCAACACCGAGATCAATACGCTGAGCACCCAGGAGCAGCGCCTGGTCGCGAGCGTCGATCTGATCGATGCCATCGGCGGCGGCTGGAAGAGCAGCGAGCTGCGCACCGGCAATGAGGGCGTGCGCTCGACGCTGCAAAGCACGGT
>DASTAC010000078.1:0-3709 GCA_035713045.1 Steroidobacteraceae bacterium
CCACATCTCGAGGTGGCCCTGCATCACCACATCGAGCACCCGCTCCTCCTCGTAGGCGAACTGGTTCTGCCGCAGGGTGCCGAGGCGTCTGCCGGGCTGCAGCACGACATCGCCCGCGCTCTGCTCGAGCTCGCCGCTCAGAATCTTCATGAGCGTCGATTTGCCGCAGCCGTTGGCGCCGATCAGGCCGTAGCGGTTGCCATCGGAGAACTTGGCGGTGACCTGCTCGAACAGAGGTTTGGCGCCGAACTGCATCGTGACGTTGAATGTGGAGAGCATGTCTGTCTGATCGAATGGCGAAATCCGCAGCCGCCCGGACCTCAAACGGCAAAGCCCTTCGTACAGGGTCCGGGACAATGACCTGTGACTACGGGAGCGGCCAGCGTGATGTCGTGACCCGGCCTGCCGGTTGGCGGGCGGCGTCGCTCGCGAATGGGCCGGGGTGCCGCGCGGGTGTGGCTCGCAGCGGGCCGCGAAGTTTAGCCGATGAGGCTGGCGGGCGCAAACGGCTCGCGCTGCTCGCAAATGGGGCTCATGGCCGCTGAGTGCGGCCTCGGACTGTATGATCTTGCGCTGCTGCATCTCATCGGGCACGCGCTCTACAAGGCCGCCGCGTTTCTGAGCTCCGGTAGCGCGGTCGACGAAAGCATCGTGCGCCGGATGTCGCCCGGGGCAGGCATCCCCTCAGCCGCTGCGCAGCTGCTGGCGGCCCCAGTCGCCGCGCTGCTCGGGCTCGGCTCGGCGCTCCTCTTGTGCGCCTTCGGCATGGCTGCCCTCTTGTGGGAGGCTGCAGCGGGTCCGGGCGCGGCTCTATGGAGCCTGGCAGGGGCCGCGCTCGGCATGCAGTTGTACCTGCTCTGGCAGGTCGTGATCGACCGCGGGATCGAGGTGGCCTCGAGCAGCCCCGCGCCGGTGCTCGCGCTCTACAGCGCTGCGTGCTTTCTCGGCCTGTATGTGGCGCAGTGCCGCATCGGGCGGCCCGCCGCCGCCCGCGATGGGGCTCGACTGCGCGCCTGGGTGGCGGCCGTGGCGAAACTCCTCGCCCGAACGCTCGGCCGGCCGAGCCACGCGGCCGAGGCCTGGGGTCTGCGCGCGATCGGTCGCGACCCGCTCGCCCTTGCCAACGACCTCGAACTGCTCGAGCACCTGCTGCGCCCCTGGTGCGAGGCGCGCATGGCGCGCGATCCGGCGGGCGGCGCAGATCGGTCGCACCGAATCTGAGAGGCCGCTCGGCCGCAATCGCGCTGAGCGCGGCGTTCTCGATCCCTCCCCAAACGTGCCGAGGCAGCGAGCGAGGCACCCATCAAGGTGATGGTCGAGCCGATGCAGGGCTCGGCCGGTGTAGTCGTGCCGCCGCTCTCGCGACGCTCGATGTGCTCGAGGAGGCCGTACACTCGCTGCGCGATGAGCCGCACGTAGCCGATATCCGCAACATCGGTCTCGCCGCCGCCGTGGACCTCCGCTTGCGGGAGGGCAAGGTCGGGGCGCGAGGGCGTGAAGCCTTCGAGGGAGGTCTGGAGGCCGGATTGCTGCTGCGGATCACCGCAGATACCATTGCGATGGCGCCTCCCTTTATCTGCAGTGAAGAGCAGGTCCGCGACATGATCGAAACATTGCGTGGCGTGTTGCGCCGCATCGCGTGACAGGCCGTCCGATGACGATCGACGTGCCTTTGGGCGGCGTCGGCGAGCCCGGCATGCCGCCCATCGCGCCTGCCTTCGCCAATGCCATCTTCGCGGCGACGGGCCGGCGCCTGCGCCATCTTCCCATTGGAGAGAGACTGTCCTCATCATGACACTCACGGCATCACCGGTCCCGATTCCCACGCAACTGCTGATCGGCGGCGAGCTGGTGCGCGGTGGCGGTCCATCCGAGCGGATCCTCGATCCGGCCACTGGCGAGGTCATTGCCTCGATCCCGGAGGCGTCCGCCGAGCAGCTCGAGGCGGCGGTCGCTGCGGCCGAGGGAGCCTTCGACAGCTGGTCGCAGACGACGCCGGCGCAGCGCTCGCGCCTGCTGCTCGCGATTGCGGCGCACATCGATGCCGAAGCCGACGCCTATGCTGCGCTGGAATCCCGCAATACCGGCAAGCCACTCGAGGCGATGCGGCGCGACGAGATGCCTTCCATTGCCGATGTCTTCCGGTTTTTCGCGGGTGCCGTGCGGGTGCAGACGGCGCCGGCGGCCGCGGAATACGCCAGCGGATACACCAGCATGGTTCGCCGCGATCCCATAGGCGTGGTGGGCTCCATCGCGCCCTGGAACTATCCGTTGATGATGGCGGCATGGAAGATCGCTCCGGCGCTGGCCGCCGGCAATACGGTCGTGCTGAAGCCATCGGAGCAGACGCCGCTCACCGCGTTGAAGTTGGCTGCGGCACTGCGGGAGATTCTCCCCAAGGGGGTGCTGAATGTGATCTGCGGTCGGGGAGAGACGGTTGGTGCGCCGCTGGTCGGGCATCCGCGTGTGCGCATGGTGTCGCTGACGGGTGATGTCACGACCGGGCAGAAGGTGCTCGCGGCGGCCGCCGGCAATCTCAAGCGCACGCATCTGGAGCTCGGCGGCAAGGCGCCGGTGATTGTCTTCGAGGATGCCGATCTGGAGGCAGTGGCCGCGGGCATGCGCGTTTACGGCTTTTACAACGCCGGCCAGGATTGCACGGCGGCGTGCCGCCTCTACGTTGCGGCGGAGGTCTACGAGCGAGTCGTCGCAAAGATCACCGAGGCGGCAAGGAGCCTCAAGGTCGGCACGCAGACCGCTGCCGGCGTGGACATGGGACCGGTGATCTCCGCCGAGCAGCGTGGCCGCGTGAGCGGTTTCGTGGAGCGTGCGACGGCTTGCAGCCACATCACCATCACGACGGGTGGGCAGGCGCCTGCCGGGGCGGGCTTCTTCTACGAGCCGACCGTGATCGCCGGCGCGCGGCAGGAGGATGAGATCGTGCGCCGCGAGGTGTTCGGTCCTGTGGTGACGCTGACGCGCTTCACTGACGCGGATCAGGCGATCCGCTGGGCCAACGACTCGGAGTATGGCCTGGCCTCGTCGGTCTGGACGCGCGACGTGTCGAAGGCCATGAAGGTCGCCGCCCGGCTGCAGTACGGCTGCACCTGGATCAACAGTCACTTCGCGATGCCCAGGGAAATGCCTCACGGGGGCTTCAAGCGCTCCGGCTACGGCAAGGACCTGTCGCTCTATGCCCTCGAGGACTACACCGTGCCCCGGCACGTGATGGTGAAGCTCTGACCCGGTCGGGACCCTCCGGGCGCATCGCTGCCGCGGCGGGACGGCCGGCGTGCGCTCCGCCGCGACATGAGCCGGCAGGGCCTGCAGGTCCTGGGAGCAAAGCTTTCGGCCCTCGAGCGTGGCGCCGGGCTGTGCCTTCAGCGCGGACGATGTCCGCTGGCGCTGGCGGACAGGTGTGGGTCAACACCGGTACCCGGGTGTATCACTGTCCGGGCGATCGCTGGTACGGCAAAACCAAGAGGGGCCGGTATATGTCGGAAGCCGACGCCCGAGCGCAGGGTTACGGACCCGATCACGGCAAAAGCTGTCCCTGATCTACGGCCAGCGGGCGCGGATGCCGACGCCATGCAAGGTGGAGTGGCTGCGGCAGGATCTGCAGGCGGCGCTTGGGCTGCCGAGGACGCACGCCGGCATCCATTGCTGAGCCGCGCGGAGCGCGGCTATTGATGGGCGCGCCGCTTGCGGG
>DASTAC010000079.1:0-5850 GCA_035713045.1 Steroidobacteraceae bacterium
CACTACGACGGTTCGCAACGGTGCCCTCGCGCTGATCGATCACGCGAAGGCACTGATGTACCTCGGCGATTTCGGCACGGGGACCCAGAATGCCGATGAGGCCATCCGGCTGCTCGAGAGCCTGCGTCGTCGCGGCGACGGGTCGCCGGCGACGCGCGTAGCGCTCGGCACGGCCTACGTGACCCGCTGCGCGCTCCTTGACTTCATGGGCAACCCGGACGGCCCCGATGCATGCCGACGTGCCGTAGCCATTCTCCGGCCGTTGGCGGAGCGGCCGGGTGCCACGTTGGCGGCCCGGCGAGCCTACCTGGAGACTCTCACGCAAATCGGCTTCGAGGGTCAATACGGCGGCGTTTACTACGAGCGCTCAGTGCGGGCCGCGCGGCAGGCCATGCACATCGCCTCCGAGCTCGGTGCCAAGGATTTCAGCGACCTCGAGATCAGCGCCGACTACGCGCAGGCCGGCGCCTGGCGGGTGCTCACGCTCGCCGGCCACGACCGCAGCAGGGAGGTGCTTCGAGTCGGGAATGAGGTGCTCGCCGTCGCCGATGGCGTGCTCGAGCGACGCCCCTGGTACCGGCTCGCTTTGCATGCCAAGGAGCTCACCGAGGAAGCGTTGGCTGGCGCCGCCGCCGGCGAGATTGATCCGCGGGAGGAGATGAAATTTGCGGTCCAGGGGCAGCAGACTGCGCTGGCGCTTCTCCAGCTCGATCCCAACAACGTCGCCCCGCTGTACGACTTCGGTACGGACCTGGCAACAGCGGGCGACTCGCTGTGGGCTCGCGGCCGCCTCGGCGAGGCCATCAAGTGGTATGGCAGGTCACTCGCCCCGTGGGGCAAGGCCGCAAAGGAATTGCGCGGCGGCTTCGTCGGCGAAATCGGCTTCATCACGACCCAGATGGGTTACCGGCAGGCCGTCGCCGGCGATCCGACCGGTGCGCTTCGCACCGCAGCGAGGGACCAGCGGCTCATCGAGCCGAATCCCGGCGTTCACGAGCCGCCGGACAGCGTCAAGTCGCTCGCCGTGGCGCTCGAGCCGCAGGTCATGGAAGCGGAGGTGACCTACGAGCGCGGCGACTTGGCCGGCGCGAGCCGTCTCGCCGCGCAAGCCATCGATCGGCTGCGCGTTGCGAAGCCGGTGGGGTATTTCCAGAAGCTCGCGCGAGCGTACCTGCTCTACTACTCCTCGACCGTCTACGGCCGCGCCGAGTACCGGCTCGGCCAGTTCGCTGCGGCCGAAGCCGCCGAGCGAATCGCGTTGAAGCAGCGCAAGTTTCTCTCGCCCGCTGCCCTCTCGGAAATGTCCAACAAGCGAGACAGTGCCGAGATCTCGACCTGGCTCTCCATGGCGCTCGCCCGTCAGGGCCAGCTCCACGAGGCGGCACAGGTGATCGGCCCGGTCGTGCGCTTCGAGCAGAGTCTCCTGGCGCGCGACCACGGCGATGTCTGGGTGCCCTACGAGCTCGCCCGCGCGCTCTACGCGCAGTCCCTCTCGGCGCCGGCTCAGCGCAACGTACTGCTGCGAAGAGCGGCGACGCTGCTGAAGGGACTCCCGCCGCGGCTGCAGAGCCTGCACGACGTGCGGGAGTGGCGACAGAGGGTGTCGCAGACGCTGCCGGCTCCTCACGGCGGGGCGTGAGGACCGATCGGAGGCGACGGATCCTACTGCGCTTCCGGTCTCCAACCGCGCTCTACTTGGGGGAGGTGGCAATGGACGACGGGGCCTCTCAGTCCATCCTGCACCAGGCGGGCTCCCTTGCGGATCCGCCGCCTCCCCGCCACGAGGGTATGGCATACCGCTGCATCCGCCGTCGACCTGGTTCAGGACACGGATTGCCGACTTACTGAGATATCCAGTGATCGCCGAAAACTCTTTCAATCATCCGCTTCTCGGCCCGTGTGCTGATCCGGTATCGGCCGCGGACCGCATCGATCAATTCGCGCCGGGCCACTCCGCTCAAGGTCTTCGCCATGTCGCCCCCCCCTTCCGGTAACAGTCATTGTGAGGCAACGGCACTTCGTCGGTAACGGATCACCCGCGGCAATGCGCCCGGAAGTCTTAATTGCCGCTCGCCAGAAAGCGGAAGTAAACGAAAAGTGGCGGGGCCCGACCACCTTGAGATTTTTGCGGTACCGCGCCAAAACCCCAAAATCAGGCGGTTCCTGACCACCATTCACAACTTGTTCGCCAAGCAAAGCTCCTGCCCGAGCGCGCAACTTGGCGCGTACGTTGGCAGGCACTGATCTGAGCCACGTGCCCGGTACGAGGCTGCTACTGCGTCTTCGTTATCTCGTCGAGACCGATATCTCGTGGTCTACGGAATGCAGTTTGAATGAGGTCGCATTGCGCCGGACCCACACCCGCCGACTCCAGGTGTGTGCGCCATTCTCGAACCGCAGCAGAGACTCTCTCGATGATGGCGATTGCTTCGGGTTTCAGCAAGCCGAAACTTCCGCGTGCCTCGAACAGGTTTGTGAGTGTGGCGCTCCTGCCTTCGGCGCCGACCGACAGGTGCAATCGTCGCTCCTGGGATACTTGCGGGCGGGGAACCACGTCGTACAGCGGGCTCAGTCGCCAAGCCTTTCCCGGCGGGTGCCATATGAACGCGTGGTTGCGAAGGTGGTCGTCGTCATTTGAAATGAGGATATTGAAGGCAACTCTCGCATACAGCTCCGCGCGGTCCTCTTGCACGTGCCCGGACACTCCGCGATCGGAAATCACCTGCGCGATCTCCGAGTAACTCGATGCCGGGGATTCTTGCTCGTGCTTGCCAAGCATGGTTAGAGCACTTACGCAGTGCTTCCGGGAGAAACTGCCATCTGACAGAACGGCCCGGTCGAACCGCTCGATCAGCATTACATTCCGACCGTCTGCGAGTCGTACCAGATCGGTCTGTGGCACATTCAGTCCACACGCGCGCGCAAGTTCCAGGCAGCCGCGCTCGACGGCCGGGATGTCGAACGGATCGTTCTTGGCCGGGAACTTCGCGAGAAATTGCTTTCCATCATGCGACACGAGTGCCTTCGGCCTCGCCCCACCCAGGCTGGCTACCTGAAAGAGCATTTCCAGTCGGGCGGGTATCGGCAGACCTTCTTGCACGCGATCCGCGGCCTCCAACAGGTACTGAAGGTCGGTAAGCGGCGGCAGCAAGCCCTCGGCGCTCGCGGAGCTGGTACTCTCTCTGAAATCCAGAGCACCGAAACGATGGGTGCCGGCGTTGAGTAGATAGGTCGATTCCGGAACAGAGCTGGGCGGCACCTTCAACTTCGCTTCGATGACACGCCGACCCCAGAAATCGGGGGCGGCATCACGTATCGCACCGAACAGAGCGAGGCCGGCCGGCGGCTCATAAAGCCGCTCCTCGCCGGGTAAGCTCGACAGCGGCAGACTTACAGGGTCGACGGGTATTGCGTTAGCCCGCTTCAGATATCGGGCGCCGTAACCGAAGGTGCTACCTACGGATTGGAGCCCCTCCTCCAGGAGGGAGATTCTTCCCGCCGGAACCGCCTCGCTCTGATCAGGCAGGTGGATGAAGACGATTCCATCCCAGGACATGAGAGTTCCTCAGAAGTCGTAGTCACTTGAGGACTGGGCATTGCCGCGGCGGCCTCGCACACGCAATTGTTGCTGGCGCAACGCTTGGCCAAGGCTGTCACGCTCGGGCTCGCCCAACTGTTCGAGATGCCCGAGGAGCCCGGTTTGCTCCAGGGCGGAAAGCCAGGTGCCCATGGCAACCGAGGTATCGCCCTTTTCGATTTTTTGCCAGGTGAAAGCGCTCATGCGAGCGCGTTCCGCGAGCTCTTGCTGCGTAGCTTTGCGGGCGAGACGAGCAGCGCGGATTGCGCTGCCGAGGCGAGCAGCTGTTGAATGTGCCTGAGGAGATGCGAATTTGGATTCCGGGCGGCGCATAGCGTACTTTGGGTCTTAAGCCAATTAGATCAATATTAAGCTAGTACCGGGATGCAGCCCCGACCGGCGTAACCATACGTCTGGAGCGTGTAATTATAGCTATTATCGCGATAAACGCAATAGTAAGAAACATTCGACTGCGGGACCGCGGTAACCGCAGCGCAAGTGAGCGTTACCTGCGCTGTATCCGGATCTTTGGTGAACGGCCCAGGTCAAGCAGAGGCCACCCGCTACATATCCGTGAAGCGACTATATTTCCGGGCGAGGATGGCGCCTCCGCCGGGAATGGGCGGTGGGCGGAAAACCGAGCAACGGCTTTGGAATGACTGCCTGCCCGGGACGGCGATCTCTCGCGGGCGATTTGTGCCCTGAGGAAACGACTTTAATTCACGCTCACAGGAAATTGTGCGACCGCATAAGAATCGTTACCCCGACTTGCTTGTCGAGAAGGGTCTTCAAGACGCGAGGCCGATCCTCCTCAAGATCTGACGAAACCTCGGCGTTGCGCGTACGCGATCGAACCTGCGGTCTGCTTTCAGAATGACCAAGAAGAAGTCGCGCTCTTGGCAGGCCTCCTCGAGTGACTCAAGTGCCTCTGCCTCGTTGCCCAGTCCCAGGCAGGTGAGCGCGGCATCCACGAGGCACGGACTGCGGCGCGCGGGGTCTCGCAAGTTGCGGAGAACGCGGTGGGCATCTGCCGCTCTCCTGGCCGTCCCGTAGGCATAGCCGAGGGCTCCCTGCGCCAGCGGGGCGCTCGCCGCGCCGCGGCATGCGCCCTCGAGCACGACAATCGCTTCCTCCAGTCTTCCCTGTTGTCCGAGTGCCATCCCCATCGCCAAGCGCGCGCGCAGCGATTGCGGATCCATGGCCAAAGCCTGGCGCGCTACTCGGATGGCGGCGTCGGACCGGTCGCAGAGGTAAAGCACCCCGGCGAGGTTGGCGCAGATGCTCGGCGAATGAGGCTCGAGCCGTAGCGCCTTCCTGGCCTCCCCGATCCCCTCACGGAATCGCCCCAGCTCCGCGAGAAGCAAGCCGTACCACTGGCGCGTTGTCGCGTGAGCGGGCTCAAACTCCAGAATGGTCCTGAACTGCCGCTCTGCGCCCGCCCAATCCCAATCGTAGTGCCAGCGGACAAAAGCCAGCGCGCTGCGTGCTTCGATCAGTGTTTCGTCCAACTCGATGGCGTTCACGGCGGCGATTTTGGCTTTGGGCATCAGACGGCGGGCCGGGAGCGGCGCGAGCATGGGAAGCAAGGCATAGCTCGCGGCTATTCCGGAATGTGCCGGAGCGTACCCTGGATCGAGCCGAATTGCCTGCTCGAAGAATCGGATCGCCCGGCGAAGCCCGGTTTCCGAGCGCTTGTTCCAGTGATATCGGCCCTGAAGATAACGCTGGTAGGCCTCGAGGTTTTCGGCATACCTCCGTGAAAGCAGCTTGCGTTGCTGGGCGCCGAACAGCAGTGCCAACGCTCCCGCCACCTGCTCTGCAATGCAATCCGCAAACTCCAAAAGCTCGGAACGCTTGCCATCGAACGACTCTGCCCAGACCAGCTTCCCCCTCTTGGCATCGAGCAACTGAGCGGTGACGCGCACGCGCCCACCCCGCGCCTGCACCCTTCCGCCGAGCACGAAAGCTGCATTGAGCTGGCGCCCTCCACCGAGCTCGCTTCCCCGCGTTCGCGCGGCCGGCGAGGCCGCTGAGTGAGGCCGCAACGCGCACTCGCGGAGCGTGACGACCTTCGTAGTCAGCGCGTCTGTGATGCGCATACCGACTGATTCGTCGGCCAAACTGTTTCCCAACAACTTGAAGGGTAGGACCAGGAGCGATTTCTCGCCTCCGATGTTTTCCACCGGCACCGGCTCCACGGGAGCGGCCAACCGGTAGCCACGCTTCGCAACCGTCTCGATGTAGTGCCTCCCGTCCCGAAATCCTCCCAGGAC
>DASTAC010000080.1:0-4930 GCA_035713045.1 Steroidobacteraceae bacterium
AGCAGTTCGGACTTCAGCGCCGCCTTGGTTTTGGGGATGCGCCGGCGGGCCAGGGTCTGCTTGAGGTCGTTGTGCATGAATTCGTCCGGATTGTGCTCGGGAGCGTAAGGCGGCAGGTAGAACAGCTCGATGCGGTCGCTGTTGGCGTTGACCCATTCGGTGACCAGCCTGGCGCGGTGGACGCGCAAATTGTCGACGATAAGGAACACCTTGCGCGATGCCACCCTGATCAGGCGGCGCAGGAAGCTGAGGAAAATGACAGCCGTCAGCGCGCCATCATAAACCATGAAGCGCAGCGTCCCGAGGCTGGTCAGCGTCGAGACCATGGAATACGAGAAGCGTGCCGCCGGCCGCGCAATGACCGGGGTTTTCCCCTCAGGAGCGAAGCTGCGGCCGTAGCTGGCCTGGTTGGAGATGCCAGTCTCGTCGCCCCAGTGGATCTCAGCCCCTTCAGCTTTGGCCCGGGCGGCAATGGCTGGATAATCGCGCCTCAGCCAGGCATGCACCTCAGGCTCACGCCGCTCCAATGCCCGCTTGACCGGGCGCTGCGGGGTAAAGGAGAATGGCAAGGATTCGGTTCACGAGTTCACACAGGGACCGCCGCTGTGCTCTGGCGTGATGGCCGCAGGCGGGGCGGCAGCTCGAAGGGCAGCGGCGGGGGCGGTCTGCCGAGGTCAAGCTCATAGCTGCCGAAGCGGTTGAGGTGCTCGTTCAGGTACGGGCTGGTGCCGGCTAGCGCCTCCGGCGTGATCGCGGCGGCGTGCCCACCGGCGGCGATTTCGTCCAGCGCCCGCGTCATGCCGACCGCGGTGTGAAAGATGAGCAGGTTGGCGACGAGGTGGTTGTACTTAATCATCTTGCGCTGCTCGTCGCGCTCGGCCGCGGTTGCCAGGCCGGCGCTGCCGAAGGAGACCCACTGCGCGTACTTGTTGAACAGCTCGCTCTTGTTCGTCGCCGCCTGGATCGTGCGCCTGAGCTCGACCGACGACAGATAGCGGAGCAGGAAGTTGGTGCGGATCGCCCGGCCAATCTCGCGGAAGGCGAAGTAGAGCCGGTTCTTGCGGCTGTAGGTGGCGAGCCGGCGCAGGATCGCGGACGGCAGCAGCCGACCGGCCCGGATCGAGAGGACGACGCGCAGCATGTCGGGCAGGTGCGCTTCGATCAGCGGCCAGTCGATATTCGCGGTGAACAGACCGTCGATATGCTCATAACGCGCGCCTGCGTCAGGGCGGAACAGGTGCAGGTCCTGCCAGCTGCGGATGCGCGGCATCAGCTCGATGCCGAGCAGGTGCGCGAGACCGAAGATCGCCGCCGACTGCCCATGAGTGTCGGAGTGGACCATCGAGGGCTGCAGCAGGGAGCGGTTCTCGGCCACGAAGTCCAGGATGGCGTGGCCCTCGTAGGCGCCGCAGGCCAGGAAGCGCGAGAACAGCGCGATGTAGGTGTCGGACACCAGGTAGTAGCCGATGCCGCCGTAGCCGCCGTAGCGAAGATGGTAGCTGCTCTTCAGGCTCTCGGGATGCACCTCCCATTTCATGCCGTCGGCGGACGCGCTCTCGCCCGTGCCCCAGAAACGGTGCAGGCCGACCCGGGCATAGGCGTCGATCACGCCTGTGATCGCCTCGTCCAGGCTAACCTCGGTCATATGGCGCTGGTTGACGTGGGCGACATGCCGACGATCCAGGCCCTTGAGCGACCGCGCCGCCTGGCTTGGCCCGAGGCCGCAGCCGTAGCAGAAGGCGGTCGCCACATACCGCTCGCGCGGGCGCTCCAGCTTGGCCTCAAAGCCGCTCACCGGACCGAAGTGTCGGGTCCAGTTGAGCCAATGTTCCGTGTCGGCCAGCGCTTCCAGGACGCCGGCCGGGGCCAAGCGTGCCTTCAGCAGGCGCTCCAGGAAGGCGGCGCCGTCGGCCACCTCGCGGGCGCGCAGCCGTTTCACCACGGGCTCGCCGTCCACGATTTCGACGTGCTCGTTATCCGGAAAGCCACGGTCGGTGGTCGATGCGGTCGCGGTGAGGCGGGCCTTGAGGGTCGCGACAAACGCCGCGGCGTCGGCCGGCACGCCGGCCTGCTCGGCGTAGCCTGCGACGTCGCTCCTGTACTCGTCCCAGGAGACGAGCTGGTCGCGGTAGTCGCCGTACTCCTCGCTGCCCGGGATGCAGAGGTCGCCCGACTTCAGTTCGTTGACCACCTGCGTGAAGACACAGATCTCGAAGTGGCGCCGGTCCACCTCGACCGACGCGGGCTCGCGCGCTGTGCGGCCGCCAGTGAGCAGCGGCCACCACTTCTCGCCCACCCAGGACAGGTCAAGCGGCCGAAGGACTGTGGTGCCATCGTGCTGCACCACGTCTGCGACGGTTCGCAGCTTGGCCCGACGGTGGACGCGGTGGGCGAGCAGAAAGGCGATGGCTTCTTCCATGCTACGGTCCTGCGAGGTCGAGACCAGAGCGGCGTGCTCGAGGAAGCGCAGGAACGCCGCGCGCTGGCCGCCGTAGAAGCGGGCGAGCAGGGGGAGATAGTTGTTGCCCGCGAACGCCGCGTGCGCCTCGCACCTGGCCAGGATCGCGTCGCCGTCGGGCAGCAGCAGATTCTCGACCGCAGCGAGGCGGGCGTCCCGCTCGGCCTCTCGATCCTGGCAGACCAGCACGGTCTCGCGCAGCAGCGCGACGAGCGCGTCGGTCTCGGCCGCATGCCGGACGCGGTATTCGTCCAGCGCCTCCCTGGCCCGGTTGTGCATGCGCATCGTCAGGCGCACGAACATCTCGGCCGCGTCGTCCAACGCCTGCGCGACTTGGCCACGCAGCAGGGCCGCCATCAACGCCAGACGCTTGCTCTCCACCACGCGACCGAGGTCGGCGGCCCCGAGCGAGCGCGCCTCGGCGGCGAACTGGCGCAGCTTGCGGTCCGGCACGCCGGCGAACGCCGCCTCCGCCACGGCCTGCCCGCGCAGCCAGGCGAGGTGGGCCAGGTGTTCGCGCATGCGCTGTGGGCTCGGGCGCGGCGGATCGGCCTTGGCCTGGTCCCAGCCGGACCGGGTCGCGCCCGCAGGCACCACGAGCAGGGTGGCCAGACGCTCGCGCGTGCCGGGCGGAAGCGCTGTAGCGATCCGGCGGTGGTAGCTACGGTTCACGAGCGCGCGAGCGGTGCGGGCGAGCTTAAGCAGCGCGCCGAAGGCAGGCAGCTCGCGACGTTGCCGCAGCAGCTCTTCGATGCCGGCGTTGACGATGTCGGCCAGGTCATCGCGGGTACGCGCGGCCTCGATGCAGGCCCGCGCCGCGATCCCGCGCGCCTCGCGGTCGTATCCGGCCACGCCCACGAAGCCGCGCACGAGCGACGCGAGGCGGATGCGGTAGGTGCTGTCGCCGTAGCCGGCGAGTTCGCCCGTGTGGCCCGCCAGTCCCGCAACCGAGGCGATGTGGTCGATGATCCCAGTCGGCACGTCGGCGAGGCGGACGACGCGGCCGAGGTGCTGGAAGGTCTTGAGCAGGACCAGCAGCGCCAGGCGCGGGCCACCGTGGCGTGTCTTCTGCCGCGCGAAGGCGAGCTCGACTGGCTCCGGCGTGAACGCCTCCAGCTCGGTCGGCCCCGGTTCGGTGGGCAGACGCGGATAGGAAGTGTCGGCGATGACCGGCACGGGCGGGCGCCGTCAGGTGGCCGCGGCGCGGGACGGGCGCGGCTTGCGGCCGGGGGTGCGCCGCTGGCGTCTCGCCTCCTCGTCGTGCCCGGCGCCGTTCCCGGCGCCTGCGGCATCGGCGGCGTGCATCGCCGACGCCCGGCCGAGGGCGCGGTAGAGGGTGGTCCGCCCCACGCCGAGGCGCGAGGCAACCTCCTCCATGCTGAGCGTCGGGTCGGCCATGAGCCGGCGCGCGGTATCGAGCCCGTCCGCGGAGAGGCGCGGCTTGCGCCCGCCGCAGCGGCCGCGGGCGCGGGCCGCGGCCAGGCCCGCACGAGTGCGCTCGCGCAACAGGTTGCGCTCCATCTCGGCGAACACGGCGCCGATCTGCAGCATGGCGCGGCCCATCACCGAAGCGGGATCGATCCCGTCCTGGAGCGAGCGCAGGCGGATGCCGTCTCGCTCGAAGCGCTCGAGGAGGCCGACGAGCTGATGGGTGGTGCGGCCTAACCGGTCGAGGCGCCAGACGACCAGGGTGTCGCCGGGGCGCAGGTGGGAGAAGGCGGCGGCGAGGCCGGGCCGGTCGGCGCGGGCGCCCGAGGCGCGATCCTCGAAGGTGCGGTGGCAGCCGGCGGCCGCGAGAGCGTCACGCTGCAGGTCGAGCCGCTGATCCTCGGTGGACACCCTGGCGTAGCCGATCAGCAGCGGCCCTGCAGCCGCCGTGTTGGCCACCCGAGAAGGGGCCGTGGCGGAGGAAGACGCAGCGCCCGCGCGCCGCTTCGTGCCGGAACTCATAGCCGATGGTGGCACCGGCACGCTGATTGCGCAACAGCGTTACGGCACGATTATAGGCTCGGAAAGCAGGTCTCCTCGCCGCAGCGGGCAATCGTGCCGGAAAGGCTGGTTTGTGGAACGGTTGGCAGGCACCCCGGTCGTAGTCGTGTTCGGCCGCCGGTCATAACCGCGCCTGTGTGAACGCAAGGACGGAATCCTTGCCATCGTCCATCCCCGCCGGATCCGCACAGAGAATGGCATCCCGGCACCAGGCCTCGAAGCGGTCGATCGCATCCGCACCGATCCTCTCAGGCTTCATCCCCTCCAGGGTGCAGAAGCGCAGGAACAGCACCAGCCCCCGCCGCCGATCATCCGTCGGCAGCGCCTCGAACAGCGCCTGCCAGGGCGCACCCAGCTCATTCCGCCGCGGTCCGGCATCCGCATGCAGCCCGAGCCGGATCAGCACCGCGCGCACCAGGCCCACCACGTTGGCGAACCGCCGCGACCCCAGCCCGAAGAAGGAAGGCGGATGCGGCCACAGTG
>DASTAC010000081.1:0-18385 GCA_035713045.1 Steroidobacteraceae bacterium
ATGAGCAGCAGACCCGGCCGCTCGTGGACTATTACCGCGGTCAGGGTCTGCTGCGGACTATCAACGCCGAGGGCCCGGTCCCCGACGTCGAGCAGCGGCTCGAGGCAGCGCTGGCGGGCGGCTGAGCCTCCCCCGGCGCCCCGGCGCCGGGTCCAGCGGCCTCAAACTAGATCGCGGACAGCAGCCTCGCGCCGATCACCGGGAGCCGCCAGCCCTGGAGCGCCGGGATGTTCCGGCCGCCCTCGGCCAAACGCTCGAGGTCGCGCCGCGTCGCGAGCACCTCGGGACTGATGCTCAGCTCCGTCGCCGTCGCCTGGACCACCGCGCCCAGCTTCTTCACCAGCGCGTTCCGGGCCGGATCCGGCCGCTGCCGCATGTCCAGAGCCGGCGCGGGGTTCGGAACGTCTGCGGCCGCGATGATGGCCAGCAGCTCCTCGCCGCAGTGGCGCACCACGCCTTCCGGGACTTCCGCGCTCGCCTGCAGCGCCGCGATCGAGCGCGGGACGCGCACGATGAGCTCGCGCAGAGCTGCATCATCGAGGATCCAGCCCCGCGGCCGGTTTCGCTCCATGGCCCTTCGCTCCCGCCATGCGGCCAAGCCTTGCGCGAGGCGCTCCCGCGCGGAGTCGAGGCCCCGCAGGCCCTTCAGCCGCCGCCAGGCTTCCTGTGGATCCGTGGCGAGGGCGCGCGAGTCGGCGAGCCCGGCGAGCTCTTCGGCCAGCCAGCTCAGCCTGCCGAGCTTGTCCAGCTGCTCCTCCAGCGTGAGCCTCAACGGGACCAGGTGGCGCACGTCGTCCAGCGCGTACTCGATCTGTTCCGGCGAGAGCGGCCGCCGCGACCAGTCCGTGCGCGTATGGGTCTTCGGCAGCTCGACTCCGAGCAGCCGGCGCACAAGCTCCGCGTAGCCCACCTGAGCGGCGAATCCCGCGAGCGCGGCCGCGATCTGGGTATCAAACACCGGCCTCACCAGTCCGACGGCCGGCAGCAAGACCTCGAGGTCCTGCCTCGAGGCATGCATCACCTTTACGGCGCCGTCGGCGGTCAGCGGGCCGGCGAGCGCGCCGAGATCGGTGACCGCGAGCGGGTCCACGCATACGGCGTCGTTCCCCGCCGACAGCTGCAGCAGGCAAAGCTCCGCGCGATAGGTGCGCTCGCGGAGGAATTCGGTGTCCAGGCCGATGCTCGCGGACTCCGCCAGGCTCGCGGCGAGATCGGTGACGGCGTCAGCAGTGTCGGCGATGTGGTGCAAAAGCGTAGAGGATGATCTGTAGAATCGGCGTGCATTATGCACGTACATGTCTTGGGAATTTGCGGGACCTTCATGGGCGGCATCGCCGCGATCGCCCGCGCTGCCGGTCATCAGGTCACCGGGTCCGACCGCAACGTCTATCCGCCCATGAGCACGCAGCTCGAGGCGCTCGGCATCAAGCTCATCGAAGGCTACGACGCCGCGCAGCTGGATCCCGCGCCCGACGTGGTCGTCGTGGGCAACGTCATGACTCGCGGCCAGCCCGTGGTCGAGGCGATGCTCGACCGGGGCATTCCCTACGCTTCGGGCCCCGAATGGCTGGCGCGCGAAGTGCTGCGCGACCGCTGGGTGCTCGCCGTGGCCGGCACTCACGGCAAGACGACGACGTCCTCGCTCCTCGCCTGGATTCTCGAGCATGCCGGCATGTCCCCGGGGTTCCTGATCGGCGGCGTGCCGGCGAATTTCGAGACCAGCGCCAGGCTCGGCGCCGCGCCCTTCTTCGTCATCGAGGCCGACGAATACGACACCGCATTCTTCGACAAGCGCGCGAAGTTCGTCCATTACCGCCCGCGCACGCTCATCCTGAACAATCTCGAGTACGACCACGCCGATATCTATCCGGACGTGGCTGCGATCGAGCGTCAGTTCCACCACCTGGTGCGGACGGTGCCTGGCAGCGGCCGCATCATCTGGAACGCGGCGGACGAGCGTCTGAAGGAGACGTTGGCGATGGGATGTTGGACGCCGCGAGAGGGATTCGCCGGTCACTCCGTTGCGGACGCGCACTGGACGGGCCGCGCCGCCCGCGGCGTCGAGGATTTCTCCCGGTTCGAGGTTCTCGAGCTCGGCCGTCCGCTCGGGACGGTGCAATGGGAGCTCATCGGCGCACACAACATGGACAACGCTCTGGCGGCGATCGCGGCCGCCCGCCACGCCGGCGTCCCAGTCGAGCGCGCAATCGAGGCGTTGCATGCGTTCGCAGGTGTGGCCCGCCGCATGCAGCTTCGCGGTGAGGTCAACGGTGTGCGGGTCTACGATGACTTCGCGCATCATCCGACAGCGATCGCGACCACCATCGACGGATTGCGCCGACGTGTGGGGCCGGCGAGGATCGTCGCCGTACTCGAGCCTCGGTCCAACACCATGCGTATGGGCGTTCATCGCGACTCGCTCGCGGGCTCCCTGGCCGGAGCCGACGAGGTCTGGCTGTACACGCCGTCCGATCTCGGCTGGGATCCCGGCACCATCCTCGCCGGCCTTGGCGGCCGCGGTCACGGCCGCGGCGACGTGGACGCTCTGGCGAGGGACCTCGCTCGGACTTTGCGGCCCGGGGATCATGCCCTCATCATGAGCAACGGCGGCTTCGGCGGGCTGCACGGTAAGCTGCTGGCCGAGCTCGGCCAGCGTCAGTCCCATAGCAAGTGAAGGAGCGGCCGATCCGGCAACGCCGGCGGAGGCTTCCCGGCGGACCGCTGCGAGTCGATCGAGCTAGCGCCTCGGTCCGTGCCGGCCCGTCCCGCTACGCCAGGCGCTCAACGTCGCTTCGGGCGATCTGGTGGGCCGACCGGCCAACATAGAACCAGCGCAGGCCGACACCCAACACCACCGTCCAGCCGAGCACCAGCCAGCCGGTGAAGCCGTCGTGACGGCTGAGCAGGAAGGAGAGGGGCGAGGCGCGGCTCGGCTCCGACAGCCCGTGCACCACCAGCATCACCCACACCCAGCCGGCGTGCAGGCCCATGCCGGCCGCGGTGTTGCCGGTGATCGACCGCACCATCGCCAGCACCACACCGACCGCCGTCAGGCAGAGGAACGCATCCGCGATTCCGAGCGGATGCGCCAGCGAGCCCAGCTCTCCGGCCACGAGCGCAACGCCGCTCCAGGCGCTGACCTGTGCGGCGGGAATGTGGAAGGCGCCGATGAAATGGGTCCACGCGTAGATGACGGAGGTCAGCACGATCGCGACGGCGGTGCCGGATTCACGCTGGATTCCCGCGTACATCGCGCCGCGTAGCGCCGTCTCCTCGATCAGGCCGACGGCGAGCCCGCTGGCGAGGCGCTTGCCGACGAGCGCGGCCAGCCCGCCGGCGCCATAGGCCGCCGCCTTGTGAAAGTCCAGCAGGCCGAGCGCCACCATGGACGCCGCTACGACCGACATCGTCACGACGCCGAGGCCGAGTCCGATGCCGAGCTCACGGAGGTAAACGGGGCGCGGCGCTCCGAATCCCAGGCTGGCGCGATCGGCGAGCCGCAGCCGGCGAGCGACCAACAGGAAGCCGATGAGAAAGCCCAGCATCGCGATCCGCTCGCCGATGCGATTGAAGGGAAAGTCGAAGTGTGGGTGCAGCAGCAGCCATGCCGGATAGGTGAATGCGGCCATGCAGGCCAGGCTGCCGGCGATCAACAGGAGGAACCACGCGAATGCGCGCATGCGGTCGAATCCTCGTACGGGGTGCGCATTGTTCGCGCAAACCGCCTTTGGGCGCAAATCGCGGCCTAATGCGGCAAATCGGCACGAACGCGCAAGCTCCCGCTCTGGCGACTCCCGTCGTCGCCCCTCGACAATGACCGCCGGTCATCACGCGGGCGGAGAGCCATCATGAAACAGACCCGGGCAAGACAGATATTGCAGTCGCTCATCCAGGGGACGGACCCCGTCACCGGCGAGGAGTTGCCGCATGAGACGGTGCTGCAGCACGCCGATGTGCTGCGGGCGCTGCTGGCCGGACTCACCGCGCTCGAGCAGATGGCCGCGCGCGCGCAGCGGCGGGCCCAGTTGCCAGGCAACGTCGGTCAGGCATGGACCACGGAGGAGGAGAGCAGGCTCGTCGCGGCGTTCAAGAGCGGGGATTCGCCTGTCACCATCGCGCGCCAGCACGGTCGTACGCTGCGGGCGATCGAGGCGCGGCTGGAGAAGCTCGGGCTCATCACGGAAGAGCAGCGTCAGACGCGCGGAGGGTTCACCGGCGTTTCCGATTCGCCGCCCCGACCTCGGCTCGCACGCGGCGGTATACTGGGACGCAAGCGGGCGCACAGCCGCTCGAGATGAGTTCCAGATCGCGGCGCAATCCGCTCCGTATTCCTCAGTGTCAAAAGCCTCCTCCAATCCGGTGGTCATCTGGTTCGGCAGAATCGGTGACATGATCATGCTGAGCGCGCTGCTGGAGATCCTCCATCGGCGCTATGGACGCCCGTGCCGGATCATCGCCGCCGGGTCCTGGACCGCGGAGATCTATCGGGGGCACCACGATGTCGCGGACGTCATCTCGCTCGGGCGGCACACGGCGTTCTTCCTCGACCGCGAGTGGTGGCGCGCACTGCGGGCGCTGCGTGCGGAGCGCGACGCCCCGGTGTATGTCTGTGAGGACTTTCCCAGCAAGCTTCCGCGCATCGTCCGCCTGTTGCGGCTGAGTCGCACGCCGGCGAGCCGCTGCGTGTCCATGGCGGATGTGCTCGCGGCGGCTGGGCGCCGCGGACAGCCGCCCGAGCACTGGGTGGACAGGCTCGTGGCGCTCGGAAGGTGCACGCCGCCCGCATTGCGGGAGGCGGACTTTCCGTGGCCGGAGCCGCCGCCGCACTGTGCGCCGCGGCTCGAGATCGCCCCCCGCGAGCGCACGGATTGCGAGGCATGGCTCGCCGCCAGGGGATGGCTGGGGCGGCCGCTCGTGCTGGTGCAGCCCGGCAATCAGCGAACGATGAAGGGGGGCACCCGCCCGCGAGTGTCGCCCGACGATCACAAGGCGTGGCCCCTGGAGCGCTGGGCGGCGTTGCTGCCGCACTTGCAGCAGCGGATGCCGCAGGCCGTCATCATCCTGGTCGGAGCCCCGCAGGAATCGGCGTTCCTCGAAGCGATCCGCGCCGGCGCGAAGCTGCCGTCGATCCATATCGCGGTGTTGCCGCTGCGGCGGTTGTTCGCCCTCTGCGCCGCCGCCCACAGCATGATCTCCGTCGACACCGGCCCGGCGCACGCCGCGGCCGCCGTCGGCTTGCCGCTGGTCGTGCTCTTCGGTGCCTACCCGGCCGCCGTGTGGCAGCCGCGCAGCGCCGTCGGCTCGCCGGTGGTGGGTGTCGGCGGCCCGCCGTCGGCGAGCCGGCTCGACCAGATTCCGGAGCCCGAGGTATTCCAGGCCTGGTGCGCGCTGCTCGCGCAGCTGGACGCCGTTACACCCGAATCCCGCCGCGCCGGAGGTTGATGTTGGAATCCTTGAGAGTGGAGACGGCCTCGGCACTGCGGCGCATGGCGGCGAAGCTCCTCGGGGAGTACCCGCCGCCGCGGCTGCAACACGCCCGGGAGCTGCTGGCGGAGCTCGATGGCGCGCTCGCCCGCCAGTCGGTGTCGGGCGCATGGGCGGGCCTCGCGGCCGACATCACCCGCGCCATCCAGGAGGGCGGCGTGGACGGGTTCCTGCGCCTGCCGCCGGTGATGAAAACCGTCCACCCCCGCATCCGCGGCCGCTCGCCCGGCTACCTGCGCTACCTTCTCGCCTCGAGCCGGTTCTCCGCGGAGCTGCAGCGGGCCCTCACGGAGTCTGCGGTGGGCAAGCCGCTCGTCAACCCCTACTATCCCCTGAGCAGTCCGCTGCTCGTGCAGCACGGCTATCACCTCACGCGGCTGTTGGAAGCCACCGACCTCGACCTGACGGCGTTGCGGCTGGTGGTGGATTTCGGCGCGGGCTACGGCAGCTTCTTCCGGCTGTTGCGCAACCTGGGGTACCGCGAGCGTTACCTCATCTGGGATCTGCCGGTGATGAGCGCGCTACAGCGCTTTTACCTGCGGAACGTATTCCCGACGGGACCGGGCGGTCAGCCGCCCGGCAACCTCGGGTGGCTGATCTCGGGCGATCCCGAGGCGCCCGCCGCGGTCGCGCGCTCCTGCGCGGAGCACCAGCCGGCGCTCTTCATCGCCACATGGTCGCTCAGCGAGACGCCGCCTGCCGTGCGCGAGCGGATCGCGCCGGTGCTCGCCGGGTTCAGCCACATCCTGATCGCCTACCAGCGCCGCTTTGCAGAGCACGACAACGTGAGCTACTTCCAGTCGCTGGAGAAGTCCCGGCCGGAATTCGACTGGCGGCACGAGGAGTGTCCGATATTCCGCGGCAACTTCTATCTGATCGGGAAGCGATCCGCCGGCAGCCGCCGCTAGCCCCCGGCGAGCAGGCTCTCGAAATCCGCCGCGATGCGCTCGAGTGAGAATCGTGCGCAGGCCCATTCGCGCCCGGCCGCTCCCATCCGCAGCCGCCGCTCGGGATCGCGGCCGAGCGCGAGAATGGCCTGCGCGAGGCCCGCGGCGTCGCCGGGCTCGACGCCGATGCCGGTGCGGTCGCGCGCGAATGTCTCCGGGAGCCCCCCGGAGAGGCTCGAGACCACCGGTACGGCGGCGGCCTGCGCCTCGACCGAGACGCGTCCGAAGGGCTCGGGATAGAGCGAGGGCACGGCCAGGATGTCCAGGGCGGGATAGAGAGCGGCCAGATCGGCTTCCCAGCCGAGGAATCGATGGCGGCTCGCGTGCGCGCCGCGCGCGACCCGCGCCCGCAGGCTCTCGGAATCCTCGCCGTCGCCCACCCACAGCATGCGCGCGTCGGGCGCCGCCGGGAGGAACCGCCCGGCAGCATCGGCCAACGTGAAGATGCCCTTCGCCTCGATCATCCTGCCCACATAGCCGACGATGAGGTCGGAGTCGCCGAAGCCGAGACGGGCTCTCGCGCTCGCCCGCGCGGCGGCCGAGGGCCGAAAGCGCGCGGTGTCGATCGGGTTGTAGAGAACCGAGGCGCGCTCGACGCTCATCCCTTGACGCCGGTAATCCTCCCGGTGGAACTGCGATACCAGAATGAATCGGTCGGCTCGCTGGGACAGGAGCTCGCGCGTCCGCGCTCTGCGCGGCGCGTCGTGCCAATGCCGGAAGAGCGCCACGCGCGCGCCGGTGAGCCTGCGCGCCGCGAGGAGCATCCGGTAGAACCGCGGATCGTTCGAGACCATCCAGTGCGGCCGCTGGCGCAGGGCGAGGTGCGCCAGCCCCACCGCGATGCGCGGTCCGCGGGTTCGACCGGGGCGTATGGACACGACCGGAACCCGCGCCTCCTCAAGCAGCTGCGCCACCGGACTTCCCGCGATCACCAGACAGCGCACGTCGTGTCCGCGTCGCGCCATTGCGGTCGCCAGAGCGGCGAGGTGTTGCTCCGTCCCGTAGCCGCGCACGCTCGATTCCGCAAACAGCAGTCTCATTCACGCCTTATACCGGATAATGCGGGCCATGAACGGCGTCCTCTTCTTCGATCCCGTATGCAGCCAGCCCTACGACAGCGAGACGCTGCGCCGGCAGGCGATGGGCGGAACCGAAGCGACGGTGGTGCGTGTCGCCGACGCGCTGGGGGCGCTCGTCGTGCAGCACAACCGCACCAGCGCGAGCGGCCGGTATCTGCCGCCGCGGCGCGATCCCACCGTCACCCGCGTGATCGTCAACCGTGACTCGCACGCGCTGTCCGCGGTGCGCGAGCTCTATCCCAACGCGCGCCTGCATCTTTGGCTGCATGACCGTGTGCGGCCGCGCTCCAAGCGCGCCAGGAGAATCGCCGCGGACGCCCGCGTGCTGCGCGAGCTCGCCGTGAAGGTGATCTGCGTATCGGACACGCAGCGCCGCGCGGTCGAGGCGGCAATGCGCTGGATGAAGGTGGGCGACCGTGTCAGCGCGCTCACCATCTACAACCCCGTGGCCGATGACCTGCGGCCGGACGGGTCGCCGATCGACGAGCGCAAGCTCGTGTTCCTCTCCTCGCCCAACAAAGGGCTGAAATTCACGCTTGACGCATTCCGCGCACTGCGAAGGGCGATGCCCGACATGCGCCTCGTGATCGGCAACCCCGGCTACCGGGCGGATGACGCCGCGCGGCTCGAGGGCGTCGAGTACCTCGGTCCTCAGCCGCAGGCGCGCATCCATGCGGAGGTGCGTACGGCCCTCTGCACGTTCTTTCCGAACTTCGTGATCCCCGAGACCTTCGGGCTGGTGCTCGCCGAGTCGAAAGCGCTCGGGACGCCGGTGCTGACACACGACTGCGGCGCTGCGCTCGAGGTCCTGGGGGATCCGGCACAGGTCCTGCCGGTGACCGCCCCCAGGCGCGTGTACGAGGCGCTGCTCGGCGGCTGCTCGAGTCGCTGCCGCCGCGGGCCCGCCCGCCTGGCGGCCGGAGTCGGGCTCTTCGACATGTACGTCGATCGCATCCGGGCCTGGCGCGCGGGCGGCCGGCCGGTGACCGAGCCCGATCCGCGCTTTCGTCTCTCCGCCGTCACGCGGCGCTGGCAAGATGTGCTGAGGGACTGAATTTCAAAGTACCATCGCACCATGGCGGCCCCCCCGCTGCGCCCCTTCGTCTTCAAGCTCGGCCGTATCGGCGACATGGTCATGCTCACGGCCGCGCTGCGGCTGCTGCATGCGCGCTACGGGAAGCCCTGTTATGTCGTGGGGGCGGACGCGTGGGCTCCCGAGGTCTACCTCGGCCTGGAGGATGTCGCGCAGTGCTGGGCGCTGACGCGCCGGACGCCTTCCTTCCTGGGCCTCGCCTGGCCTGCGATCCTGCGCCGGCTGCGCGAGAGTGCGCCCGGCCCGGTGTACGTCTTCGAGCATCACCAGGGGCAGCTGCGCAGAATCCGCCGCCTGATTCGGCTGAGCGGCATCGATCCGCGGCGCTGCGTATTCATCGGTGAGGCGCCGGGAAAGGACGCTCCATGGATCGACGAGCTGCAGCGCTTTGCGGCGCAGACGCCTTCCGGATTGAGCGGGGCGGACTACCCCGTGACCGCGCCCCCGGGAACGTGGACGCCGCAGCTGCGGGTTCGCGACTGCGAGCGGGCGGAGTGCGACCGCTGGCTTCGCGCGCAGGGATTTCAGGGTGAGCCGCTCATTCTCGTGCAGCCGGGCAATCACCGCAGCATGGGGCGGCGGCGGCTGCGCAATTGGCGAGGGCGCGACGACAAGGCCTGGCCGACCGAGCGCTGGGCGCAGCTGCTGCGCCGGCTCCACGCGCGGATGCCCCAAGCACGGCTCGTGCTCAGGGGCGCCGCCGCCGAGCGGCCGCTCATCGAGGCGATCCGCGCGGCCGCTGCGCTGCCCCGCGTCACTCCCGCCATCACCGCCCTGCGGCCGCTGTTTGCGCTCACCGAGCGTGCGCACAGCGTGATCTCGGTCGACTCCGGTCCGGCGCATGCCGCGGCGGCGCTCGGCGTGCCGCTCGTGGTGCTCTACGGCGCGCAGTCCTCGCGGATCTGGCTGCCGCGCAGCTGCAACGGCTCACCGGTCTCGGCCCTGGGGGGCCCGCCGCACCTGCTGCGCGCCGATCAGGTGTCCGTGGATGCCGTGTTCGAGGCCTGGTGCGGGTTGGAGGAAGCCGCGGCGGCGGCTCGTCAGGCCGCGGCCCAGGCGGGCTTCGCGCCCGCGTCGCTTTCGATCCAGACGACCTCGGTCGCGATGGAGCCGTCGGCTCTGAGCTCGAGCGTCCGGTAGCCCGGCGGCCGCCGATCGACGGCGAACTGATCGGCGCGCGGCAGAAACTGCGCACAGGTGGAGGGGGTTGCGAGCAGCCGCACGCCCTTGCGCAGCGCATCGTAACTCTGGTGCACGTGGCCCCACACGATTGCGCGGACGTTGGAATGCCGGTCGATGACGTCCAGAAACTCGCCGGCGTTTTCCAGGCCGACTCGGTCGAGCCAGCGGCTGGCCATCGGCACCGGATGGTGATGCAGACACACCAGCGCGTGCCGGTTCGGGCCGGCGGCGAGCGCCGACTGCAGCGCCGCCAGGGTTTCCGGGGAGAGGCGTCCGGCGGCCGACCCGGCCAGGGTGCTGTCGAGGAGCACGATGCGCCAGAGCCCGAGATCGACGACGCCGCCGGTGACGAACGGTGCTCCGTCGAGCTCGCGGCGCATCGCTTCCGGATCATCGTGATTGCCGGGCAGGCACAGCACCGGCAGCCGCAGCGATTCGAACACCCGGCGGAAGTGGACGTAGCCGGCGGGATCGTCCTGGACGAGGTCGCCCGTCACCAGCACCGCGTCGGGCGGCCAGTCACGATGCTGCGCGTGAGCGAGCGTTGCCTCGAGCGACGGCAGCGTGGCGATGCCGCGCAGCCGCGCACTCTCCCGGCCGTAGAGGTGCGAGTCCGTGAGATGTGTCAGGCGAATTACGCTCATGGCCGAAGCGTAACAGAGACCCGGTGCCACGCTGCAGTGAACTGGGTCGCTTCGCTCCCGCGTGAGCTCGGCCGAGACGGCAAAGTGTGATGGGCGCCAACCGAACATAAGTCAGTGTCGGGCCTCGGCGACGGCGGCCTCGGATCGCGGCCACGCTGTCCGGTACCGCCCGCATGCCGCCATTGAGGCTCGCAGGCGTCTGGTGGAAAATGCCATCGCCGCGCAAGCGGTGAATGCCCTCAATAGTTCCCCATCGACCGACGGTCGAGCCCGAACCATGAAGCGGCACGAGCCGGTGCCCAGGCACACGGACTGTGCCCCGCCGCCGCAGGTGGCGGAGCCTGGGCGGCAGGCGGCTGCGGCTCTGTCCATGCCGTGTACCGAGGTATCGATGCACAGGACGAGGCCTATCGGGAAAGCGTTCTGCCGCGCTCGGTGAAGCCCCGTCTGGCGGTCGAGGCCGGCGCCACGCTATCTTGGTGGCGCTACGTCGGCAACGAGGGCGGGGTGATCGGCATCGACCGCTTCGGCCTGTCCGGCAAGGGCGCCGAGGTGCTCGCGCACTTCGGCCTGACCGCCCAGCATGTCGGCCACGAGGCCCGCGAGCTGCTAAAGTCCGCGGTCTGAGCCGGACGCGGCCTCGAGTTTCAGTCATCGCCACGACGCCATCCCAAACGCTACGAGGGGAATATGCCAATCAAGGTCGGAATCAATGGCTACGGTCGAATCGGCCGCAATGTCCTGCGCGCGCTCTATGAGGGCCGGCGCACCGGGGAAGTACAGATCGTCGCCCTCAACGACCTTGGTGATGCGAAAACCAATGCGCACCTGACGCAATACGACACGGTGCACGGCCGCTTCCCCGGAGAGGTCAAGGTCGATGGCGACTCGATGGTCGTCAACGGCGATCGCATCCGCGTGCTCGCGGAGCGCGATCCGGCGAAGCTCCCGTGGGGATCGCTTGGGGTCGAATACGTGCTCGAGTGCACGGGGCTCTTCACCAGCAAGGCGAAGGCCGCGGCGCATCTGGCGGGCGGCGCGAAGCGGGTGGTGATCTCCGCCCCTGGCGGCGAGGACGTCGATGCGACCGTCGTCTACGGCGTCAATCATCAGGTTCTCTCGAGCCGGCACACCGTGATCTCGAACGCTTCATGCACCACCAACTGCCTCGCTCCGGTCGCGAAGGTATTGCACGAGGCGGTAGGCCTCTCTGCCGGCATCATGACGACGATTCACTCGTACACCAACGATCAGGTGCTCACGGACGTCTATCACACGGACCTGCGCCGCGCGCGCTCGGCGACGATGTCGCAGATTCCGACGAAGACCGGTGCCGCCGCCGCCGTGGGTCTGGTATTGCCGGAGCTCAAGGGCCGCCTCGACGGCTTCGCAGTTCGCGTTCCCACCATCAACGTCTCGCTCGTGGATCTCACGTTCACGGCCAAGCGGGCGACCACGGTGCAGGAGGTCAACCAGGCGCTGCGCGACGCCGCAAGCGGGCCGCTGCGCGGCGTGCTTGCCTACAACGAAGCGCCGCTCGTGTCGATCGACTTCAATCACGACGCGCACTCGTCCGTGTTCGATGCCACGCTGACCAAGGTCATCGGCGGCACTCTGGTGAAGGCGTGCGCGTGGTATGACAACGAATGGGGCTTCTCCAACCGCATGATCGACACCACCCTCGCCTGGGCCAAGGCGCCATGAGAGTTCTGCGGATGACCGACATGGACCTGCGCGGCAAGCGGGTCCTGATCCGCGAGGATCTCAACGTCCCGGTCCAGGATGGCGCCGTCACCAGCGATGCGCGCATCCGCGCCGCGCTGCCGACGATCCGTCGCGCGCTCGACCAGGGCGCCAGGGTCTTCATCCTCTCGCATCTCGGACGTCCCGAGGAGGGCAAGCCCGATGAGGCGCTGTCGCTGAAGCCCGTGGCCGCGCGCCTCTCCGAGCTGCTCGGCAAGGCCGTGCCGCTGCGCCGCGACTGGCTGGACGGCGTCGATTGCGAGGCCGGTACGGCCGTGCTCTGCGAGAACGTGCGCTTCAACAAGGGTGAGAAGAAGGACGATCCGGCGCTTGCACGCAGGATGGCCGACCTCTGCGACGTATTCGTGATGGACGCGTTCGGCACCGCGCACCGCGCCGAGGCCAGCACTCACGGCGTCGCGCGCTTCGCCAAGAGCGCTTGCGCCGGACCGTTGCTCGTCGGCGAGCTCGAGGCGCTCGAGCGTGCGCTGCAGAATCCCGCGCGGCCCCTGGTCGCGATCGTCGCCGGCTCCAAGGTCTCCACCAAGCTCACGGTGCTCGAGTCGCTCCTCGCCAAGGTCGACAAGCTGATCGTCGGCGGCGGCATCGCCAACACGTTTCTGGCCGCCACCGGGGTGGCCGTGGGCAAATCCCTCTACGAGCCGGACCTCCTCGATGTCGCGCGCCGCCTCATGACGCAGGCGCGCGCTCGCGGCGCGGAGATCCCGCTGCCCACCGACGTCGTCGTCGCGAAGGAGCTGGCCGCCACCGCGCACGCCGACGTGCGTACCATCCACGAGGTCCGTCCCGACGAGAGGATTCTCGATATCGGGCCGGACACGGCCGAGCGGCTGAGCGGGATGCTGCAATCGGCAGGCACCATCATCTGGAACGGCCCGGTGGGAGTGTTCGAGTTCGAGCAGTTC
Source organism: Steroidobacteraceae bacterium (assembly GCA_035713045.1). Classification (GTDB taxonomy): domain Bacteria; phylum Pseudomonadota; class Gammaproteobacteria; order Steroidobacterales; family Steroidobacteraceae; genus 13-2-20CM-66-19. The sequence goes on from DASTAC010000081.1 coordinate 13,099, forward strand.
GGCGAGGGCACGCGCGCCATAGCGCAGGCGATCGCGCGCAGCAAGGCATTCTCACTCGCGGGCGGCGGCGATACGCTGGCGGCGATCGAGAAGTACAAGGTCGAGGACGGGATTTCCTACATCTCCACGGGCGGCGGCGCCTTCCTCGAGTTCGTGGAAGGCAAGACCCTGCCCGCCGTCGCCGCCCTCGAGGAGCGCGCAAGCGGCTGACCCCATGCTCAGAAGAACCAAGATCGTGGCGACCGTCGGTCCGGCCACTGATGATGTGACCATTTTGACGGACATGATGCTCGCCGGCATGGACGTCGTGCGGCTCAATGCCTCTCATGGAACGGTGGAGGACCGCCGGCGCCGGCTGGCACTGGTGCGCGAAGCCGCCCAGCGCGCCAACAAATGCATCGGCGTGCTCCTCGACCTCGGCGGCCCCAAGATCCGCATCGAGAGCTTCCGCGACAAGAAGGTGATGCTCGAGGAGGGCCGCCCCTTCGCGCTCGATACGGCGCTCGACCCGAAGGCGGGCACGGTCGAGGAGGTCGGCGTCGCCTACAAGGATCTGCCGAAGGACGTCGCCGCGGGCGACGCCCTGCTGCTCGGTGACGGTCAGATCGTGCTCGGCGTCGAGCGGGTCAGCGGCACCCGGATCGAGACGCGCGTGCGCGTCGGCGGCGAGCTGTCGGACCGCAAGGGCCTGAACCGCCAGGGCGGCGGGATCTCGGCGCCGGCGATCTCGGACAAGGACCGGGAGGACATCCGGTTCGCGGCCGAGGAGCGGGTCGACTATCTCGCGGTCTCATTCGCGCGCGACGCGGCCGACATCGAGCAGGCGCGCGCGCTGGTGCGCCAGGCCGGCGGCGACGCCCGCATCGTCGCCAAGGTGGAGCGGCACGAGGCCGTCGCCAACCTGCCGGGCATCATCGACGCGACCGACGTCGTCATGGTGGCCCGCGGCGACCTGGGCGTGGAGATGGGCTATGCCGAGCTGACGGGGCTGCAGAAGACCATCATCCATCAGACGCGCGGCAAGAACCGGGTGGTGATCACCGCCACTCAGATGATGGAGTCGATGATCCAGAATCCCGTGCCGACCCGCGCGGAGGTGAGCGACGTGGCCAACGCGGTCATGGATGGCACGGATGCCGTAATGTTGTCGGCCGAGACCGCCGCCGGCCGTTATCCGCTGAAGGCCGTGGAGGCGATGGCGCAAGTCATCGCGGGCGCGGAGAAATACCAGTTCACCCACAGCCGCACGCGCCACCGCACCGAGGGCCAGTTCAAGGGATCGGAGGAGGCGATCGCCATGGCCGTGATGTACACGGCCAGCCACCTGAAGGTGCGGGCCATCGTCGCCCTGACGGAGTCGGGCGCGACCCCTCTGTGGATGTCGCGGATCCGCTCGGACATTCCGATCTACGCCTTCACGCGGCACGAGCCCACGCGCCGCCGGGTCACGATCTACCGCGGCGTCTATCCTGTCATTTTCGACGTGACCCGCGCCAGCTCGACGGGGGAGCTTTACGATGCGCTCTTCTCCCGGCTCCTGGAGCTCGACCTGGTCAAACGCAAGGATCTGGTGATCCTCACCAAGGGAGAGCAGTCCGGGGTTCAGGGCGGCACCAACTCCATGCAGATCCTGCAGGTGGCCTAGTTGACGGGCTGGATCCCGGCCCCGTGACCGCAAGCGCGCCGCGCCCCTGCGCCGCAGGGTCGATCGCTTTCGGGCGCCGCCGGTTGTAATCTGGGCGGGAGCCCCTAACATCCTTGCGGATGGATGCCACCGTCGAAGCCGCGCGAAGACCGCCGCCGCAACGGCCGACCGTTGGGCTGGTGCTGACCGGCGGCGGCGCGCGCTCCGCCTATCAGGTCGGGGTGCTTCTCGCGCTGACCGAGCTGCTGCCGCGCGCCCGAAACCCCTTCCCCGTCATTGTGGGCACCTCGGCGGGAGCGGTGGCCTCGTGCGTCCTCGCCGCAGAGGCCCATCACTGGCGGCGCGCGGTGGCGGGTCTCGAGAGCGTTTGGGCCAACTTCCGCACCAGCCAGGTCTTCCACGTGAGCCCCGCGCACATGCTGCGCTCGGGCACCCACTGGTTGCTCGCGCTGCTCTCGGGCGGCCTGGTGCTCTCGCCGCCCAAGGCGCTGCTCGACAACAGCCCGCTGCGGCAGCTTCTCGGGACCCGCGTGGACTGTGCGAGCATTCACCGCAGCATCACGCGCGGACACCTGCAGGGCTTCGCGCTCTGCGCGACGAGCTACGCCACGGGCCAGTCCGTCGCCTTCTTCGACGGCCGCGAGTCCATTCCCGAGTGGACCCGCTCGCAGCGTATGGGCCGGCGCACCGAGCTGACACTCGATCACCTGATGGCGAGCGCCGCGATCCCGCTGCTCTTCCCGCCGATGTGCATCGGCCGGGAATACTTCGGCGATGGCGCGATGCGCCAGCTGAACCCGCTGAGCCCGGCCATCCACCTGGGCGCCGATCGCCTGCTGATCATCGGCGTGCGGGCGCGGCGCGCGGCCGGCGTAGGCGCGGGCAGCGGTACCAGCCGCGCCATGCCGACCCCGGGCGAGGTGCTCGGCTACATGATCGACACCCTGTTCACGGATCAGATCTACGGTGATCTCGAGCAGATCGACCGGATCAACCAGCTCGTGCACGAGGCGCCGTTCGCCGCACGTGGCCTGCGGCACGTGGACACCTTGATGCTGGCTCCGAGCATCGATCCGAGCGAGATCGCCGGCCGATACACCGATGACATCCCTCACAGCCTGCGCGCATTGCTGCGCGTCATCGGCGGCAGGGACGTATCGGGATACCAGCTGGCGAGCTATCTGATGTTCGAGGCGGGCTACACGCGCGCTCTCATCGAGCTCGGCTATCGCGACGCCATGGAAGCGAGGGCGGCGCTGCTGGCATTCATGAGGGGCGAGCGGATGCCACCCCTCGTGACCGCCGCCGGCGTCGCGCAGGCGACCTGACTAGTACGAGCGCTGGCTCCGGGCATCGTGCGCGATCGGGGCACGCCTGGGAACAGGCGCGGTTGCGGCCCTGGGCGCGGCTCGGCGGAGCGAACGCCGTGCTTCGCTGCAAGGCACCACCGCGCCCTGCGGCGGCGGCGCATCCGTGTGCGGGCCGGCATGCTTCGTTGCCTCGGCTCGGGCGACCCCGCTAGCGCGACTTTACTGACCCTCTGGCGAGGTTGAGGCATAAGTCGCTGATGGGCGGGGGATTACGGTCAGAGGCTACGTATACACAAAGGGAGGCTGAGCCGGCACGAGCTGGCGGAACAGGCGCAGCGCCTCGGGCCCGGCCTGTTCGAGCGTCCACGCGCAGCGGGGTCGTCCGCCGCGCTTGCCGGCGGGCTTGAGCACCATGGCCAGGCGCACGGTGGCCAGCAGATCAAGCAGTCCCGAGAGTCCTTCGGTGTAATGCAGCTCTCGCGCCTGGAACTCGACGAGCCGTCCGAGCAGCAGCGCCAGCAGGCAGCAGAAGGTGTGTACGCAGATCTTCTGATCGGTCCAGTGATACTGCGGGCGCACCGCCATGTGCTCATCGTCCTTCAGTTGGCGGAACGCTTCTTCGACCTCGCTCTGTCCACGGTAGGCGAGCAGGATCTGCTCGTCTGACCATTCGTTGCGGTCGGTGATGAGGAAGCGCTTGCCGTAAAGCTCATTGGCCAACTCATCGATCGCTGCGCTGTCGATCTGGTAATGCAGTCGATCGGCGCCGTCTTGGTCGGGGTGGTAGTCGACTTTGAGCACGCGGCTCACGTGCTGCCCAGAGAGGATGGCTTGGATTTGCCGCTGCGCTGCCTCGAGGGTGCGCGGCCCGGAGCGCGGTTTGGCCAGCTGGGTTTTCCAGCGCTCGAGCGCCCTGATCGCTTTCTTCACGTGTTGCATCAGGCCGCGGATCTGCCCCTGGCGCAGCTGCTCGCTGATAAAGAGCAGCACCGTGCGCGGCTTGCCCCAGATCTCCCGCTCGAGACGCAGCACGGGGAGCTGACCGAGACGCGGGCTCTCGAGGACGCGGTACTCCCGGTGGGGGATGCTCAGCAGCTGCGGGTGCTGCGCGGGCACCAAGGAGGCGACGTAGCTGAAGGAAGCCTCATCGACCAGGCGCTGATTAGCCTTGGAGAGATTGCCCTTGTCGTAGACCAGGGTGATCTGATCGACTTCGACGGAGAGTTTAGCGAGGCGCTCGCGGATCAGCGTCAGGGAGTGGGGGAAGGAGCGCACATCGACGCGGTTGCCTTCGTAGACCTGCGAGCACAGCGGGATGTGCCCGTCCCGCGAGACCAGCAAGGCGAGGCTAAAGAGGCGCAGGTCCGAGCGCTTCTGCTTTGAGTGCCCCCGCTGGGGCAGCTCGGGCCGCACGTTGGTGGAGGCGATGAAGGTGAAGAAGTTGGTGGCATCGTAGAAGAGCGTATCGAGCTTGATGCCGAGCTCGCGCACGATGCACTGGGTGAGCTCGTCCTCGATCGCGCGCAGCGCCTCGAGCTTCACACAGTTCATCTGGTCCCAGAAGAACTGCGAGGTCAGCTGCTCGAGCTGAACCTGCGGAAAGAGCCGCGCGAGGGAGGTCTGCTGAGCCCAAGCGGCCCAACCTCGCTTCGAGCGCGGACGGATGGCCCGATTGAGTGCCGCCAGCAGCAGCGTGGTACCGACCGACAGTCCCCGGGCCCTCTCGGGCACGTGCCGATCAATGATCTCCACCACCCGAAGCCGGTCCGCCGCGGCTTTCAACGCCGCCACATCCCCATGCTGGAAGGAGCGTATCCGCAGCTCCCCCTGTGGGGCTTGCAGCAGCCGGTTCAGCAGCTCATCGGCGCTGCCGAGATACAAAAGCGGCACCGGGCGCGGTTTGCCGCGGACGCGGCGCGATTCGACGATCCGCCAGTAGGTACGTCCGCCGACCCGATGCTTTTGCAGGCTGGCCACTGGTTTTGTGTATACCATGACCACCATTCCAGGTCAACGATCTATTGATACTCAGGAATATCTCAGCTACAAGCTATTGTAGCCCATGACATACCGGCTCATGGTTTTGTCTATACGGCAGGATCAGGCTGGCGCGTGACCCCAAAAGGCGGAAATTCAGCCCTTTTGCAAAACCCAGGACGGCAAAGGAGACAGGCGCGTCAGTAAAGTCGCGCTAGGTATTTGCCCGGATCGGCACGACCTCCGGGCCGGCATTCAATACCGGGTGTGGCGTCCGGATGCCCCGGACGGAGCCGGAGGGCGACGTGGAGTTGGAAGTTCTGGAACCTGCGGTCACGGATGCTGCTCCGGACCT
>DASTAC010000082.1:0-4682 GCA_035713045.1 Steroidobacteraceae bacterium
TTTCCCCGTCCCAGCTTTCTGCGAAATGTGGCGCGGGAAGGTATTCAACTGTGACGGATCACTCGTTCTCCGTGTCTCTCGTTCGAAAGAGCGAACGGGCGATACAGATCGCGCGACTGAGTCTAGAGAACGAAGACCCTGACAGTGCAGTAAACCGCGCGTACTACGCGATGTTCAACATCTCGCGAGCCGCCCTGCTCAATGCGGGTATTCCTGAGGGAGATCTTCCGCGGACGCACCGAGGAATCAGCGAGGCTTTCAGGCAACATGCGGTCCTTACCGGAAAAGTTGATGCCGAATTGGCGAGCGCCTTGAGTCGAGCTGAGAGTCTGCGCTTAATGGCGGACTACACCGCAACGGAAATCGACGCACATGCGGCATCCAAGCTCGTTGAGCAAGCCGATAACTATGTTCGCACCGTGGAGCGTGTTTTCGGCTTGGAGCAATCAGCGGGAGTCGAAACCGTAGGGCCAGGGGAGATTCAAGGCGAGCATTCACGCGACGAGCAAGGGGCCGCGACCGGCAACCTCACCGGAACGGATGAAATGGAAGAGGCTCGAAGGAAGGGACGCGAAGAATGGCTCAAGCTGCAGAAACAAAAGTTGGAAAGCGGGGAGCCAACTCTCGAGCAGAAGCGAGCAAAGGCGGTAGAGGATTGGCTGAGTCTTCGGCGACACCAAAACCGGCCGATCAAAGATCGTGAGGAGCGACGTTCAGCGCCGGATCTCGGCTGCGGCGAGCAGGCTAAGGGCTCCGGAAAAGGGAGCGAAGACGACCTTGATCCGTAGGGCTACTGGAACGGCTATCGGTTCCTGTGGTTAGCGGCTCGCGCCCTTGAGGCGGCGAGTCATCGCGCTGCGCGAGAAAGTCCTCGGGCACCTCAACGTTGAGAGCGAAGAAGGAGGTCCAGTCAGGCTTGGATCGCGTCTCGATTTGAATTTCCCCCGCACCGTCCCGATCAAGCCCTGCTAGGATGTCGCCGCGGTCCGATGAAGAATAAAAGCAATGATCCGGCCGCAGTCATCCTTCGGAGCGTCCACGGATGCCTCGGAAGTCAATCAAAGAATAGGATTTAAGTTATTGGAAAATAAACAATTATTGGTGCCCGGGAGAGGACTCGAACCTCCACGGTGTTACCCGCTAGTACCTGAAACTAGTGCGTCTACCAATTCCGCCACCCGGGCAGGACGATCGGAATGCCCATTGAGGGCGCGCGCAATCTACGCACGGGGTCGGGAGCTGTCAATTGAAAGCGCGTAGAGGCAAGTTCGGACGGCGGGATCGCAAGACCGGTCCCCATCCCAAAAGCCGGTCCGCGCAGACCCGGAAGGGCGCAGGAGAGGGGCATGGGGACGGGCAGGGAGAGGGCGGAATTCAGCCGGGAATGCCGGCCTCCCGGCGCAACGGCAGCTCGAAGCAGCCCCTGGCGGGCAGCCGCCCGAATCGGACGGCGCGAGGGCAGGGCCGAGCCTCTGGCGGCACCCATGCCGGCGGGGTGGTCGAGGGCCAGGTGAGCGCCCACCGCGCAGGCTATGGCTTCGTGCGGGTCGAGGGAATGAAGGACAGCGTCTTTCTGCCGCCGCCGGAGATGCGCGGCGTGATGCATGGGGACCGCCTGCGCGTACGCATCTCGCGGGACGCCACTAATCGGTGGTCGGGCTTTGTCGAGCAGGTCATCGAGCACGGCGTCAATGCATTTTTGGGCACCGTGGAGGTGCTGGGGCGCGCGGCGTGGGTCACCGCCGCGGACCGGCGCCTCCAGCTTCGATGCGCGGTTGCGCACGATGCGCTCAACGGTGCTCGCAACGGTGATTGGGCCATCGCGCGGATCACTCGTAGGGCGGGGGACTCCCGCCCTGCGCAAGCCACTATCGAGAAGCGGCTCGATCCGGATCGCCCGGTCGAGCTTGCTACGGAGGCAGCCATTGCGCGGTTCGATCTTCCCCACGAGTTCTCCGCGACCGCTTTGCGGGAGGCGCGGGCGTGGGGTGATCGCGTAGATCCGCGTGAGGCGGAAGGACGGGAGGACCTGAGGAACTTGCCGCTCGTCACGATAGACGGCGAGGATGCGCGTGATTTCGATGATGCGGTGTACGCGGAACCGCATCCTGCGGGTTTCCGCCTGATCGTCGCGATAGCTGACGTCAGCCATTACGTTCGACCCGGCACTGCGGTCGATACTGAGGCGCTGCAGCGCGGCACTTCCGTGTATTTCCCGACGCGCGTGCTGCCGATGTTACCGACGGCGCTTTCCGATCACCTCTGCTCGCTTGCACCGAAGGTCGATCGGCTCTGCTTCGCTGCGGACATGGTGATCAGCAAGACGGGCATACTGAAGTCGGCGCGGTTCTATCCGGCGGTGATGCGTTCCGCAGCGCGATTGACCTATACGCTCGCGAATGCCGCGCTGTTCGAGGGGCGGCCGGCTGCGCGCGAGGAGCTGGGACCTCTCCTCGAGCCTCTCCTCGTCCTGGTGGATGTCTACCATGCTCTTCACAAGGCGCGCACCAGGCGCGGCGCGCTCGATTTCGACGCCGCGGAGGCGGAGTTCGTGATCGACTCCGCGGAGCGGGTGAAGGGCATCGAGCTTCGGACGCGCAACGATGCCCACCGCCTGATCGAGGAATGCATGGTCCTCGCCAATGTCGCGGTCGCGCAGGAGCTCGAGAAGACCGAGACCCCCACGCTCTACCGCGTTCACGGTCAGCCGGAGCCCGAGAAGCTCGACCGGCTGACCGGCACGTTGAGGGCTCTGGATATCGAGGCGCACCTGCCGGAGACCGTCACCACCCGTGACCTGCAGGCCATCGCGCGGCGCCTCGGGCACAGCGCGGAGCGTCCGTTCATCGAATCGCTCATCGTGCGTGCCATGCCCCAGGCGGTGTACCAGCCGGCCAACATCGGGCATTTCGGAATGGCGTTGCAGCACTATGCGCATTTCACCTCGCCGATCCGGCGCTATCCCGACCTGGTGGTACATCGCACGCTGAAGGCGCTGATCGGGGCGCAGGGCACGGCCGCGGTCCGTTACGAGCCGCCGCACCTCGCCGGTCTCGGCGAGAGCACATCCAAGCTCGAGAAGCGGGCGGACGAGGCCGACCGCTACGTCGCGACCTATCTGAAGTGCAGCTATCTGCTCGAGCGCATCGGCCAGACCTTCCAGGGCCTCATCACCACCGTGGTCGAGTTCGGCTGCTTCGTGCAGATTCTCGACGTCGCTGTGGACGGTCTGCTGCACATCGACAACCTCCGCGATGACGACTACGAGATGGAGGCGCATGGCCACGGGTGGCGGGGCAGGCGGACGGGACGCCGGCTGAGTACCGGATCGCACGTGAGGGTCGTCGTGACCGCCGTGAATCCCATCGAGGGTCTCGTGGACCTCGATTTGGCCGGCGAGCCGTGAAGCGCCCCGGCTCGGGCCATCCCCAGGGGCAGGGCGCGCAGACCATCTACGGCCTGCATACGGTGCAGGCGATGCTGCAGAAGCATCCGGAGCGCGTCACGGCGGTGAGCATGGCCGAGCGGCGCGAGGATCCCCGGGCCCGCGCCATCGAGGAGCTCGCCCGGCGGCAGCGGATTCCGGTGCAGCGGGTCGAGCCCGCTGTCCTCAAGCAGAAGCTCGGGGACGTCGCGCATCAAGGCATCGCTGCGGAGATCAGGCCATTGCCACCCTGGACCGAGGACGACCTGCTCGCCGCGGTGCAGGCCGCCGCCGAGGAGCGGCGTGCGCCGCTGATCCTCGCGCTCGACGGGGTCCAGGATCCCCACAACCTGGGCGCGTGCCTGCGAACGGCGGATGCCTGTGGAGCGCTTGCCGTCATCGTCCCTCGCGACCGCTCGGCACAGGTCACGCCGGTCGTGCGCAAAGTGGCGGTCGGCGCCGCCGAATCGACCCCGGTGGTCCCCGTCACGAACCTCGTGCGGACCTTGAAGCTCCTCAAGGAAGCCGGGTTGTGGGTCGTTGGGGCGGATGCGGACGGCGCGAAGCGGGCCCATGAGGTGGATCTGAAGGGCGGGGTCGTGCTGGTTCTCGGGGCCGAGGGGGCCGGGCTGCGCCACCTCACCCGGCAGACCTGCGATTGGACTGCGCGCCTGCCGCAGCTGGGTGCCGTGGAGAGCCTCAACGTCTCGGTGGCCGCCGGCATGCTCCTCTACGAGGCGGTGCGCCAGCGGGGGCCATGATCCGGGCGGGACCCCTGGCTGAGCTCATTGCAGTCCTGCCGCCGTTTCAGTATTCTGCGCGCCCCCTTTTCGAGGGGTCGTCCGCGCCTTACGGCGGACGGATTCTCCTTGCCGCACCCCGCAAAGCCTCGCGACGGGCGGCTTACATCCGTGAGGAGGACACATGAGGCATTACGAAATCGTATTCCTGGTCCATCCCGATCAGAGCGAGCAGGTGCCCGCGATGATCGAGCGCTACAAGGGCATGATCGCCGCCGGCTCCGGCCAGGTGCATCGCCTCGAGGATTGGGGTCGGCGCCAGCTGGCCTATCCCATCGCGAAGGTGCACAAGGCGCACTACGTTCTGATGAACATCGAGTGCGACCAGAAGACGCTGGGTGATCTGACCGGGGCTTTCCGTTTCAGCGACGCGGTGCTCCGCCATCTGGTGGTGAACATGGATTCCGCGGTGACCGAGCCCTCGCCGATGGCCAAGACGGCCGACGAGGAGGGAGAGG
>DASTAC010000083.1:0-9306 GCA_035713045.1 Steroidobacteraceae bacterium
CGCTCTTCGTCGGTGAGGTACTGATTGCGAGAGCTCATGGCAAGACCGTCGGGCTCGCGCACGGTGGGCGCGCCGATCAGGGTGATCGGCATGCAGAGGTCGGTCACCATCCGGCGGATGATGGTCAGCTGTTGGAAGTCCTTCTCGCCGAAGACGGCGATGTCGGGCTCGACGATATGGAAGAGCTTCGCCACCACGGTCGCGACGCCTTCGAAGTGCCCTGGGCGGAACTCGCCGCAGAGGATGTCGGAGAGGCCGGGCACCACGACACGCGTTGCGCGCTCGGCCCCATTGGGATAGATCTCGGCAACCTCGGGCATGAACATCAGGTTGCAACCGGCGGCGGCCAGCATGCGCGCATCCTGGGCGGGCGTGCGCGGATAGTGCGCGAAATCCTCGTTCGGCCCGAACTGCATCGGATTGACGAAGATGCTGGCGACGAAGCGATCGCCGTGGCGGCGCGCGGTCTCGATGAGACTCACGTGGCCGGCGTGGAGATTTCCCATGGTGGGAACGAAGGCGATGCGCCGCCCCTCGGCGCGCCAGCCGCGTACGCGCTCGCGCACCGCGGCAATGGTGGTGACCGTCTCCATGCCGCTCAGAAGCAGTGCTCCGGGGCCGGATAGGTCCTGGAGCGGACGGCCTCCACGTAGCGCTTCAACGCCTCGCGGTTGCTGCCGGCGCCCTGCATGAAGTCCTTCACGAAGCGCGGCTTGCGGCCGGTGGTGATGTCCAGGATGTCGTAGAGGACCAGGATCTGTCCATCGGTGTCGGGTCCGGCGCCGATGCCGATGACCGGCACGTGCAGCGCCTCCGTGATCGCCTTCCCGAGCTCCGCGGGGATGCACTCGAGGAGCACGATGTCGGCGCCGGCGGACTCGAGCCGCTTGGCGTTCTCGATCATCTGCGCGGCGGAGTCGCGCTCGCGGCCCTGCACGCGAAAGCCGCCGGTCTTGTGCACGGACTGGGGCCTCAAGCCGAGGTGCGCGCAGACGGCGATGTCGTGACCGGCGAGGAACTCGACGATCTCCGCCTGGGTGCCCCCGCTCTCGAGCTTCACCATCTTGGCGCCGCCTTCCTGCATCAGGCGCACGGCGTTCTCGAGCGCCCGATCCTTCGACGGATAGCTCATGAACGGCAAGTCGGCCATGAGGAACGGCCGGTGCAGGCCGCGCGCCACCGCGCGCGTGTGATAGACGATGTGATCCATCGTGACCGGCACGGTCGTATCGTGGCCCTGGATGACCATGCCCATCGAGTCGCCGACCAGCACGACATCGACATCCGCCTCGTCCAGCAGCACCGCGAAGCTCGCGTCGTAGCAGGTGAGGCTCGCGATCTTCTTCCCGTCCGCCTTCATGCGCGCGAGCGTGCTCAACGTCACGGGCTGGCGGTCGGAGTCGCGAAGCTGCAGGTGTGTGTACATGAGGGCAGTCTACTGGCCTTTGGTGAAGGGGCTGCGCATCGGGTTGTAATAGAGGCGCCCGCGCTTCATGCGCCGGATCGCGGCCAGCAGCTCGTCGTAATCCGCGGCGTTGTTCACCGGATCGATGGATGCGGCGTTGACGATGAGCAGCGGAGCGGCCGCGAACTCATGGAAGAATCGCGCATACGCCTCGTTGAGCCGCACCAGGTAATCCCGGTCGATGTACTGCTCGTAGCCGATGCCGCGCCTCGCGATACGCTCGAGGAGCACGTCGACGGGGGCTTGCAGATACACCACGAGGTCGGGCTTTGGCGCCTGCACGTCGAGCCTGGCGTAGATCTGCTCGTAAAGGGCGAACTCCGCATCATCCAGGGTCAGGCGCGCGAACAGGCGATCCTTGTCGAGGAGGTAATCCGCCACCCGCACCGCGGCGAAGAGGTCCTGCTGGTTCAGGGCACCGAGCTGCTGGCAGCGCTGAAACAGGAAGTACAGCTGCGCCGGCAGCGCGCCCGTGCGCGGATTCTTGTAGAAGCGCTCGAGGAACGGGTTTTGCGCCGCATCCTCCAGCACCGGCTGCGCCGAGAGGCTGTCGGCCAGCCGCCGCGCGAGGCTCGTCTTGCCGACGCCGATCGACCCTTCCACCACGATGAACTGGTGCTCCGCCCCGGTCATATCTCACGTTTCTAGTCGTATTCAGGGCTCGCCCAGGCGCTCGAGGCCCTCGGGCGTGACGCGCCCTTTGAGCTCGGCCACCCGACCGAGCCCGGGCACATCGAGGTCCGGGGCGAGGTCGGCAAGAGGATACAGAACGAAGTTCCGCTCCACTATCCCGCCGTGCGGGAGCGTGAGGCCCGGCTCCTCCCGGCGCTCCCGGCCGTAGATCAGGAGGTCGAGATCGATGACCCGGGGTCCCCAATGCTCGCGCTCCGCGGGCCGCCCGAGGGCCCTTTCCAGGGCCTGCAGCTCGCCGAGGAGCGTGCGGGCATCGAGCTGGGTGAGCACCCCCGCCACCGCATTGATGAAATCCGGCTGCGGCACCGGACCGAAGGGCCTGGATCGGTAGAGCGGCGAGACCCGCACGAGCCGCGTGCAAGCCAGGGCCTGCAGGCCGGCGCAGGCTCGCCGCACCTGCACGGCCGGCTCCTGGAGATTGCTGCCGAGGCCGATATAAGCCGGCTGCCAGATCGCCACTGGCCGGCCGTTCACGATGCCCGCGGACCGCGTCGACCCCTGCGCCGCCGGCGCCCGGACCTGGGGCGCTCCGGCCGCGGCCCGGCTTTCTGCGAGAGGGCATCCGCCATCTGCCCCTGCTCCTCGTGCGGGACCTCCTGCACCTGGGTCCACCAGCGGGCCATTTCAGGCGACGCCAGGCCCAGCTCAGCCCTCAGCAACAGCAGGTCGTAGGCTGCACGGAACCGCGGATGGGTGAGAAGGCGCAAGGCGCGCCGGCCGCTCGGGTGCTCGAGGCGCGGCTGCAGCGAGAACATCTCGCTCACTCCGAGGGAGAACCGCCGCGGAATGGTCAGATGCGCCTGCGCATTGCGCACCGCACGGTCACAGGCCTCCACGATCGCGGAGAGCTCATGCCACTTCTCCGGCGGCATCGACTCGATGATCGCGGCGATGGGACCGTAAAGGAGGAGCGCCAGAAGAAAAGTCGGCGTCAGGGGACGGCCGGCGGCGGCGCGGGCGTCGGTGTTGGCCAGGCCCTTCAGCAGGAGCTGCTCGACGAGACCGCCCGAGTGCGCGGCGAGATACGCATCGACACTGGGCAGGAGCTGCGCCAGAAGCCCGCGGCGGCGCAGCACCTGCAGGCTCTGGGCCCCGTGACCGGTGAGAAAGAGCTTCAGCGTCTCGTCGAAGAGGCGCGCCGGCGGCACACCGCCCAGAAGCTCCCGCAGCCGGCCGATGGGCTCGGCCGTTGCCGGATCGATTTCGAAACCGAGCTTCGCCTCGAAGCGCGCGGCGCGCAGCATGCGCACCGGATCCTCGCGAAACCTCGTCTCCGGCTCCCCGATGAGGCGCAGGCGCCTCGCGGCGATGTCCTCCATGCCGCCGACGTAATCCCAGATCGAGAAGTCGGCGATGTTGTAGTAGAGGGAATTGGCCGTGAAATCGCGGCGCCAGACGTCCTCGTCGATGGTGCCGTAGACGTTGTCCCGCAGGATGCGGCCGGTCTCGTCGAAGCGGCGCTCGGAGTTCTCATCGAGCGGCGGCCGCGCTTCCCGGGCGAAAGCCTGGACCGGAGCCGCCTCGGCGGGCTCCATCCCGAGCGCCCCCTCCTCCAGGTCCGGCTCATCGAGTTCCGCCGCTTCGCCGTCTTCCGGGTCGGCGTCCGCAAGCGGCTCCTCGCCCTGCGAAGGCGCGCTCGCCGCCCGGAAAGTCGCGACCTCGATGATCTCCTGGCCGAAGAAGACATGCGCCAGGCGAAAGCGCCGGCCAACGAGGCGGCAGTTGCGGAAGAGCCGCTTGACCTGCTCCGGCAGCGCGTCCGTTGCTACGTCGAAATCCTTAGGCTCCATGCCGAGCAGGAGATCCCGCACACAGCCACCGACCAGAAAACCCTGGAATCCGGCGTCCTTCAGGCGGTAAAGCACGCGCAATGCGTTGGGCGAGATGTGCGACCGCGAGATCGTATGTTCCGCCCGCGGAATCACCCGGGGCTTGGCCGCGGGTGCGACGATGCGCTCTTGGGGGGCGTTCAATTCCTGACTTTCGGCTTGAGCATGGGACACAGCCTCCTATTATACCGGGGCGGGGGCCGGTTTCCGTTTTGCCTCAAAGCATTACACGGCGGGCCGAATTGCGCTCCCCCGCCCGCCGAATCCAGCAGGCGCACGGCATGCGTAGGGGGTGAAAGAATGGCAGGTCCGGCAAAGCTCAGGCGCGACGCGGGAGTCATCGGGCTCCTCTACGCCAGTCTCGGCAGCATCATCGGCTCAGGGTGGCTCTTCGGCGCGCTGCATGCCGCGGTTCAGGCCGGACCCTGGAGCGTCGTCTCCTGGGTCATCGGCGCGGTGGCCATCCTGTTCCTGGCCTTCGTGTTCGCGGAGCTCTCGACCATGTTTCCGAATTCCGGGGCTCTGGTGCACATGACGCACGTGAGTCACGGCGACCTCGTCGGGAAGATCTGGAGCTGGATCCTCTTTCTCGCCTTCGTGTCGGTGCCTCCGGTGGAGGTGACCGCGGTGCTCACCTACTCCAACAATTACATACCGGGCCTGATCGAGCCGCACACCGGCCTCATGACGGGCACGGGCATGGCCTGGGCAACCCTGCTGCTCGCCGGCGTGGTGGCGCTCAATTTCCTGGCGGTGCGCTGGGTGCTGATCATCAACAGCGCGGCGACGTGGTGGAAGCTCGTCATCCCCATCGCCACCATCGCCATCCTGATGGTGTATTCGTTTCATCCGTCCAACATGGTGTTGCACGCCTCCAGCACGCCCAAGAGCGGCATCTTCACGGCGGTGGCCACGGCCGGCATCGTGTTCAGCTTTCTGGGGTTCCAGCAGGCCATCGCCCTCGCGGGCGAGACGCGCAACCCCAACCGCTACGTGCCGATCGCGCTGATCAGCTCCGTGCTGATCGGCATGCTGATCTACGTCGGCCTGCAGATCGCGTTCATCACCGCTCTGAACCCCCACGACATCAGCAATGGCTGGGACCACCTGCGCTTCACGGGAATGTTTGGTCCCCTGGCGGCGATCGCGGTCGGCGTCGGCGCCCTCTGGTGGGCCGTCGTGCTCTATGTGGATGCCATCATCTCGCCGCTCGGGACGGCGTTCATTTATGTCACCGGCAGCCCCCGCATCATCATGGCGGCCGGCGAGATGGGAAATGCGCCCGAGCAAATGATCCGACTCAACCGGCACGGGGTCCCCTGGGCGGGACTCATCGTCACCTACGTGGTCGGGGTGGTCTTCTTCTTCCCCTTCCCGTCCTGGCAGAAGCTGGTCTCGGCCGTTTCCCTGATCACGGTGCTCTCCTACAGCATCGGACCGGTGATTCTGCTGCACCTGCGCAAGACCATGCCGGATGCCGTACGCCCGTTCCGCCTGCGCGGCGCCGGTATCGTCGCGCCCATCGCGTTCGTCGCCTCCAACTGGATCATCTACTGGACGGGCTATGGCGTGGCCCGATGGATGTTCAGCGCCGTCGCGGTCTACGTCGTGGCGTATCTGGCCTGGTACCTGCTCCGCCGCCGGCCGCTGCGGGATCTCGGCTGGCGCGAGGCCTGGTGGGTGATCCCCTACCTCGCGGGCATGTGGGCGGTGAGCTATCTGGGACCGGCCGGAGTGATGGGCGGCGCGGGGAAGATCGGCTTCTTCACCGGCATGTGGATCATCGCGGGGTTCAGCCTGCTGATTCTTTGGCTCGCGCTGGCCGCCGGGCAGGACGCGCAGTCCGTCCGGCAGTGCGCCGATCGCGTGAGGACTCTCGGCTCGAGCGGCGTCGAGTCCGGCCAGAAAGCGGCCGAGCTCGAGCCCGCTCCCTGACTGCCCCCCTATGTCATTGAAAAGAAAGAACTCTGGACAGGCGGCTTTTCCTCCCTATAATACCGCGCTCCTGAAGCCGGCCCCGAAGCCACACCGCGCTCCCTTCGTCTAGAGGCCCAGGACATAGCCCTCTCAAGGCTGTAACACGGGTTCGAATCCCGTAGGGAGCGCCAATAAATCAGGGACTTACACGAGTCCTGACGGCTCAGAAAGCCGCTCACCTCAGTTTCGTCCAAGTCTCAGCGCTGTGGAGCTTCCCAGCCCCATGGAGCGAATCCTACTCCTTCACCCGAGCGCCAATCTGCAGGACGCCCTCGCCGGGATACACTGGTTCAACGGCCTAAGTCGCGCCGAGCGCCGCAGGTGGCTCGACATGGCGGTCTCAGCTCTCCCGGTCGATGCCTGGGCAGCGTTTAAACACTCGGCCGATCGGGCTACATCGGAGGTCGATGAGCATCAGAACCTCTATTTTGATGGTCCTCGCATTGCTGATCGGCGCGGCGGCCGCGGCCCTGGCAGAGCGCAGCGGCGGGGTGGTGGCGTACTACCCCGACGGTACCTGGACCCGCTACGTTGCGGATCCTTCGGCCCAAGTCGTCCGGTCCGTTGAATTTGATTCCGGCGGGGTGCCCAGCATGGCGACCGATCGCGCGTGTACGGTAATCGACGCGCGGAACTGGAGTTGCCCAGCCGCCGTAAATTCGGATGGCACCCCCGACTGGCGATGGGGCGGTTTTCGCGCCGTCGACGGCCGCGTGGAGTCAACCAACCCCAGGGACGTGATACCCCCGATTAGTTGGACGACCTGGGAGCTTGAGAGGATACGTAAGCAACTTTGAACTCGCGGCGAGATCTCCGTGAGACCCGTGGCCCGGCGCTCGAGACCGGGCCTTTTTGTTTGTTTCGAGTGTGTACTACACTTGGCCCAGCCCTAACGGGAGGTCGCCCCTCCGCAAGCGGCAAGGCATTCGCTTCGAGGAGCGCAACCAGTTCAGCATGAACAAGAGATACCAAGTATTCATCAGTTCGACTTTCCGCGATCTCATTGAGGAGCGTCAAGCGGTACTCAAGGGAATCCTCCAAATCGATTACATGCCCGCCGGGATGGAGCTTTTCCCTGCAACAGACGACTCCGCATGGCAGCTCATCCGAGAAGTGATCGACGGCTCTGACTACTACGTGCTCGTCATTGGCGGCCGATACGGCTCGATCGACAGCGCGGGACTCGGGTACACAGAGAAAGAGTACGACTACGCCTACGATACGAAGCGTCCGGTAATCGCTCTGCTGCACAAGAATCCCGACAACCTGCCTCGCGAGAAGACCGAAACTGAAGAGAAGTTCTGGAAGAAGTTACTTGCGTTCCGGTCAAAAGTTGAGAAGCGCCATACATGTGTCTATTGGGAATCAGCGGACGAGCTGAAAGCTCAAGTGATAGTCGCCCTGACGGGAGCGGCAAAGCGGCACCCGGCTATCGGGTGGGTGCGCGCAGATGAGGTTCCAACAGGAGCGGCTGTTGAAGACGTGTTAAGGCTTCGAGAGCGCATCTCACAACTTGAATCAGAAGCCGCGTCGCGCAGCACGTCACCTCCGCCGGGCACTGAAGACCTGGCACAAGGGGAGGATGAGTTCAGCAGCTCTGTCAGCTTCGCGGCTCGCGAACCGGGCGACACATACCCTTATGAACACGATAGAACCTACAGCATCGATGCGGAGCTTGCTTGGAATGCCATATTTGCCGCGGTAGCGCCCTCGATGATTCAAGAAGCTAAAGACTCCGTCCTTCGGCAAGCCCTGCAACGGGCGTTCATGTCTGCAGCGAGAAACAGGGTGGTCCGCGACAAGCGCATCAAAGGCAAGGAGCTGCGGGACTGGACCGTACCGGCAAAGGACGTTGAGACCTGTGTTGTTCAGCTGCGCGCTCTCGGGCTGATTGAGGAGAGCAACAAGAAGCGCAGCCTGCGAGACAGCGGCCAGTATTGGAAATTAACTCCATACGGTCATACGGCAATGGTTCAGCTTCGCGCAATCCGCCGCAAGCGGCTTGGGGACCTATTCGCAGACGAGGCAGCTGTCAGCGAGGCAGATGAGGACTCGGACGACGAAAAGGAGTAAACCAACGGCTGCGACATCTCGCCTTGCCTGCGCTCGAAGCACGTCTCGAGTTGCGCCCTATTCTGAGCGAACGCTGCAAGTGCCCCTTGAACGTCATTGACGGCGCCGGACCAGTCGCCGGCGGCGCACTGACGGAGGACGCGCGCCGTCGGGTACCAACCATGCGCCCATCGGAACTCGGCTCATGTTGCGTAAGCACCCGCGTCGGCACCCCATTGCGCCCGCAAGGTTCGTAACGCTCGTATCAGCGCTGACCAGCGAGTCGAGCTGTGCAAGCACCGCGACCGCGTCAGCGAAGTCGTGCAGCTCGGAGCCGAGATGGGTAAGAAAGCCGCCAGCATCCGCGGCGCGCGCCTCATCCTCTCCGGCGCCCTTCTGGAGCGAGACTAACGCGATCTCGTCCACGCAACGTTCCACAGCGGCGCGAGCGTTGCGAGATCGGGCAGTGAGTTTTGCGTCGGTAGCATCGCCTCGCCAGACGAGGCTGACACGCACCCTCTGCTACGGCAGCCTACATCGAGCACCCGCTCGTCCTCCCAGGGAAGGTCTGCACAGGTGGTAGCGAGTGCAGTCGTTGGTGAAACATCGGATCGGATCAGCATGCCTTTCCGCCGCGGATGTGCGAATGAAGCCTCTGAGCCGCCCTTTTCAGTCCACTTCTGCGGGCTTCCCGCTCAGCAGCGACACGCCTCCCGTATTGGCATCACCGCTCCATCGGCATCGGCTGGGTGCCGTCGCCGGCCTTCATGCGGCTCGATCAGCGCCAGGATGGACACCCAGGAGATCACCTGGTCCAGGGTTGGGTCTGCGGTTCACCCGGTAACGCACTCCGTGCTCTCTGGCGGCGATGCGGTGCGCTCGCTCCAGCACGCCGCCGATGCAAAGGTCGTCTGCTTCATCGATTCTCCCTGCTCCTGAGTCTACTGCCCACTGCACGCAGTATCGGTCAGTTAACTTGACCTGTGCAGAGTTTCCCTAGTGCGGGCAGGCCCCAAGACCGCGCTCTGCTGCAGTTTGTTTCGATGCAGGCGCCAGCTCGAGACGAAGTCCGGCCAAGTGACGCTGAGGCTACCGAAGTTGCTGCAGCTGTCCTTTGGAACGGCGATCATCAAGCGCTACGAGAGGCGGCAATTGATCTTGACCCGCTTTCGTGGACACCCGACAGTGTGAATAGTTGAGGAGTCCGTCATGGCCAAGTCAAAGCATGCAAAGCGATACCCGAAGGAGTTCCACCGCCAGATGGTGGAGCTGCATCGGGCGGGGCGAACG
>DASTAC010000084.1:0-54762 GCA_035713045.1 Steroidobacteraceae bacterium
ACTGCGGCGCCGGACTCGTAGCTCTGCTGCCACTGGGTATTGCCTTCCTGCTGCAGCCCTTGGGGGTTCGCGAAGTTGGCGAGCGCCACCTGGCCCAGGGTCTTCGACTGGCCGTTGGTGAAATTCGCCTGCACTACGCCGCTCTGGCTGATGTTGATGCCCGTGAGGCTGCCGGTCGTATACCCGTTCTGCGACACGGAATTGACGCCGAAGGAATCGCCGTCCTGGGTGGCCTGGCCGAAGTTGAACGTGATGTTCATGGCGGCCGCGCCGGTCGAGGGGGTGTAGGAGCCGAAATTGACCTGGCCGTTGGCCGGAGTGGTGAGCACGCCGGCATTAGAGAAGGTCAGGGTCTGGGCTCCTGGGACCGCGGTGCCGTCGACGTAGAGATTGGCGTTCCATGTGTTCGCGGGGGTCGGCTGCTTGCTGAAATAGAGCTGGCCCGTATGCGCCGCGCCGAGAGAGTCGTACACGGTGAGCGATGTCGTATCGGTGTAGGTGGTCGGGTCGGCCGGATTGAGCGGGGTATTGGTCGGCGGCGTCGCATTGGCCGGCAGGTTGAGGATGATGTCGGCAGTCGTGGTCGCCTGCGGCGAGCTCTCGGCCGTGCTCAGCTGAATGGGCGCGAGGCCGCCGGTATTGAAGGTGCCGTTGGAGAGCGGGGCATAGCCCTGCACCTGCGCTCCGGAGGAGGTGACGAGATAGCCGTTCTGGTCGACCTGGAAGGCGCCGTTGCGCGTGTAGTTGAGGCCGCCGCTGTTGCTCACGATGAAGAAGCCGGAGCCGCTCAGGGCCAGATCGAGGTTGTTGCCGGTCGAGGTGATGTTGCCCTGACCGAACTGCTGGGCCACCGAGGCGACCTGCGCGCCGTTGCCGACCGCGGTCCTGGAGACGCCTTCCTGGGTCTGCGCGAAGAGGTCGGCGAACTCGGCCCGCGATTCCTTGAATCCGGTCGTGTTGACGTTCGCGAGATTGTTCGACGTGACGTTGAGGTCGGTATTGGCGGCATTGATGCCCGAGAGGGCGAGGTCGAAGGACATGGCGTGGGGTTCCTCAGTTCACCTGGACGATGTTGCCGAGCGACATCGGGCCGGAAGTGGTATTCAGGGAAAGGCTCTGGGTGGTCGGGTCGATCGTGACGCTCTGGACCGTGCTCTGCAGGTAGGGCGGCAGGGATACAGGCGACCCGCCGCTCATGGCGGCTGCCGCGAAGGTGTACGTGCCGGACGGCGCCGCAGCTCCGGAATTGGTGGTCCCGTCCCAGGAGAAACTGGTGAGGCCCGAGGACTGCGCCGGCACCTGCAGGGTCTTGACGAGCGCGCCCGACGCGTCGGTCACCTGGATGATGACGCTGCCGGCCCCGGGGGGTGCCTGCACCGCGCCGTTCACCGAGCCTCCGGCGGCGAGCGCGGCGGTCGTCGCGGGCGCGAGGACACCGCGACCGATGAGACCGGTGCCGGTGAGAAGCTGGGAGGACTGCATGGTGCTCGAGAGGTTGTTCATCGAGCTGTTCATGTTGTTGATGCCGCTCACCTCGCTCAACGAGGCGAGCTCGTTGACGAACTGATTCGGGTTGGCGGGCTGCGTAGGGTCCTGATTCTGCATCTGCGCGATGATCAGGGACAGAAAGTCGCTCTGGGTGATCTGCGGCATCGCGGACGGGCCGGAGGAGCCGCTCGCGCCGGAGACGGCCGAGGCGGCCGCCGCGGTCTGGGCGGCGTAGGCGCCGATGGAGTTGACTGACATGGGTATGTGTTCCTGCCGTGCAGAGGTGGGATCAGCCCTGTGCGAGCTTCAGGGTGTCGAGCATCAGGGACTTGGAGGTCTCCAGCACCTGGGCATCGTTCTGGTAGGCGCGCGATGCGGAGATCATGTCCGCCATCTGCTCGACGACGTTGACGTTCGAGGAGTACACATAGCCGTTGGCATCGGCGAGCGGATTGCCGGGCTCGTACCTGGCGGCGCCGGCGGCGGTGCTCTGGACGATGCCGCGGACCTGCACGGCGGCATCCGCGGCCTGTGAGGTCGGATCGGTGCCCGCGCCGGGCGACATCAGCGACGCCTGGATCGCCTGAAACACCGGGTAACGGGCCTTGTAGGCCGTGGCCGGACTGCTGCTCACGCTGTCGGCATTGGCGAGGTTGCTCGCGACGGTGTTGAGGCGCACGGACTCGGCCGACATGCCGGAGCCGGCGATGTTGAAGACGTTGAAGAGTGCCATGATGATGCCCGCCTATTGGCCGGTGATAGCGGTAGTGAGCTCGCTGAAGCGGTTCTCGAGGAAGGTCAGCGCGGCCTGGAAGCGCACGGTGTTCTGCGCGAACTTGCTTTCCTCCAGCTGCGAGTCGACCGTGTTGCCGTCGAGCGAGGGAGCGAGCGGCACGCGGTACTTCAGGAACTGCTGGGTGGAGAGGTTGCCGCCGTCGGCCGATGGGGCGGCGGCTGCATCCCCGGAGCCCGCGGCGGCCGGCTGCGGCGAGTCGCTCTGCGAGCTGGCCGCGGCCAGTGCCGCGCGAAAATCGATGTCGCGCGCGAGGTATCCGGGAGTGTCGGCGTTCGCGAGGTTGGCCGCGAGCACTTCCGCGCGCTGCGCATATACCTTGAGGGCATCGGGCTCGATGCCGAGGTATGCGTTGAGGTTGAGCGGCATGTCGGAATTCCGGCGGTCAGTGGGCCTGCCGGATCATGAGCAAAACGCATGCCAAGTTGGCATTGCGGTGGCCGCCGGGGGTGAAGAGGCCGTGGAGGCCGGCGAAGTGTGAGTTGTGTCACAGCGATGCGGCAATGGGTTGCCGCCCGGGCAGACACGCGGTGCCGCCAGCGCCGCTCGTTGTATCGGCGGCGCGGAGCATGACTTGAGTCGCCTGCGCGAGGGGCATCTGGCGCGGCGCTTGCACATATCATCCGTATGAAAGACCCAGCGTCGAAAATCCGTCGCGGCCTGCGGAAGACTCAGGTTGCCGTTGCGCTGCTCTGCGGGGCGCTCTCGTTTGCGGCTACGGCGGCCACTACGGCCGGGATCCAACCGCTTGAGTCCATCAGGAGCGCCGCGGCGGGGTTCGTGAGCTCGCAGATGCCTCCCGGTCAGAACGGGATCGTAGTCACTGCGGGGCGCCTCGATCCGCGCCTGCGGCTGGCGCGCTGTGGCGGACCTCTGGATGTCTCATTGCTCTCCGGGGAGCGCTTGCAGGCGCAGGTCTCCATCGCGGTGGCGTGTCGCGCGGGGGCCGACTGGACCCTCTATGTGCCCGTCACGGTCCAGTCCCGCATCCAGGTCTGGGCATTGAAGGCGCCGCACGAGCAGGGCGCCCGGCTCAGTCCGGCGGATGTGGTCGCTGAGACCCGGCTGGTGAGCGGGCTCGCCGTCGGTTACGTTACGGACCTCTCGCAGCTGGCTCACAGCACCTTGCGCCAGCCGCTCGCCGCGGGCGCGGTGCTGACCTCCAATGAGCTGCTGCCGGACTTCATGGTGCGTCAGGGTCAGCAGGTGGTCCTGATCGCCGCCGCCGATGGCATCCGGGTGAGGGCGCCGGGGCTCGCGCTCCAGGATGGTCGCCTGGGAGCTCTGGTGAGGGTGCAGAATGCCTCGTCGGACAAAGTGGTGCAGGGGGTGGTGGCGAGCGATGGTGTGGTCGATGTCACACCCTAAAGAAATTCGCCCGCTGGCCGATACCTCACTCGAGGAGCCTCCAGGAGATCCGAATGCCAAATAAAATCAGCGGCTTGTCCGGCAGTCCGACGGCGTCCATCGACGCGGGCCGGCCTGCGGAGAAAGCCCGTGACGCGGTGACCGGCGGCTCATCGGGTCAGACGCAGGCGCAGCCGGCAGCGGCCGCAGGCGATGTGCACATCACCGACTCGGCAAGCCAGCTCGCGTCGCTCGAGCAGTCGGTGCGCAGCCTTCCTGCCGTGGATCCTGCCCGTGTCACCCAGTTCCGCACGGCGATCGAGCAGGGAACCTATACGGTGAGGCCCCAGCACGTCGCCGATCAGCTGCTGCAGCTCGAGCAGTCCCTTCGGCCGCTTCAGCAGGAGGGCTGATTCGTGGACGCGGGCGTCTGCCGCGACCATCTGTCGACTCTTCTGCGCGAAGAGTCCGAGCTCCTCGCGCAACTGGAAGAGCTGCTGGCGCGCGAGTCGGGCGTCCTCGAGACTTCCGATGTCCAGGCGCTCGAGACGACTACTCGCTCCCGTCAGGAGAGAATGGGGGCGCTCGCCAGGATCGAGGAGCAGCGCCGCTCGCTCTGCGCCGTGCACGGCTTCTCGGCGGACAAGGCCGGTCTCGATGGCCTGATGGCCTGGTGCGACGGCGAAGGCAAGCTGCTCGGGCGGCTGCGCGAGTGCGCCGAGCGCGCCA
Source organism: Steroidobacteraceae bacterium (assembly GCA_035713045.1). Lineage (GTDB taxonomy): Bacteria > Pseudomonadota > Gammaproteobacteria > Steroidobacterales > Steroidobacteraceae > 13-2-20CM-66-19. The sequence goes on from DASTAC010000084.1 coordinate 4,358, forward strand.
TAAGATGCCGGGATCTTAATGACCGCAACGGTATCGTCGTCGCCGCGCGCCTGAAGCGCGTGGGAGGCATGCTGGACGCCCTGACGGGGCGTCCCACCCGGTCCGATACCTACGGCCCGAAGGGCTATGGCGCGCCCAGCACCCGTCCGGGGCGGGTGCTCGGGGCGGCTTAGTACTGTGCTGCTCGATGCGAGATGATCAGGTCGCAGCGGGCTGGATGCTAAGGCGCATGCCAAGAGCCCGTACCACCTTCGTCAAGGTCGATAGCTCCGGGTTCCCCTCGGAAGAGAGCGCCCGGTAGAGTGCCTCACGGGTGATGCCAGTTTTGCGCGCGAGCTCCGACATTCCACGCGCGCGCGCAACGTCGCCGAGCGCGGCGGCGAGGACGCGGGGGTCTTCTTCAGTGGCTGCGGCTTCCAGGTACGCGGCAATATCTGCTTCATCGCGCAGATATTCGGACGCATCGAACCGCCGCACGCCGAGTCTCTGCGCGACCTTGGCGTTAATCTTCGTACTCATTTCGATTTCCTCGCCTTCTTCGCTCGAGCAGTGGACTTGAGCTCGCTTGCCATTCGGATAACACGATCGACGTCTTTTGCCTGCGAGGACTTATCGCCCCCACCGAGCATGAGATAAACGCTCTCGCCGACGCGCATGTAATAGGCTCGATAGCCCGGTCCTACGTCGATTCGCAGCTCCCACACACCTGCGCCGACGGCCCTCACCCCAGTGCGTCCCTCAGGGCCGCCACTTCCTGAGCCGATTCCGACAGGAACCGCTCGCACGCGAGTTGGTCCAGCCGCAGCCGCTGCAGGGGCTTCGCGCATTCGATCTGGGCGGCGAGGGCGCTTGTGTCGCCGTTGAATTCCGCGAGCAGCGTGCCGACCACGAGGACATCCGCCAGGCCCGGCGCCCCGCGCGACTCGCGCTCGAGGTTCTCCGACTCGTGCACCGCCTGGACGATCTCATCCGCGATTCCCCAGTTCTCGAGGAGGGCCGCGGCGATGCTCAGATGCCAGTCCTGCTCGATGGCATGGTAGGCGGCCGCATCGCAGAAGAGTGAGCGGTGGCGGCTGGCGCGCGTCAGGATGTAGAGACGGCCGATGCCCTGCAGCAGGCCCGCGAGGAGCGCTGTGTCCGCACTGATGCTCGTCAAGCGCCGGGCAACCACGAAGCACAGGCTCGCGACCTGCACGCTGCGGCGCCAGAGGACGCCAAGCTGCATGTCCAGACCCCGAAGCGTCGCCGCTTCGCGCAGCTGGCGCATGGCGAAGGCGATGGTCGCGGTGCGCACGGTATCCACTCCCACGCGGGTCACGGCCGCACGGAGGTCCGTCACCGGCGCCCCTCCGGGATTCAGGGCCGCGGAGTTGGCCATCCGAACGAGCTGGCTGGCCAGCACCGGCTCGCCGCCGATGACGCGCACGATGCGTGTGGCGTCGGCTTTTTCATCGCTCAATACCCGCTGCACGCGCATGACGATGTGCGGGAATCCAGGCAGCTCCACTTTGCCGCCGGAGAGCTCCGCGGCCAGCGCCTGAACGAAGGTGAACGCGACGTCACGATCGGTGCCGTCCTGTCCGTGTGGGTCGGCGTGAGGATTGGGGAAAGGTTGGGAGGGCATGGCGGCTCGTGTGGGAGTCGGTGCGCGCTCAGACGCCGAGCGCCTGACGCAGGGCCTCGATTTCCGCTTCCGACTCGTCGATCAGCTTCTCGTAGCTCGCGCGATCGATCTTCATCCGCTTGCAGGCGGATACATCGTGCATGTTGAGCTCCAGCGTCTCGGGATGCTCCTTGAAGGCGGTGAGCAGGTGGCCGACGGTGAGCGCATCCGTGAGGTCCGGAGGGCCGTCGTGCTCGCGGCTGAAGTCCTCGTACTCGCTCACGGCCGCGATGATCTCCTCGGCCATCTCCCAGTTCTCGAGCAGCGCCTTGGCGACCGGAGCATGCCAGTCCCGCACGATGGCGTTGTACGCCGCCTGATTTGCGAACAGCGCCGGATGTCTGCTCGAGCGCGTGAGAATGTAGAGCTTGCCGATGCCGTGCAGCATTCCAGCGAGCATGGCGGTATCCGGATTGACGCGGCTGAAGCGGCGGGCCACGGCATGCGACATCGCCGCCACGGCCGCGCTGCGACGCCAGAGCCCATCGAGCGGCTGCTCGAGGCCCTTCAGGGAGTCCACCTTCTTCAACTGCGACATGGCGAACGCGATGGCGGCGCTGCGGACCATGTTGAAGCCCATGCGCGCAATGGCCGTCCGCAGCTCGGTGATCGGCTTGCCCGTGAAGTTGATGGCGGCGGAATTGGCGATCTGCATGAGGCGCGCGGCGAGCGCCGGCTCCGAGCCGACCACACGCACCACCTTCTCCTGCGAGACTTCCTCGTCGGCCAGGACTTGGCGCACGCGCAGCGCGATATCCGGGAAGCTGGGGAGGTCCACCTTGCCCCGCGACAGCTCGGCGGCCAGCGCCTGCACGAAGGCGAATGCCTCGGTGTCGCAGGCGACCTGGGAATTCTCGGCAGCGGAGCTCTTCATCAATGCGCCCTCACCCGGTATTTATCGGCGCATCCTGCGCGCAGTTGAGACCTGCGTCCTCAGATTGGTTCACGGATCGTCGGCATCGCCGAGCGCTTTGGTCTCGCGCGTGATGTCCAGCGCATCCGCCAGGGCGAGGATCTTGCCGGCGACGCTCTCCAGCGCGGCCACGTGCTCGGCGGCCCCGAGCGCCACAGCCTCGCCGGGCATTCCCCAGACGACGCTGCTCGCCTCGTCCTGGGCGATCGTGCGGCTGCCGCTGTCGCGCATCTCCTTCAGTCCGCGCGCACCGTCCTTGCCCATCCCCGTGAGCAGCACCCCTATGGCATTGGCGCCGGCATTCTGCGCCACCGAGCGGAACAGCACGTCGACGGAGGGCTTGTGGCGATTGACCGGCACGCCGTCGTCCAGGCGGCAGACGTACCGGGTGCCATCCCGTACCAGCATCAGGTGGCGATCGCCGGGCGCGATGTAGGCGTGTCCGGGCAGCACATGCTGCCCGTCCTGGGCCTCGCACACCGACATGGGACAGCAATCGTTCAGGCGTCGGGCGAAGGGAGTGCTGAAGGCCTTGGGAATGTGCTGCGCAATGACGACACCAGGGCAGTCCGGCGGCAGCCGCATCAGCACGTCCTTGATGGCCTCGGTGCCGCCGGTGGAGGCGCCGATCGCGACCACCCGATCGGTGGTGCGCAGCGGCCGGCTGCGCGGCGCTGCCTTCGGCAGCACCGCATCGGCGCTGTGAGCCGGTGCCACCGACCCCGAAGTCCGGGGCTGCCGGGGGTCGAGCGCGCGCACGCTGGCCCGCGCGGCGATCCGGACCTTCTCGATGAGCTCGTCGGCGTAGTCCTTCAGCGTCGCGGCGAGGTCGATCTTGGGCTTGGAGAGATAATCCACCGCGCCGAGCGCGAGCGCATCGAGAGTCACGTCGGCGCCGCGCTCGGTGAGGGAAGAGACCATCACCACCGGCATGGGCCGCAGCCGCATGAGGTTGCGCAGGAACGTGATGCCATCCATCTTCGGCATCTCGACGTCGAGCGTGAGCACATCCGGGTTGAGCTGCTTGATCTTCTCGCGCGCGGCATGGGCGTCGGCGGCGACTCCGACGACCTCGATGTCCGCAGCGGCATTGAGGATGTCGGTGAGGAGGCTGCGCACCAATGCGGAATCGTCCACGATGAGCACGCGGATGGGCCGCCTTGCGGGGGACGCGGCCCTGGAATGCGCGGTGGGGATCATGCTCGCATCCTTCAGTCGAAAAGCTCGACGTCGCCGCCGACGGCCTGCTTGCCGAGGCTGGCGAGATAGAGCTGCTCGTGATGGCTGATGATCCGGTTCTCGACCGGCCGGAGCTTGCGCAGCCGCGCGCGCCCGCTCTCGGGGAAGTAGACGAGCTTGCGGGGCTGGGTGCCCCCGAGATCCTCGGCCGCGACCGGGTAGCCTTCCAGGGCCATGTATTTGCGGACAAAATCGATGTTGCGGCTGCCGACGTCCGTCATCGCCGAGAGGATCCGGCCGCCGCCGAAGAGCTTGATCTCCAGGCGCTCGCGCGCCGCGCCGAGCTTCAGCAGGTCGTTGATCAGGCTTTCCATGGCGTACGAGCCGTAGCGGGTCGCGAGGCCGACCGACGGATCGAGCCAGTCGTTGGGACCCACCGCGGCGTCCTCGGGCAGCATGAAGTGGTTCATCCCGCCGATGCCTCGGGTCGGATCGCGCACGCACGCCGATACGCAGGAGCCGAGCACCGTCGAGACCGCTTCCCCGCCGCGGCTCACGTAGTACTCGCCCGGAAGGATCTTGACCATCCAGCAGCCGTTCTCGCGGTCCCAGAAGCGCTGGAAATCCTCGAAGCCGGGCAGCGCCGCCGGCCCGGGCTCAGACGCGCCTGTGAATGGTCTTGCCGATGAGGGCATAGCTGTCGCAGACCTTGAAGAGGCTCTCGGAATGACCGAGGAAGAGCAGATCCCCGGGACGCTGCAGCGGCGCGATGCGGCTGAAGAGCTCCCGCTGGGTTTCCTTGTCGAAGTAGATCACGACGTTGCGGCAAAAGATCACGTCCAACGGTCCTTTCATCGGCAGGGCGTGGATGAGATTGAGCTGCTTGAACGTGACGAGCGCGGCGACTTCCGGGTTGATCTGCCGGCAGAGGCCCCCGGCTTCCTGCCGATCCGTGAAGAACCGCTGCAGATGCTCGGAAGAGAGATTGGCCGTCCGCTCCTCCGAATACACGCCCCGACGTGCCCGCTGCAGAACGTCGGAGTCGAGGTCCGTCGCAAGTATCCGGATGTCCCAGTTGCCCGGGTCCGGCAGGGCCTCGAGCACGGTCATCGCGATGGAGTAGGGCTCCTCCCCGGTCGAGCAGCCCGCCGACCAGATGCGAAGGCGGCGTCCGCCCCGGCCGCGGGCCGCGAGCGGTGCGAGCACCTGCTCGCGCAGGTAATGGAAGTGATGCGGCTCGCGGAAGAAGGAGGTGAGGTTGGTCGTGATCGCGTTGCAGAGCTCGGCGAACTCCTGGGTGTCGCCCTTCAGGAACTCGCGGTACTCGGCGAAGCTGCGCAGCTGCAGCGCGCGCAGCCGCCGCGTCAGGCGTCCGTACACGAGCTCCCGCTTCTGGTCCGACAGATGGATGCCGGTGAGCGCCTTGACGAGCACACGCAGCGCCTGGAAGTCCTCTTCGCCGAAGGCGAACTCCCGCAGGCGAAGCGTGTTGACCTCTCGTGCGGAGGCGGCGTTCACGGATCTGCTCAGAACAGCTCCACGCTGCCTTCGCTGGCATGGAGGGAGGCCACGTGGCTATGGCCCTCCGCATCGGGCATCAACAGATTGAAGAGGATGCGGTGCGACTCGGAGGTGAAGCGCGCACGTAGATTCTCCATGAGCACGGGCCAGCTCTGCCGGCCGCCGGGAGCCGTGTCGGCGGAGCCCGCGGCGGCGACCGCGGCGAGCAGATCGCGCACCTGCGAGAGCTGCTGCACCAGGCGGTCATGAAACTGCAGCGACTCCACGCAGGCGTCGAGGTCGCGCGCGGCCGGCCGGGCGCCGGACGCTGCCGCGGCGGTGACGCGCGCGAGCGCCTCGCCGAGCCGCGCCACCGGCTGCTGCGATTCGCTGAGCGCGAGCTCGATGAGCGAGGCGGCCGTGGCCGCCGCGCACGCGAGCTCGTACTCGGAGTTGACGGGGCTCGCCGGCGGCGAGCCCCGTGATGGGAGCGACACGATCGTCCTCAGCCGTGTCTCGCCTTGAAGGTGCGCACCTGCTGGTTGAACTTGTCGGCGATATGGGTGAGCTGACTGACGGCCGCGTTGTGCAGGGAGGTCTGGTCACCGGGGCTCAGCTGATTCTGTCGCGCCTCGAAGTCCAGACACTTGAGGTACGTCTGCACGTCATTGTTGTACTGTCTGATCGTCTCCATGGCCGTCACCATTTCCTGCTGGGTGGCCGTGTTGCCGTCGGGAATCTTGCTCGGCGCCGGGGGCAGCCTGCATTGGTCGGCGTGGGCCTGCAGGCTCACGGCGCAGGCGACCGACAGGACGGCCAGGGCCAGGATTCGCTTCGGGGACTTCATGGGTGGTTTCCTCATTGTCGACATAGTGATTCGAAAGATCAGCCGAGCACCTTGGCGATGGTCGCGAGCAGCCGCTCGGGGTTGAAGGGCTTCACCAGCCACCCGGTCGCGCCGGCGGCCTTGCCCTGCTGCTTGCGCTCGAGCGTCGCCTCGGTGGTGAGCACGAGCAGCGGCACGTACCGATAGCTGGCGCGGCTGCGCAGCTCGCGCACCAGCGTGATGCCGTCCATCCTGGGCATGTTCACGTCGGTGATGACGAGATCGAACCTCTGCCGGTCGGCGATCCGCAGCGCCTCGTCGCCATCGGCGGCCTGTTGCACGTCGTGGCCCGCGCCGGTCAGCGTGATGCCGACCATCTGGCGCATCGCCGCCGAGTCATCTACTGCGAGTATCCGGGCCATCACGGCGCTCCGCTCGTTGCTGGTGGTATTGACATGAGGTTAGAACTCCTGCCACTCGGAATCGCCGCCGTCGGCGCCGAGCGTGCCGTTGCCGCGCGCAGGGGTGGCGGGCGCCGCCGCGGCCGGGCGCGCGGGCTCCGCCGGTGCGGCTGTCTGCTTCGGGCTCCTGGCGGCGGCGCCGCGGCCGGCCCACGGCCGGTTCGCTCCACGGCGCTCGATGCGCGTCCCGGAGGAGGGGGCCGCGATGGTCCGGGAGGCCGGTGCCGGAGCGCTCATCGGCTCGCCGGATTCCTGCATCTGCACCCGGAACCGCGCCAGCATCTCGTTGAGTCCGCGCACCTGCTCCGCCATCGCCTGCGAGGCGGCGGTGGCCTCTTCCACCAGCGCCGCGTTCTGCTGGGTGAGCTCGTCCATCTGCATGACCGCGCGATTGACCTGCTCGATCCCGGAGGACTGCTCGCGCGAGGCGGCGGCGATCTCGGCGACGATGTCGGAGACCTTCTTCACCGCGGCGACGATCTTCTCCAGCGTCTGGCCGGACTGCGTGACGAGCACCGAGCCGTCCTCGACCCTGCGCACCGAGTCCTGGATCAGCTCCTTGATCTCCTTGGCGGCGGTGGCCGAGCGGCCGGCGAGGCTTCGGACCTCGCTCGCCACCACGGCGAAGCCGCGCCCCTGCTCGCCGGCACGCGCCGCCTCGACGGCCGCGTTCAGCGCCAGCAGGTTGGTCTGGAAGGCGATGTCGTCGATGACGCCGATGATGTCCGCGATCTTCTTCGACGAGTCGTTGATGCCGGCCATGGCCGCGACCGCCTGGCTGACGACCGTTCCGCCCTTCTCGGCCTGATCGCGCGCCGCAAGGGCGAGCTGATTGGCCTGCGCGGCGTTGTCGGCGTTCTGCTTGACGGTGGTCGTCATCTCCTCCATCGAGGAGGCGGTCTCCTCGAGCGAGGAGGACTGCTCCTCCGTGCGCTGCGACAGGTTGGCATTGCCGGCGGAGATCTCCTCGGCGCCGCGGTGGACCTCGGCGGCGACGCGCTTCACGCGCGAGACCACGTCGGCCATGGTGTCCGCGAGCTGGTTGACGCCGCGGCTCATGGCCTCGAAGAAGCCGGTCTTGCCCGAGAGATCGATGCGGCTGCCGAGGTCGCCCGCGACCACGGCCGACAGCATGCCCTGCATCTCCTTCTCGACGGCGACCTCCTGGGTGCGGTCGGTCCATTCCATGACGGTGCCGATCCGCGCGCCCTGCTCGTCGAGCACGGCGTTGGTCACGGTCCGGAAGGTGCACGCCCCGAGGTGCCGCTCGGCCGTGCGCGAGCCGGCGAGCGTGTCGAGATCGCGCCGCTCGGCGGCCGGATCGGTCGCCAGGCTCTCGAGGCTCGCGCCGGGCAGGTTCTGGACGTCGAACCCGGGAAGCCCCCGCCGGATCTCGTCCTGGCTGCGCGCAAACGTGGCCGTTGCCGTGTCGTTGAGGTAGATGATCCGGTGCTGCGGGTCGGCGAGGACCACCGCGGTCGAGACCTTGTCGAGGGCCTGGCGCACACGGGCATTCTCGGCGGCGACCACCCGCTCGTTCTCGATCTGGGTGCGGAGCTTCCCTTGCATCTCGTGCAGGGCGCGCAGCACCCGGCCGGCCTCGTCCGAGCCGGTGAGGTCGATCGTGCTGTCGTACTTGCCGGCTGCGATGCGGCCGAAGACCTCGATCGCCTGCGCGAGCGGCGTGGCGAGGGACCGGGCGATGAGCCAGGAGAGCACGAGCGCCACGGCCAGGGCGACGGCCGTCACCCCGACGGTCACGTTGCGCCAGGTCGTCACCTGCGTCAGGCGGTGCTTGACCGCCTCGTCCATGGAGGAATACCCGAGATCCGAGAGGCGCTGCAGGCTCGAGCTGATGGCGCGCGAGTCGGCGAAGAGCTCGGCCGTGGTGATGGTCATCTTCTGCGCGTTGATGATCCGCGAGCGGATGATCGCGTAGGAATCGTCGAAAGCGGCTTGCGCCTTCTTCAGGGCCGGTGCGATCCTCGCGCGAGCCGCCTGCGGCGCGCCGTTCAGGTCGCGGGCCGCCGCTGCGAAGTCGCCGGCCACCTCCCGGTGATAGAGGTGGAGCGCCATCTGGTCGTTGCCGCCGAGGTAACCCTTGATGCTCGCACTGGTGGCATACCATTGGACGTTGCCCGAGGCGATGAGCGCGCCGGGCACGTCGCGGGTGGCGATCCGAATCAGCGAGGCGGTCTGCGGCGAGGGATCGACGTTGAGCGCCGAGCGCGCCACCACGAGGTTGCCGAGCGTCACGATCCGGGCGATGAGCGCGTCCTGCCGGGCCACGGCCGCATCGGCGGTGAGCTTCGCCTCATCCGACTTCAAACGCTGCCAGGCGGTCTCGATACCGCGCCATTCGTGCGCGACCCCGAGCCGCGACCCGGTGGCCGAGTCGCTGGCGTCGATGCCGGACATCAGACGGTCGATCGCCGCCTCGGAGGTCCCGAGCTCCCCCTTGCGGGCGCTGTCGCCGGTGAGCACCGCGAAGAGCAGGCTGCGGTGATTGGCGACCTCGGCGAGCACAGTGCCCACCTGGTGCGCGTATTCGGCTCCCGCGAGCTCGCTGCGGGCCTGGGCGACCTCGCTGTTGGCGGCGCGCAGGTAGAAGAAGCCGAGCAGCGCCGTCGGCACGGCCATCGCCGCGACGAGCAGACCCAGTTTCTGCCAGAGCCTCAAGCGGTTGAGCAATTGCATGAAAGTACCTCTAAGCCTCGATCCATTCGCCGTCCCCGCCGCCGGCGCGGCGGGACCTCAGCCGCGCGTTGCTCCGTGCGACCGGAGCGGCGCTCTTCACGCCGGCCGCCGAGCCGGCCGCTTCCTGCGCGACGGCGGTTGCCGCGCTCTCCCCGCCGAGCTCGTAGCGAGCGAGCATGTCGTTGAGCTCGCGCACCTGGCCCGCCATGGATTGCGAGGCGGCGGTCGCCTCCTCCACGAGCGCGGCGTTCTGCTGCGTGAGCTCGTCCATCTGCACCACGGCGCGGTTGACCTGCTCGATGCCCGAGGACTGCTCGCGCGATGCGGCGGCGATCTCGGCGACGATGTCGGAGACTTTCTTCACCGAGGTCACGATCTCCCCGAGCGTGCGCCCGGACTGGGTCACGAGGCTCGAGCCGTCCCCCACTCTCCTGACGCTGTCCTCGATCAGGCTCTTGATCTCCTTCGCGGCCGTCGCGGAGCGGCCGGCGAGGTTGCGCACCTCGCTCGCCACCACGGCGAAGCCGCGGCCCTGCTCGCCGGCCCGTGCCGCCTCGACCGCGGCGTTCAGGGCGAGCAGATTCGTCTGGAACGCAATCTCATCGATGACCCCGATGATGTCGGCGATCTTCTTGGCCGATTCGTTGATCCCGGACATCGCGTCCACGGCCTTGCCGACCACGGCTCCGCCCTGCTCGGCCTGATCGCGCGCCGCGACGGCGAGCTGATTGGCCTGGGCCGCGTTGTCGGCGTTCTGCTTGACGGTCGTGGTCATCTCTTCCATCGAGGAGGCGGTCTCCTCGAGCGAGGAGGCCTGCTCCTCGGTGCGCAGCGACAGGTTCGAGTTGCCCGCGGTGATCTCCTCGGCGCCGAGGGCGATCTCGCGGCCCGCGCTCTTCACGCGCGAGACGATCTCGACCAGGCTTTCCGCGAGCCGGTTGACCCCGGCTCCGAGCGCCTCGAAAAACCCCGACTTGTGCGCCAGGTCGATGCGCCGGCTCAGGTCGCCGCCGTTCACCGCGCCGAGCACGCCCTGCAGCTCCTGCTCCACGCGCACCTCCTGCGTGCGCTGCGTCCACTCCATGACCGTGCCCAGCCGCTCGCCGCGCTCGCCGGTCACACGGTTGGTGACGGTGCGGAAGTGGAGGCCGCCGAGGGTGCGCTCCTCGGTCCGCTCCCCGGTGAGCGCGTCCAGAACGCCGCGCTCGGCCGCCGGATCCGTGGACAGGGACTCGAGGCTCGAGCCGCGGAGCTTTGCCGCATCGAACGCCGGCAGGGCGCTGCGGATCTGCGCCTCATAGCGCTCGAAGCCCGTCTGCGCCGCGTCATTGAGATAAATGATCCGATGACTCGCGTCGGCCAGCACCACGCCTGTGGACGCCTTGTCGAGCGCATGACGGATGCGGGAGTTCTCCGCCGCGACGGCGCGCTCCCCCTCGAACTGGGTGCGCAGCTTGTCCTGCATGGCCCGCAGCGCCCGCAGGACCTGTCCGGCCTCATCGGTTCGCCGCGTATCGATCTCGCTGTCGTAGCCGCCTTCGGCGATGCGCTGGAAGATGGCGACGGCGCGGCTCAACGGCCGCGTGAGGGTGCGCTCCAGGGTCCAGGTCAGAAGATGGATGAGAGCGATCGCGACCAGCACGAGTGTCAGGTTCGCGGCGCGCAGCTCAGTGAGCGAGGACAGGCGTGCTTCGAGCGCGGATGAAGCCGCCGAACTGCTCGCGCTCACGAGATCGCGCAGCGCTTCGTTGGTCGGCCGCGCCGCCCCGTAAATCGCGCCGCCGGTCACCTTGAGAGTGGCGGCGTCGAGGACCTGCGAGCGGACGGTGCCATAGAAGTCGCCGAAGCGGCTGACGGCGGAACGGTAGTCCGGGGCGAGGGAAGAGCGAACCGAGGCCGGGAGCGCGTCGAGGGCGAAGCGTACGGCGCCGAGCTGCGCGAGCACGCGATTGCGGTAGATCTCGATGGCCATGTGGTCATCGCCGCCGAGATAGCCCTTGAAGGCGGCAGTCACCGCATGGGCGCGCAGACTGCCGGTGTCCGCGAGGGCGCGCGGAAGGTAGTCCGAGGAGATATCGAGCAGGTTGCGGGTCGTCTGGTCGGGATCGGATGCGATGCGCGACGCCGCCGCGACCTCGGCCATCAGGGTGTCTAGATGCGAAAGCAGCGCCGCATGCGCGCTCGCGCTCTGCCCCGCTGTCGGGGCGTTGGCGGCGGCAAGCCGTGCCCACTGCGACTTCAGGGCATTGAACTCCCGCCGGACCCCGTAGCGCTCGCCGACGGCGCCATCGATCCGGGCGGCCTGGTCGAACGCCCGCCCGACGGCGCTCTGCGCCGACAGCATCGCGGCGCGGCTTGCCGCGTCGCCGCTCGCAACCCCGAATGAGCGGCCCGCGTGCGTGAGCAGTGCGCAGTCGAGCGATTCGAGCGCCGCGAGATAGCGCGCGCCGTCGAGCTCCTGGCGGGTCTGGCCGATCTCGCCGCCGATTGTGCTCAGGTAGAAATACCCGGCCAGCAGCGCCGGAGCCGACATCGCGAGGATGAGTGCTGCGAGCTTCTGCCAGAGCTTGAGCCGATTGAGGGCGAATAGTTTCATGGAAGTAACTCAGGAACTGCGCGCCGCGCGCGCAGCCCACACGGGTGAGGCTCTTGCGGCGCCGCTTGCCGCACGGGACTCGCCGAAGGCGAGAGGGTCCCGGTGCAACGCACGATTCACATCATGCGCGATGCGGTATCGGCCCACGGTGTCACTCAGCTCTCGGGCCTGGCCGGCCATGCTCCGCGCTGCGGCGGTGGCTTCCTCCACCAGGGCGGCGTTCTGCTGGGTGAGCGCATCCATCTGCATGACCGCCCGGTTGACCTGCTCGATGCCGGCGGACTGCTCGCGCGAGGCGGCGGCGATCTCGGCGACGATGTCCGAGACCTTCTTCACCGAAGCCACGATCTCCTCGAGAGTCTGGCCGGACTGGGTGACGCGGGCGGAGCCATCCTCCACCTTGCGCACCGAATCCTTGATGAGCCCTTTGATCTCCTTGGCGGCGGTGGCCGACCGGCCCGCGAGGCTGCGGACCTCGCTCGCCACCACGGCGAAGCCCCGCCCCTGCTCGCCGGCGCGCGCCGCCTCGACGGCGGCATTGAGCGCCAGCAGGTTGGTCTGGAAGGCGATCTCGTCGATCACGCCGATGATGTCGGCGATCTTCTTCGAGGACTGCTTGATGTCGGCCATGGCGGCGACCGCCTGATTCACCACGATCCCGCCGCGCTCCGCCTGATCGCGGGCCGCGAGCGCGAGCTGGCTCGCCTGGGCTGCGTTGTCGGCATTCTGCTTGACCGTGGTCGTCATCTCCTCCATGGAGGAGGCGGTCTCCTCGAGGGACGCCGACTGCTCCTCGGTGCGCCGCGACAGGTCGGCATTGCCGGCGGAGATCTCCTCGGCGGAGCGATTGACTTCGCCGGCGGTCGAGCTGATCCCGCCGACGATGCCGGCCATGCCGTCGAGGAGTGAGTTGATGCCCTCGGCCATCACGCGCAGCTCGGGGCTGTCGATGCGGACGTCGAGCCTGCGGGTGAGGTCCCCCTGGGAGGCGGCGCTGATGATCTCGCGGGTCTCCTCGATGAGGTTTCGCGTGACGCTCATGGGATCGTGTCTCCGTTCAGGCGGCGCTGGCGGCGACGGCTTCATCGGACTCGCCGCCCGGAGAGAGGGCGAGATCCCTGCCGATGAGGCGGTCGATGTCGAGCAGCACCACCATGCGCTCGGCGACCGAGACCAGCCCGCGGATATACTCGGTCGCGGACCGCGAGCCGAGCTCGGGCGCCGGCTTCACCTCGGCGGAATTGACGTCGACCACGTCCGACACGCCGTCCACGACGACTCCGAAGTCTCGGCGGCCCGATGGTCCCCTGACGGACATGACGATGATCACGGTCACCGCGGTGTACTCGGCACGCTCGAGAGCGAAGCGCATCCGCAGGTCCACGATCGGCACGATCGAGCCGCGCAGGTTGAGCACCCCGAGCACGTGCGCGGGGGCGTGGGGAATCTTCGTCACGGCGGACCAGCCGCGGATCTCCTGCACGCGCAGGATGTCGACTCCGTAGGTCTCGTTGCCGAGCACGAAAGTCAGGACCTGGTGGGAGCCGCTCCCGGCACCCTGTTGCCGCTCGACCGCGTTACTGGACATGATTGTGCTGCCTCGCCTTCACCGCCGTGAGCCTCACGCCGCCGCCCGCATGGATGCGGCGCGGATGAGTCCCGGCACATCGAGAATGAGAGCCACCGAGCCGTCGCCGAGGATGGTCGCGCCCGAGACGCCATCGATGTGCCCGTAATTCGCTTCCAGAGACTTGATGACCACCTGCTGCTGCCCGAGCAGATCGTCCACGAAGAGACCGACCCGCCGGCCATCGCCCTCGGCGATCACCACCAGCCCTTCGTGCAGCGCGCGCGAGCGCGGCTCGACGCCGAAGAGCTCGTGCAGCCGGATGATGGGCAGGTAATCGCCGCGGAAAGAGAGGACCTCGCCGCGGCCCGAGAGCCGGGTGACGCCGCTCGGCTTGAGCTGCATCGACTCCACGATGGAGATGAGCGGGACGATGTAGGTCTCGGTGCCCACCGCGACGGACTGGCCGTCGACGATGGCGAGGGTCAGCGGCAGGGTGATGGTGAATCGAGAGCCGCGCCCCGGCTCGCTCCTCACTTCGACCTTTCCCCCCAGCTCCTTCACGTTGCGGCGCACCACGTCCATGCCCACGCCGCGCCCGGAGAGGTCGGTGGTCTTCTCGGCGGTGGAGAATCCCGGCTGGAAGATCAATTCGTGGATCTGGGCTTCGGTCAGCGTGTCGTTGGGACCGATGAGGCCGCGGGCGCGGGCCTTGGCGAGGATGCGCTCGCTGTCGAGGCCGCCGCCGTCATCGCTCACCTCCACGGCGATGTTGCCGCCGCGGTGGCAGGCGTCGAGGTGCACGGTGCCCTCGGCGGGCTTGCCGGCCGCGATGCGCGCTTCCGGGTACTCGATGCCGTGATCGATGCAATTGCGCACGAGGTGCACCAGCGGATCGCCGATCTTCTCGAGCACCGTCTTGTCGAGCTCGGTCTGCTCGCCGGTGAGCTTGAGCTCGATCTGCTTGCCCAGGCGCTGGGTGAGGTCGCGCACCATGCGCGGGAAGCGGCTGAACACGAAGCTGATCGGCAGCATGCGCACCCGCATCACGCTTTCCTGCAGCTCGCGCATGTTGCGCTCGAGCTGCGCGAGGCCGGCGCGAAGCTTCTCGGCGTCCGGGCCGTCGAAATGGGAGCCGAGCTGGCTCAGCATCGCCTGGGTGATCACGAGCTCACCGACTGTGTTCATCAGCTCGTCGATCTTCTCGACGCTGACGCGGATCGAGCCCGAGTCGCCGAGCGCGCTGAGCGCGGGTTCCGACTTCCCGGGGGCGTCCAGGCGGGATGCCGGAGGCACGGCGGCCGCCGGTGCGGGCGCGGGAGCGGAGGAGGGCTGATGCGCGGTCTGTGGCTCCGGCGCGCGTGTCGGGGGCGGTGTCGCAGCGGCCGCCGGCTCGGGCGCGGCGCTCGCCGCGGGCGCCTCCTGCTCGGCGGGCAGCCGCTCGATCGTGAGGTCGCAGTCGCCCTCGGCCCACTCGAAGACCTGCCTGATCGCCTCCTCCGGAACCTTACCCGGAAGCTCGAGCGTCCAGGCGAGATAGCAGTCCTGCGGGCTGATCTCGTGGAGCGGCGGCAGCATCTGCGCATCGAGCCGCACCTGCAGCTCACCGAGCTCGGCGAGCTCGCGCAACATGCGCAGCGGATCGTTCCCGCGTGCCAGCAGCTCGCGATACGGGTGGAAGCGGATCCGCCAGTGCCCGAGGGCAGCGGCCGGGGCGGCGGCCGATCCTCCGCTCCCGGCCGGTGCCGCGCTCGCCGCAGCGGGGGGCGGCGCGGGCTCGCTCTTCCTCGCGATGGCGACCTCGAGATCGAACTGCAGGTCCGAGACCCGCTGGGAGTCGATCGGCTGCTTCGCCTGGACCGCGCGCAGCATGGCGCGCATGACGTCCACGGACTTCAGCAGCAGGTCCGATACGGCCACCGTGACCGGCATCGTCCCGCTGCGCAGCTCATCGAGCAGAGTCTCGAGGCTGTGGGTGAAGGAGGCGATCTCCGAGAACCCGAAGGTGGCGCTGCCGCCCTTGATCGAGTGCGCGACGCGGAAAATCGTGTTGATCAGCTCCGGCTCGGGGGAGCCGATATCGAGCTTCAGCAGCGCGGCCTCCATGGAATCGAGCGCCTCGAAGCTCTCCTCGAAGAATGCGTCGTGAAATTGTGTCAGATCGACGGTCATTGGCCGACCTCGCCGGCGAGCTCGAGCATGCCTCTGAGACCGAGGAGGCCCGCCGCGGCGTCGAGCGCGGCTGCGCGACCCCGCCATTCAACCGCACGGCCGGCGGTGCGGCGGTCCTGCACGAAGGCCGCCAGGAGCTGAAGCCCCGCGGTGTCGATCCGTTGCAGCGCGCTTACGTCCACGATGACCCGTTGCGGCTCGTCCAGCCGCCGCGCGAGCTCCGCTTGGAGCGCGTCCGCCTGCGCCAAGGTGCACTCCGCGGCCAGCGCCAGGGCTGAAGGGGCGGCGTCGGACCTGCTGCGCGCCGGAGCGCGCTTCGTCGGCCGCTTCTGTGCGCGCTTCCTGGCCGGCGTCTGCTGCTTACGGTTTTTCATAATCTGGTCGGCGCGCGAATTCGAGGCGTGACTGCCGGTACAGCGCCGCTATCGGCTCGTGTGATGCACCTCTTGAGTTGAGCCCTACGAAACTTGACGCAGTTCCGCAGTGCGCGGTCCATGCAGCCTTCTGACGAGCTCCGCCTCGGCGAGCGTGAGCCCGCAGCCCGACATCAGCTCCTCGCGGCTGGCGCCGCCGCGGGCCAGCCGTATCGCGATCTGGTAGCCGGGCGAGGGGGCGGAGGAAGGGGCGGCCGCGGCAGGCTGGTCCAGGCGAGCACCGAGCTCCGCGACGGCGGATCGGGTTGCATCCACGCGCGCCTCGAGCTCCGCGAGCCGCTGCAGGAGCAGCCGCGTCTGCGACAGCACCTCGGCGGTCTGCTCGCGCGTCGCGCGCCGCCACGCCGTGAAGCTGATGGAGGCAACGGCGAACGAGAAGACGAGGAACACCGCGCGTCCCGCGATCAGCAGGAATTCGGCGGACGGCAGAGTCATGCGGTGCGGCTCCCTTGTGATGCGGGTCACATCACTCGCCGGCCGTGTCGGAAATCCGGCGCGGCCGGCGGGTGTCAGGAGTTATCGTGCAGGAACCGTGCCAGTGTCCGCGGTCGTGCCGCTCGAAGGCATCCAGCCTGGATTCAACCGGCTGCCGGGCGCGGTGGAGAGTATGACGACGCTCACGCGCCGGTTGGCGTTGCGCCCCTGCGCGGTGTCATTGCTCGCGACCGGGTGCTGATCGCCGAACCCGACGACCGCGAGCCGCTCCGGCGCCACGCCGCGATCGGAGAACACGTGCACGACGCTGGCGGCGCGTGCAGCCGAGAGCTCCCAGTTGGAAAAGAACTGCACCGTCCGGATCGGCACGTCGTCGGTGAAGCCCTCGACCCGGATCGGGTTGGGGAAGCGCGCGAGCACGGCGGCGAGGCGGCGGATGATGGCGACCGCGTTCGGCGCGAGACGCGCGCTGCCGCTCGGGAAGAGAATGTCGGTGCGGATCTCGACCTCGATCCAGTACTGCTTGCGCTTCACCATCACCAGCTTCTTCTTCACGAGTCCCGCCAGCGCCTGGGTGACGTCGTCCGCGACCTTGTTCAGCATCACCGCTGCGGCTTTCGCCTGCGCGGCGTGCGCGCTGTCGAGACGCGCGGGCCCGGTCGCCGACTTCACGCCGGTCTCGCTGCCCGGCGGCGGCACGTCGTCGTGATAGGGCGCGTCGGGTATCGGGGTGGCGAGGTCGAGCGGTACGGCATCGAGCAGCGTGCGGGGCTGTCCTTTGAGGGTGGCCTGCTGCACGATGCTCACGCGGATGTCGGCTCCGGAGCCGACGCGCTTGTGGCCGACCTCGATCGGCGAGAGCGTGCGCGGCTGGCCACGGAACGCGGCATAGAGCGAGTCGGAGAGGACGCGGTACTTGCCTGCGTTCACCGAGGAGATCGAGTACATCACCACGAAGAAGGCGAGCAGCAGAGTGAGCAGGTCGGCGTAGGGGATCACCCAGCGCTCGTGGTTCTCGTGCTCCTCGTCGTGTCTTTTGTGCTTGCGGCGCATGGAGGTCCTAGTGCAGGTATCCCTGCAGCTTCGCCTCGATCGCCCGCGGGTTCTCGCCCTGGGCGATGCATATCATGCCGTCGATGATCATCTCGCGGAACTGCGTCTGGCGATGGATGATGCCCTTCAGCTTGCCGGCGATCGGGAGAAAGAAGAGGTTGGCGAAGCTGATGCCGTAAATGGTGGCGGTGAATGCCGAGGCGATGCCGGCGCCGAGCTTGGCGGGGTCGCTGAGGTTCTGCAGCACGGCCATGAGACCGAGCACCGCGCCGATGATGCCGAGCGTGGGGGAGTAGGTTCCCGCGCCCTCGAACATCTTCGCCGCCGCGATGTCGGCGTGCTCGCGCATGCTGAGCTCGACGTTCATGGCGTTGCTGATGGCTTCCGGCTCGCTGCCGTCGACGACGAGCTGCAGCGCCTTCTTCACGAAGTCGTCCGATTCGTGCTCGATCAGCGGCTCGAGGCCGAGCAATCCCTGCTTGCGCGCGGTGTTGCTCCACTCGACGATCTTGCTGATGATCTGCCGGCCGTCGCGCGGCGGCGGGCGCACGATCCAGGGAAAGATCCTGAGCGCCTGCTTCATCACCGGCAGGGGCGTCTGGATGCAGGTGGCGGCGATGGTGCCGACGCCCACGATGACGAACGCCTCGACGGAAATGAGCGCCATGATGCCGGCGCCGCGCAGCAGCGCGCCGACGACCACGGCGTTGAATGCGAGCACCAGTCCGATGATGCTCAGGATATCCATCGTGGCTCCTTACATGCCGAGGCCCGACAGCAGCTCGTCCACGTCTGTCTGGGCTGATGCGACTTCCCCTCGCGTGACTCCGGGAACCACCGGTCCGTGGCCCTTGTCCGGGCTCTCCCCGAGGGTCGTGTGCTCCACCACGTCTCCGGAGAGCCTGGTGAGACTGGCGAGCGTTTCCTCCAGCTCTTCGACGAGCTTGATGACACTGCGGATGATCTGGCCCGTCAGGTCCTGGTAGCCCTGCGCGAGCAGCACGTCGGCGAGGTTCCTGCGGATCTGTTCCGAGTCGGTGCGCACGATGGGCAGGAACGCCTCGACCGCGCGAGCCACGGGCAGGAAGGCGTCGATCGAGCGGACGGCCCCTTCGAATCCGCCGCCGGCCATCGGGCGGTCCCGGTAGCTCTTCAGCGAATCGATGAGCGCGGCCGCCTCGCGCGCGGTGCGCTCGGCGAGCGGTCCTGACTTCTCGACGAGATCGAGCGTGCGGTGCGCCGCCTCGTCGGTCATCCTGATGACGTGCGTGAGCCGGGTTCTCGCATCGGGAATCTCGTTCTCCGCGATGTCCGCGAGGCGCGACTCGATGCTGAAGCGCTGGAGCGCCTTCTGCAGGTCGCCGGTCAGCTTGCGGATCTCGGTGAGCGTTGCCGGCTCGCGCATGCGCACGATGTGATCGACGGCGGTGAAGAATGCCGTCTCGTCCCCGCCGCGAAGCGCCTCCGACAGGGAGTCGACGCAGGCGCCGTACTCCAACTTCAGGACCTGGAAATTCGACATTGCGGTCTCACTTTCCCGCGCCGAGGATCTTGTCGAGCTTTTCCTTGAGCGTCTCGGCGGTGAATGGCTTGATGACGTAGCCGTTGACGCCCGCCTGCGCGGCCTCGATGATCTGCTCGCGCTTGGCTTCCGCGGTCAGCATGAGGACCGGCATCTTGGCGAGCTTTGCGTCCGCGCGCACGGCCTTGATGAGCTCGAGCCCGGGCATGCCCGGCATGTTCCAGTCGGTGATGAGGAAGTCGAAGCCGCCGGCCTGCAGCATCGGCAGGGCGGTCTTGCCGTCGTCCGCCTCGGCGACGTTCGGATAGCCGAGATCGTGCAGCAGGTTCTTGATGATGCGCCGCATGGTCGAGAAGTCGTCGACCACCAGGAATTTCAGGTCTTTGCTCACTGCCTGCCTCGTATAGTCTGTTGCGCTGGATCCGAGCGTTACGCTGCGCGATCCCTGTTCCGCGCAAGCCCTGCCCGACCCGGCGCGGTGGCGAGCAAAAAGCGCGGTTTTTGCCCGCCCCTCGCCACCTGCGGCGGCGGCCGCATCCTGTGCCTACGCTTCATGACGCGCTGCTCCTCGCGGGTCGTCACGCCAATCCGCCAGCCGTGCCTTCAGCCGCACGAGCGCCTGTCCGTGCAGCTGACACGCGCGCGACTCCGTCACCTTCAGCACCGCGCCGATCTCCTTGAGGTTCAGTCCCTCGCTGTAGTAGAGCGACATCACCAGCTTCTCGCGCTCCGGCAGCCCCTCGATGGCCCTTGCCAGGGACTGCCGGAATCCGTCTTCCGCCGTTTCCCGGAACGGATCGGCCGCGCCTTCGGCCGCCGCCGCCGTCGCATCGTCGAGCGTCGCCAGGCGACAGCTCGCCGCGTCCTGCACGATGGAGTGATACTCCTCGAGCGGGACCCCGAGCCGCTCGGCGATCTCAGTGTCGCGCGCGTCGCGTCCCGTGCGCCGCTCGAGCTCCTGCACCACCGCGGCCACGGCGCGCGCCTTGCGGTGCACCGAGCGCGGCGCCCAGTCGAGCTTGCGCAGAGCATCGATCATCGCGCCTCGAATCCGGATGCCGGCAAACGTCTCGAAGCTCGCGCCGCGGTTGGGCGCGTAGTTCGACGCCGCCTCCAGCAACCCCAGCATCCCGGCCTGCATCAGATCGTCGACCTCCACGCACGGCGGCAACCGGCCCGCCAGGTGGTAGGCGATCCGCTTCACCAGCTCCGCATGGCGCGTCACGAGCTCGTTGGCGTCGCTCGCGCCGCGCTTTCCACCGTACGCGCTCGCCGCGTTCACGGCACCACTTCCAGGTGCACCGGGTTGCGCCGCACCAGCCGCTCCACGAAGAACTCGATGTTCCCTCGGGGACCGGGCGGCACTGGCCATGTATCGGCCGTGCCGGCGAGTTTCTTGAATGCGCGCGCCGCCGGGCTCGCCGGATACGCCTCGAGCACCGGGCGCTGCTCACGCACGGAACGGCGCAGATACTCGTCCTCCGGGATCTCACCCGCGAATTCCAGCACGACATCGAGGAAGCGCGCCGTGACGCGCTCGAAGCGGCGGAAGAGCTCGGCGCCGCCCCCCGGCCCGCGGATCCGGTTGGCGAGGACGCGGAAGCGGCGCACGCCGTGATTGCGACTCAGGACCTTGACGAGCGCATAGGCGTCCGTTAGCGAGGCGGGCTCGTCGCAGATTACGACGAGAACGTGTTGGGCCGCCTGCGAGAACTGCAGCACCCCCGGGGCGATGCCGGCCGCGGTGTCGACGACGAGGACGTCCAGGCGGGCGGCGAGCTCCCCGAAGGCGCGCACCAGGCCCAGGTGCTCCGCGGCTCCCATGCTGGCGAGGTCGGCAGCGCCCGAGGCGGCGGGGACGACCTTGAATCCCTGCGGCGCCTCGACGATCACCTCATCCAGGGTGCGTTCCCCGGAGATCACGTGCGCGAGGGTGTAGCGTGGGGAAAGCCCGAGGAAGACGTCGGCGTTCGCGAGTCCGAGGTCCCCGTCTAGCAGCACCACGCGCCGGCCCGCCGCCGCGAGCGCCGTCGCGAGATTGACCGAGACGCTCGTCTTGCCGACGCCGCCCTTGCCGCCGGTGACGGCGATCACCTGTACGGGCTGGCCCAGGGATTCGAGTCGGGAATTATTGATGAGACTGAGCTCAGGTCTTCGCATGGGTGAGTCTTCCAAATCGTCTTCGCAGCAGATCTTCGTCGGCGGCCGCGCCGGTGTCCTTGGCGAGGCGCACGGCGTGGGACACCAGTTCCAGGGACCTCGCGGGCCGCAGATCCTCGGGCACGCGCTGGCCGTCGCTCGTGTAGGAGAGCGGCAGCCGCGCGCGGATCAGCACCGACAGCGCTCCGCCGAGGCTCGCCGCCTCGTCCAGCTTGGTGAGCAGGCACGAGGTCGGGTTGGCGGGGCGGAAGCGTTGCACCGCTTCCTCGAGTGCGCCCGCCTGGGTGCTCGCGGCCAGGACGAGCGCGGTTTCCAGCTTCGAGGCGCAGTTGGCGAGCACCGCGAGGCGGGCCGCGAGCTGCGCGTCGCGCAGGCTCGAGCCCGGAGTGTCGATCAGCACCAGGCGGTGCCGGTCGAGCCGCGCCAGCAGGTCGGGGAGGGTCTCGAAGCGCTCCGGGACGTGTACCGGCACTCCGAGCAGCTGCCCGAGCGCCTGCATCTGATCCTGCGCACCGATGCGCACGGTGTCGGAGGCGACCAGCGCGAGCTCTTTCGGTCCGTGACGCAGGATCCAACGCACCGCCAGCTTCGCGAGCATCGTCGTCTTGCCGACCCCGGTGGCTCCCACGAAGGCGACACGACCGCCCGTTTCGAGCCAGCGATCCCCGGTCACCAGCAGATATTGCGACAGCCCCGCGATGGCGAACCGCCGCCCCTGGGTGAGATCCACCTGCTCGTCCAGCTGCCCCACGATGTGGTCGGCGAGATCCTGCGCGATTCCGATCTCCGTCAGCTCGCGCAGCAGCTCGGTGTGCACGGGCGCGCGGCGAGTGCGATCGTTCCAAGCCAGCTGCGCGAGCTGGGTCTCGAGCATGCGCCGCAGGCTCTGCAGCTCTTTCCCCATCGCCTCCGCCGGTGCGGCCGACGGCTCGAGCGGGGGTGGTAGCGGCGCCGCGGCAGTGCTCGAGGCGAGAGAGAGCGGCGCCGCGGCAGTTCTCGCGGCGAGAGAGAGGGACGCCGCGCCGGCGGCCGAGGGAATGTGTGAGGCGGCGGGCGCCGGCGGCGCGGCCGCCTCGAGGCTCGCGGCATCGAAATCCACCGCGGCGGTGATTTCCACGCCCTGCGCAGTGCGGCGGGAGGAGAGGATGACGGCCTCCTCGCCGAGCTGCTCGCGAACCGCTCGCAGCGCCTGGCGCATGTCGGGTGCCGTATGTCGTACGATCTTCATGTCTTACCTGCCGACCGCGGTGACGACGCGGACCTTGCGGTTGTCGGGAATCTCATTCCAGGCGAGCACGTTCAGGCTCGGAAGCGCGGCGCGCAGGAAGCGCGACAGCTGTGCGCGAAGCGGCGGCGGCACCAGCAGCACCGGCGACTCGCCCGAAGCCTCCTGACGCTGCGCCGCCTCGGCGACGCGCTGCTGCAGCCGCTCGGCCAGCCCGGGCTCGAGACCGGGACTCGCGGAGTTGGCGGCGAGCGATCCGGAGAGCAGCCGCTCGAGCTCCGGCTCGAAGGTGATGACGGGAAGCTCCGCCGCGATGCCGGCGATGTCCTGAACGATCTGGCGGCCGAGAGCGACGCGGACGTGGCCCAGCAGCACCGCCGGATCCTGCGAGCGCGGTGCGTGCTCGGCCAGCGTCTCGACGATGGTGCGGATGTTGCGGATGGGAATGCGCTCGGCGAGAAGGCTCTGCAGCACCCGCACCACCGCGGAGAGCGGCAGCACCCGCGGCACCAGATCCTCCACCAGCTTCGGCGCGCTTTTCGCGAGCCCGTTGAGCAGCTGCTGCACTTCCTCGTGGCCGAGGATCTCGTTGGCGTGCGACTGGATCAGGAAGGAGAGATGAGTGGCGATGACCGTGCTCGGGTCGACCACGGTATAGCCGAGCGCCTGCGCGTGATCGCGGCTCGCCGCCTCGATCCATACCGCCTCCATGCCGAAGGCCGGATCGCGGGTGGCGATGCCCTGCAGCGGACCGAACACGCGGCCCGCGTTGATCGCGAGCTCCTTGTCCGGATAGATGACGCTCTCGCCGACGGGCACGCCGCTCAGATTGATGCGGTAGATGTTGGGCGCGAGGTCCAGGTTGTCGCGGATATGCACCGCGGGGATCAGGAATCCGAGCTCCTGCGACAGCTTGCGCCGCACGCCCCGCACGCGGCCGAGGAGGTCGCCGCTCTGGCGCTTGTCGACCAGCGAGACCAGGCGGTAACCGAGCTCGAGGCCGATGAGATCGACCGGCCGCACGTCCTCCCACGTGAGCTCCCGGCTCTCGGGCGCCTGCGGCACGGGCTTCGGCGCGGTGGCCGCCACCGCCGCCGCGGCGCGCTTGCGCTTGATGATGTAAGCCACCGAGCCGCAGAGCGTCGCGATCAGCAGGAACGGGACGTTCGGCATGCCCGGGATCAGGCCCATGACGCCGAGCAGGCCGGCCGCCACCCCGAGCGCCTTGGGGTTGCCGAAGAGCTGATTGCGCAGCTCCCCGCCCATGTCCTGGGAACGCGACATGCGGGTGACGATGAGCGCCACCGCGGTCGAGAGCAGGAGCGCCGGAATCTGCGCCACCAGCCCGTCGCCGATCGTGAGCAGCGTGTACGTGTGCAGGGCGTCCGTCAGCGCCATTCCGTGGCCCATCGTGCCGATGGCGAGGCCGCCGATGATGTTGATGAGGAGGATCAGGATGCCCGCGACGGCATCGCCGCGCACGAACTTGCTCGAGCCGTCCATCGCGCCGTAGAAGTCGGCTTCGGCGCGGACCTCGGCCCGGCGGGTTCGGGCCTCCTCCTGCGTGATCAGGCCGGCGTTGAGATCGGCATCGATCGCCATCTGCTTGCCGGGCATGGCATCCAGGGTGAAGCGGGCGCTGACCTCCGAGATGCGTCCCGAGCCCTTCGTGACCACCACGAAGTTGATGATGGTCAGGATGATGAAGACCACGACGCCGACGGCGAAGTTGCCGCCGACCACGAACTGGCCGAAGGACTCGATGACGTGGCCCGCTGCCCCCGGGCCGGCATAGCCGTGAAGCAGCACGACGCGGGTCGAGGCGACGTTGAGCGCCAGGCGCAGCAGCGTAGCGAGGAGGAGGACCGTCGGGAAGACGCCGAACTCGATGGGCCGGGCGACGTAGAACACCGCCATCACGATGACGATGGAGAGGGCGATGTTGAAGGTGAAGAGCACATCGAGCGCCATCGGCGGCAACGGCAGGATCACCATGGCGAGCACGGCGAGGACGCCCGCCGGCACACCGATTCCGGCGCGCAGCAGGTCCCGCCAGGCGGGCATGTTCGGGCTCGATGAGGTGCTGGCAGTGCTCATGGATCAATGACGGACGGTGTCGATGCCCGGATCGATGGCCGGGGGCTCGGGCGGCCGCGCACCCGAGGTGCGCGCGGCCTTGAGTTGATAGATGTAGGTGAGAACCTGCGCGACGGCTACATACAGCGTCGCGGGAATCTCGCCGCCGATCTCGACGCTGTGATAAAGAGCGCGGGCAAGCGGCGGCGCCTCGAAGATCGGCACCGAGTGCTCGGTCGCGATCTCGCGGATGCGGGCAGCCACGAGATCCGCGCCCTTGGCGACGACGAGCGGCGCGCGCATCCGGCCTTCGTTGTAGCGCAGCGCGACCGCGAAGTGCGTCGGGTTCACGACGATCACGTCGGCCTTCGGCACCTCATGCATCATCCGCCGCCGGGCGATCTCGCGCTGCATACGGCGGATGCGGCCCTTGATCTCGGGCGCACCCTCGCTCTCCCTCATCTCTTCGCGGATCTCCTGCCGCGACATGCTGAGCTTCTGCGAGTACTGCCAGAGCTGATACGGCACGTCGACCGCGGCGATGAGCGCAAGACCGCCGGAGACGGCGAGCAGCGCGTCGGAGGCGAGACTCGCCGCCTGCGCGATGCCCACCGTGAGCGGCGCCGCACCGAGGGAGAGAAGGTGCGGGGTCTGCTTGTGCAGCACGAGCACCGCGAGGGCGGCGACCACCAGGAACTTCGCGAACGCCTTGGCGAGCTCCACGGCGCCGCGCGCGGAGAAGAACCGGCCGAAGCCCGCGATGGGATCGAGCCGGGTGAAGTTCGGCGCCAGCGCGCCGAAGCTGAGATTCCAGCCGCCGAGGGCGAGCGGCGCGATGAGCGCCGCGATCATCGTCAGGCCGAGCACCGGAGCGCAGATCACGAGCGCGCGCAGCAGCTCGGCGGACACGGCCGGCAGCGCCAGACCCGGATCCATCGCCGCGGCGGAGCTCACCTCGAGGCCCGAGCGCATCAGCTCGAGCAGCTTCGCGCCGATCGAGCCGCCGAGCAGATGCAGGCTTGCGGCCGCGACGAGCAGCACCGCCGCCGCGCTCAACTCCGGGGACCGGGGGACCTGGCCGTCCTCCCGCGCCTTCTCCAGGCGCCTGGCTGTCGGGCGCTCCGTCCGTTCCTGATCGCTGTCGTTCTCGGCCACGGTGTCAGGCTCCGCTCAGGTGGCGCAGGAAGGCGAGCGCCGCGGCGAGAAGGCGGATGAAGCTCGATTCGAGCGTGGGAAGCCCCGCGATGATCGTCACCAGCCCGAAGATGAGCGAGAGCGGCAGTCCCACGGAGATGATGTTGAGCGTGGGTGCGGCACGGCTCACGACGCCGAAGGCCAGATTGGCGATGAGGAGCGCCGTCACGCCCGGCAGCGCCACGGCGAGCGCCCCGGCGAAGAGCTGCGAGCCCCAGTTGACCACGGACCAGAGGCCGGCGGCGCCGAGACCCGTGGTGCCGATGGGCAGGGTCTGGAAGCCGGCGACCAGCGTGCGAATGAGCGCGAGGTGTCCGTTCAGCACGAGAAAGAGGAGGGTGACGAGCACCGTATAGAGCTGCCCGACGGTCGGGGTGCCGGCGCCGTTCTGGGGATCGAGATTGAAGGCGAGCGACAGCCCCATGCTGTTGGCGAGAAGCTCGCCACCGAGCGATACCGCCTCGAAGAGGATCTGCAGCGAGAATCCAAGCGCGGCGCCGATGATGACCTGCTGGACGGTGACGAGGACCCCGGCGGCGGAGAGCGGCGCGATGTCCGGAATCCTCACCAGGGGCGCGATCAGGAGCGCCACCGCCCCCGCGAGCACGATCCGTACGCGTGCCGGGACCGCCTGCGCGCCGAACGCCGGCGCCACCATGAAGCACGCGCCGATGCGCACGAACGGCCAGAAGAGCTCGGCGAGCCAGGCGTTCAGCTGTGTCGACGTGAGGGTGATCATGGCGTGAGCGCCGGTCTCAGTTGATGAGCCCCGGAATGCTGAGGATGAGCTCGCGTGTGTAGCCGACGAGCGTCTTCAGCATCCACGGTCCGGCGACGCCCAGGGTGAACGCGATCGCGATGAGCTTCGGGATGAAGGAGAGGGTCATCTCGTTGATCGAGGTGGCGGCCTGGAAGGCGCCCACGATGACGCCGGTGATCAGGGCGGCGAGGAGGAGCGGCGCCGCGAGGGCGAGCGCCATCTCGAGGGCGCGGCTGCCGATGGTCATTACGGTGTCGGGTGTCACGATGTGCCTCGGCTCAGTGATAGAAGCTCTGGGCGAGCGTGCCCATGACGAGCGCCCAGCCGTCGACGAGCACGAACAGCATGAGCTTGAAGGGCAGGGAGATGAGCACGGGGGATACCATCATCATGCCCATGGACATCAGCACGCTCGCGACCACCAGATCGATGATCACGAACGGGATGAAGAGGAGGAAGCCGATGAGGAAGGCGGTTTTCAGCTCGCTCGTGACGAAGGCCGGCACGAGCACGCTCAGCGGCACATCGAGCGGCTTGGCGTAGCCCTTGCCTCCGGCGATGTGCACGAAGGTGGCGATGTCGCTCTCGCGCGTCTGATGCAGCATGAACTCCTTCAGCGGCACTTCGGCGCGCGTGAGCGCCGTCGGGCCGTCGATGCTGCCGGCAGCGTAAGGCTGGTAGGCAACCTGGTTGATGCGGTTGATCACCGGGGACATGACGAAGAACGTCAGGAAGAGCGCGAGTCCGAGCAGCACCTGGTTGGGCGGAGTCTGGCCGGCGCCGAGGGCCTGGCGAAGGATCCCCAGGACGATCACGATGCGGGTGAAGGCCGTCATCATGAGAAGGATGGCGGGCAGCAGGGTCAGCGCCGTCATCAGCGCCAGCACCTGCAGCGTCAGGGTGTAGGTTTGGGCGCCGCCGGCGCCGGTCTGCACGCTGAAGGCCGGGATACCGGGTGAGGCGATGCTCACGGCGGGAACCAGCACCAGGAGCGCGAATGGCAGGACTCTGCGGAGCGCCTTCATTTCCCCAGGCTCCGCTTCAGAAGCGCGCCGAACGAGGTCGGGGACGGCGTGGCTGCCGCGGGTGCCTTCGTGATCTCGATGGGCTCGCGCAGGACGTGCAGGGCGCTCACGCGGCCGGGAGCGACGCCGATCAGGATCTGCTCGGAGCCGACTTTGACGAGTACCGCGCGCTCCTTGGGGCCGAGCGGCAGGTCTGCCAGCACGTCGATGGCGTTGCCGACGCGGCTGCCGATTCCGCGCATGCGGCGCGCGAGCCATGCCACCCCGAAGATCGCCGCCAGCACGACGAGCAGCGCGAGGGTGACGGAGGCGAGGCCGCCGGCGCCGACGGGCGCTGCGGCGGCCGCAGCATGGGGAGCGGCGAAGAGATGATTCATCTGAGCTTGCGCAGGCGCTCTGCGGGGCTGATCACGTCGGTGAGGCGGATGCCGAACCGCTCGTTGACGACGACCACCTCGCCGTGGGCGACGAGCGTGCCGTTCACGAAGACGTCCAGGGGCTCTCCGGCCGCGCGCTCCAGCTCGACGACCGAGCCCTGATTGAGCTGCAGGAGATTGCGGATCGGAATCCGCGTTCGCCCCACTTCCATGGAGAGAGTCACGGGGACATCGAGGATGACCTCGAGGTTGACGTCACGATTGGCCAGGGGTGCGCCTTCTTCGATGAGCTGGTCGAGCTCGGCGGGGCGTGCCTCGGCGGGATTGGCGGACATGGGGGACCTCGGTTGCTTTCGTTACTTGCCGGGTACCGGCGAGAAGTCCGCGCCCGGCTTGCTGCGCCGGACGCGTTCCTGAACTTTCACGGCCTGGCGTCCGCGGGAGACTCCGAGGCCGCCGCGGAAGACCGGCACGTCCTCGGCGACGACCGTCACCTTGCCGGTGAAGTCGCATGGCAGCACGTCGCCGGGCTTCAGGTTGATGAGCTCGGCCAGGGTGACGGATGAGCGTCCCAGGACCGTGGTGATCTCGACTTCCGCGTCCTCCATCTCCTCCCGCAGAGACACCATCCAGCGCTCGTCCTTCTCCACGCGATCGCTCGCGACGCCGGCATCGAGGATCTCGCGCAGCGGCTCGATCATCGCGTACGGCAGCGTCACGTGGAGGTTGCCGCCGGCACCGTCGAGCTCGACGTGGAAGCTGCTGACGACCACGATTTCCGACGGCGAGACGATATTGGCGAAGTGCGGATTGATCTCGGAGTTCAGATACTCGAGCTCGATGGGGGCGACGTGCGACCACGCCTCGCGCAGGTCCGCGAAGACGCTGCGAAGCACGATGTGGATGATGCGCTGCTCGGTGGCGGTGAACTCCCGGCCTTCGATCTTGGCGTGGCGGCCGGTGCCGCCGAAGAAGTTGTCGACCACCGCGAACACCAGCTTGGGGTCGAGCACGATCAGCGCGGTGCCGCGGAACGGGTTGATCCTGACGAGGTTGAGGCTGGTCGGCACGTGCAGGGTATGCACGTACTCGCTGAACTTCTTGATCTCGACGGGCCCTACCGCGATCTCGGGCGAGCGGCGCAGCAGGTTGTACAGGCTGACGCGGTTCAGGCGCGCGAAGCGCTCATTGATCATCTCGAGCGTGGGCATCCGCCCGCGCACGATCCGCACCTGATTGTTGAAGTCGTACTGGCGGACTTCGCCCGGAGTCGGCGGCGGCTCGGTGCTCACCGCCCCCGTGTCGACGCCGTGGATCAGGGCGTCGATCTCGGCCTGGTCGAGAATCTTCTCTTGGCTCATGGGGATGGCCGGACTCGGGGTTACTGCATCACGAAGCTGGTGAAGTACACCGCCGCGACGCGCTTGGGATCGCCGCCGGCCTGCGCGAGGTCCTTGCGGATCACCGCGAGCGCATCGGCGCGCAGCTGCTCCTTGCCGGCGGCCGTGGAGAGGGTCGCGTACTTCTGATTGCCGAAGAGGATCAGCAGGTCGTTGCGCAGAACGGGGCTGTTGTCCTTGAGCAGCGTCAGGGTCTTCGGATCGCGCGACATCACCTCGACCGAGACCTGCAGGAAGCGCACGAGCTGATTCGCCTCGAAGTTGACGACGAACGGCGGATCCAGCGCCAGGTAGTGCGGCGGGCCCGACGGCTCGTGCACCGCGGCGCTTTTGGAGCGACCCGCGGCCCCGCGGCCGTTGAGGAACACGAGCGCGCCGCCGATGCCGGCGACCAGCACCACGGCGCTGATGATGATGATCAGCCAGGGAGTGCGGCGCTTGCCGGTCGCGGGCGCGGCGCCGCCGGCCGGACCGGTCGCCGGCGTGAGGACGTTTGCATCGGCCATCGCTCTGTCGTCTCCTGCGCGTGGTACGGGGCACGCGCCCCGGGGTTCGTGACCCGCAGGTGCAACGGCCATGCCACAGGTCTGGAAACGCGCCTAAGCGGCTGAGCGGAAAGGTGTTTGTCGTGAGAGGAAGAGTGTGAGACGCGTCGCAGTCGGAAGCGGGCGACGGTTTCTTGGCGGTTTGCCGAGGCCGTGCCGCACGGCGCTGGCGGCCCTCGCAGGGCCCTCAGGCGTAGGTGTCAAGGAGAGCGAGTCCGCCCGCCGCCATGGTCCGGCCGGCGGCGCCTTCGGAGCTCACGGCCCCGACGGAGCCGACCGGCGCCGCGCCCCGCGGGGTGCTCTGCCGGTTCTGGCCTCGGGGTGGCTCGCGCGAAACCCCGGCATCCGCCAGCGTGAGTCCCTGGCCGGCAAAGAGCTGACGAAGCTGCGGCAGCGATTGCTGCAGTGCCGAGCGGGTGTCGGCTTGTGCCGCGCCGAACCAGACGCTTGCCTGGCCATTGTGCACCGAGATGCTCACCTGAACCGGGCCGAGATGCTCCGGCGAGAGCTGCAGGGATGCCGACTCGATCCCCTGCTGGGCCATCCACGTGAGTCTGCCGCCGAGCTCATCGTTCCAGGCGCTCGAGCCGACGGGTGAGCTCAACGCCATGGATGTGGGCTCGGGCCTCCCCTGCAAACCAACATGAGCGCCGGCCGTCAATTGCGCGGCTGTGAGGGCCGCGGCGGCCGCTCCCGGGGAGGGCGTCCCCGTGGCCGGATCGGGAGCCGTGCCGCCGGCTTTCGCTTCCGCGGGAAGCTTCAGAGAAAGTTGCGCCTCGAGCGCCGCAGCGCCCTTGACGAGGGGGGACGCCGATGGAGCGGACGCTGACGCGCCGCCGGTGCTCGCGGCGGAGGTTGTCGCGCCCGGGACCTGCGGGGTGCTCATGAGAGCGCCCGCCAGCGCGTGCTCGAGCAGCGCCAGGGCGCTCGCGACGGGATCGGATGCGGAATGCTTCGCGGCGTGCGCGCTCGCCTCGTCCTTGCCGGATTCGGAGCCGGCCTTCGCAGCTGTCGCCGCGGCCGCCGCCGGCGGCGCGCGGTCCGCAGGGGTCGCGGCGAGCGATTGGGCGAGGGCCGCGGAGAAGCCGTCCTTGCCGGCCGCAGCGGGTGAGGCCTGCGAGGAGGATACGGAGGAGGAGTCGGCGGGACGCGCGGTGCCCTGGCCAGTGCTCGATCCGCGGCTCGCGTCGTCGCGCCCGGTGGAGCCGGCTTGTCCCGTGGATCTGGAGCCGGACGCGCCCGGGCCGTTGCCGCCCTTGCCCTTCCGGCCGGAGGCGCCCTGGTCCGAGGTCTGCGCATCCTGCGGTGCGCCGGACTCGGCCGCTCCCGGGTTGCGGGCAGCGGACTCGGCGCCCGCGGCCGCGTGTGAGGGTGCGCTCGCACCGAGAACTCCACCCGCGGATCCCGCGGCAGGCGAGGCCGCCGCGACCGGCGCCGGGAGGGGAGGTAATGTCAGCATGCCATCAGCCGCCATGGACAGAGGTCCGCCGCGACCAGAGTTGCTGCGAGTGCTCGTCGCTCTCCTTCTGCTCGACCTTGTCGGCGGCCACCCGCTCCTCGGCCAGCCAATGGCTGGCGAGATTGCCGACCGCCGCGGCGCGCCGCGCGGCGTTGCGCCAGCTCTCGAGCTCGGCACCCTGCTGCACCCGCGCCTGCGAGAGGATCTGCGTCTGCTGGCGCAGCGCCTCATCGAGGCGCGTGAGGAAGACCTGATACTCCCGCGCCCCGGCGCCGCTCATGCCGGCGCCCGCGCGGCGCGTGAATTCCCCGAGGTACGCGGCGCGGTAGGCTTCCAGCTCCTCGAGCTTCGCTTGCGCCGCGGCCACGCTCTTCTCACTTTCCGCCAGCGCTTGCGCCTTGCGCCGCTCGATGTCGTCGACGACGCGCCGCACCATGCCGATCCGCTCAGTTTTGTTCATTGTCTGGGCTCTGAGAGAACTTCGTTGAGTGCGGCGAGGCTGGCCGCGAGGTTGACCTGCTCACGCATGTCCTGCTGCAGGAAGCGCTGCATGCGCGGCCAGAGCGTGAGCGCCTGGTCCACGCGCGGATCGCTGCCGCGCTGGTACGCGCCGATGGCTATGAGGTCGCGATGCTGCTGATACGTCGAGAGCGTCTGCCGGAATTGCCGCGCAGCCGCCAGCTGCGGGGCGGGGGCGATCTCCTGCATCACGCGGCTGATGGAAGCTTCGACGTCGATTGCCGGAAAATGGCCGCTCTCGGCGATTCGCCGCGAGAGGACGATGTGGCCGTCGAGAATCGCGCGGGCGGAGTCCGCGATCGGATCCTGCTGATCGTCGCCCTCGGTGAGAACGGTGTAGAAGGCCGTGATGGAGCCGGAGCCCGTGGCGCCGTTGCCCGCACGCTCCACGAGCTGCGGCAGGCGCGCAAAGACGGAAGGCGGATAGCCCTTGGTGGCCGGCGCCTCGCCGATGGCGAGCGCGATCTCGCGCTGCGCCTGCGCGAACCGGGTGAGGGAATCCATCAGCAACAGCACGCTCTTGCCGCGGTCCCGGAAATATTCCGCGATCGCGGTGGCGAGCCATGCTCCATGCAGCCGCATCAGCGGCGGATGATCCGCGGGCGTGGCGACGACGACCGCACGGGCGCGGTCCTGAGGTCCCAGGATTCTCTCCACGAACTCCTTCACTTCGCGGCCGCGCTCCCCGATGAGCCCGACGACGATCACGTCCGCACTCGTGTAGCGCGCCATCATTCCGAGCAGGACGCTCTTGCCGACGCCGCTGCCGGCAAATAGCCCCACGCGCTGTCCGCGCCCGATGGTCAGGAGGGAGTTGATGCAGCGCACGCCGACGTCGAGCGGCTCGCTGATCGGATGCCTGGAGAGAGGGTTGATGGGGCGCCCGGTGAGTCGCACGGAGGCGCTGCAGGCAAGAGGACCGAGATCGTCGAGCGGCTGCCCATTTCCATCCACGATGCGGCCGAGGAGCTCGGGTCCGACCCGCACCGTCCCGGCGCGCTGACGGGGGATGACGCGCGCATTGGGCCCGAGGCCATGCGCATCGCCCGACGGCATGAGATACAGCCGGTCGCCCGCGAAGCCGACCACTTCCGTGACCGTGCGCGAGCCGTCGCCCGCTATGACATCACAGTAATCGCCGACCGATGCCTGGCAGCCTGCGGCCTCCAGCGTCAGGCCGACCATGCGCGTCAGCGAGCCCTCGACGGGCGGAGGTTCCGTCTCTTGCACCGCGCGGACACGGCGCTGCAATCCGCGGCGCCAGACAGGGCCGCGCGCCAGATCGCTGGCCGCGTTGCGGGGTGCCGTCCCTATGCCCTCTGAGACCCGCATTGGCAACTCGACACTCACAGGGAAACCCCTTCGGGCCCGCTGTCGCCGTCCACAAAATCCGCTGGAGCGGATTTTGCACGCGCGGCTTTGCCGGGCGGTCTCGCAGGACCGGGCAGAGGCGCTCCAGACCCTGTTTTCACTGCGCCTCCCGCGGGGCCGATCGCTCATCGCCGAGCGCGCTCGCGGTAACGGCCGCGATGCGCGCTTCCAGCCTGGCGTCGATACGCGAAGACTGGTTGTGGACGACACACCCGCCGCGCGAGAGCGTCGGATCCTCGACGATAGTCCATGCCCGCTCGTTCGCGGGAGTCGTCAGGTGCTCGCGTATGGTCGCCGCGTCTTCCGGATGTACGTGGACTCGCACGTCGCGCGCCGCCGCCGGCAGCAGCGCCAGGCACTCCCGCAGAATGGCGATCACCTGCGCAGGCTCGATGCGCAGCTCGCGCCTTGCGAGCTGCTTGCCCACCCCCAGCGCCAGTTGCGCGAGCTCGCTTTCGATCTCGGCATCGAGCTGCTCGAGCGGCCGTGCGATGAGCTGCAGCACCGCATCGAGGTGCCTAGCGCGCTCCTCCAGCGCGGCGAGCCGCGCGCCTGTCTCGGCGCGGGCGCGCGCCATTCCGGCCTCGTAGCCGCGCGCTTCGGCCGCCTGCAGCGCGAGCCGCGCCGACTCCCCGGCCGCGGCGGCACGGCGCTCTTCGCGCGAGCGCCCGATGATCGGACCCTCGACTTCCGGCAGACGCCAGCGCTCGATCGCGGGCGGGACACCGACCTCAGACATATTCCTCGCCCTTGCCGCCGAGGGCAATGGTGCCGGCCTCGGCCAGCTTGCGGGCGATCTGCAGGATCTCCTTCTGTGCGGCCTCCACCTCCGAGAGACGCACCGGGCCTTTCGCCTCCAGGTCATCGCGCAGCATCTCGGCGGCCCGCTGCGACATGTTCTTGAAGATCTTCTCCTTCAACGCGTCGTCGGCGCCCTTCAATGCGAGCAGCAGCCGCTCGGCCGGCACCTGGCGCAACAGCTCCTGCATGCCACGATCGTCGACGTCGATCAGGTTGTCGAAGACGAACACGAGATCGAGGATGCGCGCGGCAAGCGCCTCGTCGGATTTCTCGATCTGCTCCATGAGCGCGCTTTCCTGGCTCGGCTCGAGGAAGTTGATGATCTCGGCGGCCGCCTTCGCGCCGCCGAGGCCCGAGGTCTTGCCGGTGGTCTTGCCCGCGAATTGCTTCTCGATGATGTCATCGAGCTCGGTGAGCGCGCTCGGCTGCACACCGTCGAGCGTCGCGACCCGGGCGACCACGTCCGGGCGTACGTTGGCGGGCAGATGCCCGAGCACGTCGGCCGCCTGATCCGGATCCAGATAGGCGAGCACGATGGCGATGATCTGCGGGTGCTCCAGGCGGATGAGCTCGGCCACGGCGCGCGGGTCCATCCACTTCAGCGCATCGAGGCCCTTGGTCGAGCGGCCGATGTTGATCCGGTCGATGATGCTCGAGGCCTTGTCCTGCCCCAGGGCGTCGACCAGCACCTTGCGCAGGAACTCATCGGCGCCGACACCGACCGAGGTTTGACTCTCGACGGTGAGCGCGAAATCGGAAACCACGCTCTGCACTTCCTCGCGCGAGACGTGGGACAGCTTGGCCATCGCGCTTCCGATGCGCTGCACCTCCTTGGCGCCCATGTGCTTGAGCACCTGGGCGGCTTCGGTCTCGCCGAGAGTCAGCAGCAGGATGGCGGCGCGCTCGGTGCCGCTGCGGGCGGCCTCGCCCCGCCGTTCGGTCCGGTCACTCATCGTTGCCTACCCAGCCGCGCACCACTTGCGCGACTCGCTTGGGATCCTGGGTCACGAGCGTGCGCGCGTGGGCGAGCTGCTGCTCGTGCGTCAGCGCGGACGCCACCGCTCCCTTCTGAGCCGTAGGTAGGTCGGCGGTCAGCGCCGGTCCGCCCGCGGCGCCACCCGGCAGCGATTGCGGGGCTGCGGGTCCGAGGCGTATCGGAGCGATGAGCGTTCGCACGAGCGGGCGCAGCACCGCCAGGACCAGCACGACCACCACTACGAGGCCGGCGACGATGCGCAGCAGGCTCCAGACGAATGGGCTCTGCCAGAGCGGCGGCGACTGGAAATCACCACTCGTGGCAGCGGGAGTGCTGGACGTATCGAACGACGCATTCACGACGCTGACGTTGTCACCTCGCGCGGCGTCGAATCCCACTGCATCCTTGACGAGCTGAGTGACGCGAGCCAGCTCCTGCGCACTCAGCGGCTCCTTCTTCGTCTTGCCGTCGGGTCCGGTGACCGTGCGATCGCCGATCAGGACGGCGACGGTCAGCCGCCGGATCGTTCCCGCCGGGCTGTTCGAGTAGTCGAGCGTGCGGTCGATCTCGTAATTGCGCGTGATATCGCTGGAAAGCGTGTTGCCGCCGGCCCCGCTCCCCGGGACGGGCTCGGTTGCCGGCTTGCCCGAGGCGCCCGCGGCCGCAGCGGAGGCCGCGGCCGGTGTGCTGGCGCTCTGCGCCGCGTTCTGACCGGCGCCCGCGGCGGCTGCGCCTTTCTGGCCCGCCTTGGCGGCGGCGGCCGGCACGATCGTGCCCGGTACCGGGGGCTCGTTGGAGAGGGATCCCGGCACCCCGCCGGCACCGGCGCCGCCCGCGGTCTGCTCGGAGATGTGCTCGCTGCGGACGATCTGACTGTTCGGCGTGTAGAGCTCCTTGGCCTGCTCCTTCACGCCCATGTTGAGCTCCGCGACCACCTTGGCGTGCACCAGCCCCGGTCCGACGAGCGGGGTGAGGAGAGCCTCGATGCGGCGCGCATAGTCGCGCTCCAGCCGATGGACGATGTCGTATTCGCGCTCGTCCATGGCGTACGGGTCGTGGCTGTTGGGCGCGGAGAGGAGATTCCCCCGCTGGTCGACTACGGTGACGCTCTTGGGTGAGAGATCCGGTACGCTCGAGGCCACCAGGTTGACGATGGCCTGCACCTGCTCGGGATCCAGAGTCGCTCCGGGCTTCAGCCGCACGAACACGGAGGCGCTCGCGCGGCGGTTGTCGCTGACGAACACCGACTGGCGCGGCTCGGCCAGGTTGACGCGTGCGCCCGCGATGGGCTGCATGCTGGCGATGGTGCGGGCGAGCTCCATGTCCAACGCATGCTGATAGCGCACGTTCTCCATGAACTGGCTGACGCCGAAGCCGGAGCTCTTCTCCATGGAGGCGAAGCTGTCGTTGTCGGTCACGCCCTGGCCGGCGAGCTTCAGCCGTGCCTCGTTCAGGCGCTCCGCCGGAACCTCGATGCCGTTGGCGCCGCTGTCGAGCTTGTAGGGAATCTGTGCCGCATCGAGCGCCTGCGCGACCTGAGCCTCGTCCTGCGGCGAGAGGTTGGCGTAGAGGAGGCTGTAGGTCGGACTGCGCGACCAGAGCACGATCCAGACGCCGGCGGCGACCGCGGCCGCGATGCCGATGAGCAGCAGCAGCGGGCGCAGGCTCGCGGGCAGGGCCGACATCTGGGCCGCAGCGGCGGCCTGGCCGTTGGCGAGGTTGTTCGAAAGGGTGGCGGAATCGGCGGCCATGATCTGCGGTTACATCCGTCTCGTTACATCTGCATGTTCATGATGTCCTGGTAGGCGCTGATGAGGCGATTGCGCACCTCGGTCAGTGCCCGAAAGGACACGCTCGCCTTCTCCATCTGCACCATCACCTGCGGCAGCTCGACGCCCGGCGCGCCGCGCGCGAAGGCGTCGGCGAGCTGGTTGGCGCTCTGCTGACTCTGGTTCACCTGGTCGATGCCCTGGCGCAGGAGGGTGGCGAACTCGCTCGGTCCGGCTCCCTTGGCGACACCGGGCTGCGTCGCATTGGGGTGCAGCTGGGTCGAGAGGCTGCGGATCTGGGCGAGTACCCGGTCGATTTCCATCTGGCTCATGTTGGTGTCCTCACACCGCCGGCACGTCGATGCCCGCTTCGCGCAGGCGTGCCAGCTTGTATCGCAGCGTCCGCGGGCTGATCCCGAGGCGCTCGGCCGCCTCGCGGCGGCTGCCCTGGTGGCTGCGCAGGGCATCGAGGATGAGATCGCGCTCCGCCTGCACCAGCGAGCCGGCCAGGGAGCTGGCCGCCGAGCGGATCTCCTCCGGGCTCGCGCCGGCCGCGAGCGGCAGCGCGTCGTTGGCGAGCTCGAACTGGATGTGCTCGGGCCGGATCACCGGTCCCCCGAGCAGGATCAGTGCACGCTGCAGGAGGTTGTCGAGCTCACGCACGTTGCCCGGCCAGGGATACGTCAGCAGCAGATGGGCGGCCTCGGCGCTGAGCGCCGGAATCGGCTCGCCCGGGCGGCAGCGCGCGGTCAGGAGCTGCATGGCGAGAGGCAGCACGTCATCCCGCCGCAGCCGCAGCGGCGCGATGGCGAGCGGGAAGACGTTCAGCCGGTAGTAGAGATCCTCGCGAAAGCGGCCGGCGGCGACTTCCTCGCGCAGCCGCCGGTTGGTGGTGGCGATGACGCGCACATCGAGGGTCACGGGCGTGCGGCCGCCGAGGCGCTCGACCTCACGTTCCTGAAGCACCCGCAGCAGCTTCGCCTGCAGGCCGAGAGGCATCTCGGTCACCTCATCGAGAAGGAGGGTGCCGCCCTGCGCCTGCTCGAACTTGCCGACATGCGAGGCGTGGGCGCCGGTGAAGCTGCCGCGCTCGTAGCCGAACAGCATCGCTTCCAACATGTTTTCCGGGATGGCGGCGCAGTTGACGGCGACGAGAGGCCGGGCGGCGCGCGGGGAGCGGCGGTGGATGTAGCGCGCCAGGACCTCCTTGCCGGTGCCGGATTCCCCGACCACCAGTACCGTGCAGTCGCTCAGCGCGACGCGCCGGGCGAGCTCGACGAGACGCCGGGAGCTCGGCGCGAGGGCTACCGGATCGGATTCGGCGCGCCGGGCGCAGGGCTCGTCGCCGGCGGGGCACGCCAACGGTGTTTCGTCAGTATCGAACATCCAACCTCCCACGTACGGGGCCGCTTCGTGGTGAGGTCGGGTGCAAAAGGCGTGCCGGGCTGGAATCGGTCGAAAAGCGTGAACGTCGTCACGTTGGCGGCACGAATTCGCCGCCGGGGCGTCAAACTTCCGTCGCCGCCTCGATACCGAGCTTGCGCAGCTTCTCGACGAGGGTCGTGCGGCGCAGGTTGAGGAGACGCGCGGCGTGCGCGACGGTGCCGTTGGCGCGATCGAGCGCCTGCTGCACGAGCGCGCGCTCGATCGACAGCAGGTGCGCGCGCAGGTCGAGACCGGCCTTCGGCAGAGCCGGGATCGGGTCGGGCGCGGCGAGTGCCGCAAGCGCGGCCGGCGGAGTGCGGGCGACCGTGCCGGTCTCGAGG
Source organism: Steroidobacteraceae bacterium (assembly GCA_035713045.1). GTDB lineage: Bacteria > Pseudomonadota > Gammaproteobacteria > Steroidobacterales > Steroidobacteraceae > 13-2-20CM-66-19. The sequence continues at coordinate 42,799 of DASTAC010000084.1, forward strand.
AGCTCGAGCGCCTCGTCTTCACCGAGGACGCTCTCCTCGTCCTCGAGCGGCTGCTCCTGCTCTTCCCACACCCAGCCCTCGGGCGGGCGGTACTTCGAAGGCAGATCCTCGATCTGCACGATGCGGCCGCCGGCGGTGATCGACAGCCGCTCGATGAGATTGCCCAGCTCGCGCACGTTCCCCGTCCACGGGTGCAGTGCCAGGGCCGCGAGAGTGCGTCGTGCGAACGTCACCGCGGGGCGGCCGGCCGCGACGTTCTGCGCGACGAAATCGCGCACGAGCAGCGGCAGGTCCTCCATGCGCTTGCGCAGTGGCGGCATGTCGATCGGAAATACGTTGAGACGGTGAAAGAGATCCTCGCGGAAGGTGCCGCGAACGATGGAATCCTCGAGATTGCGATGCGTCGCTGCGATGATGCGCACGTTGCATCGGATCGGCACGTGATTGCCGACGCGCTCGAATACGCGCTCCTGCAAAACTCGCAGCAGCTTCACCTGCATCGAGGGGCTCATGTCGCCAATCTCGTCGAGAAACAGCGTCCCGCCCTCAGCGATCTCGAAGCGGCCCTTGCGGGCTGCGATGGCGCCGGTGAACGAGCCTTTCTCGTGGCCGAAGAGCTCCGACTCGAGCAGCTCGGCCGGAATCGCGCCGCAGTTGACGGCGACGAAGGGCCGGTTGCGCCGGGGACTCAAGTCGTGGACCGCGCGCGCGGCAACCTCCTTGCCGGTGCCGGATTCGCCGAGGATCAGCACGGTGGAGTCGTGCGCCGCCACCTGGCGGATGAGCGCGATGATCTCACGGACGGCCGAGGAGTTGCCGGTCGGCAGCCGCGCGGCCGCGGCCGCCGTCAGCTCCTCGGATGCGCCCTCATCTCCGACCGATGCCAGGCCCGAGAAATATTGCGCTGCCGCCATGGAGACTCCCGCGTACTCAAACGAATTGTGCTCTTGTTTGTCGGTAGCGCGGCTCTTGCGGCGACGGCGTGGGCCTTCGCGATGGAACCTCGTCCCGTTCGCCGCCATGTTGCGTGGCCGCGCGAGCCGGGGCTGTGAAGTGCTTCTTGGTTGTGGCCGACTGGCGACAGCCGAGCTTGCGCTTCGTGACGCCAATCACACGCAAGCGGTGCGGCCACGCGCGGATTCGCGCTGCCGCAGGCGTCGATCAATCGGTGGCGGTTCGCGGGCGGGAGCGTGCGCCGGCGATCTGGCGCCGGTGGCGGCGGAACGCCATCTTCTCGATGAGGTCGGCGACGGTCTCCCCGAGGGGGATGAATCTTGCCTTGACGTTGCCGTCCGGTGTGACGCTGGTCACGCGGCCGGGAAGGCGCAGCGGCTGCGCCAGGCACTCGTGCAGATGGACCTCGAGGATGCCCTGGGCGCCGGCCTCGGGCAGCGGCCGCGTGCCGCGCCAGACCGCTCCGAGAGCATTGAACCGCACGGCGGAGGAGGTGGGCCGCGGACGATTGGCGGCGAGGATCTGACCGACCAGGTCGAGAAGGAGATTGATCTTGCGCTCGAGGCGCATGAGATCCGCGGCGTAGGGGCTATTCTCGTCGGGCTTCTCGACCGGGCCGTGCTCCTCCATGGCGTCCCAGGCCTGCAGCACCTGCTGGTTGCTGTCGGCGAGGCCCGCGGCGGTATCGGCGTCGAGCGGGCCCTCGGAGGGGCGCCAGAGCACGGGGAGGACGCCCTGGAAGGCGAGCTCCTCGTACAGCACCACTGTATCGGCTCCGTCGAACATACCCGGTTATCGGCTGGCAGGACCTTGACTTTAGCTCAGATGAATCCTGAGCTGCGACAATCAGGGCCCCCGGGGGCCGGCTTCGCAAGGCGGTTCCCGGGCCGCCGTGGCAGGTACGGCGCAGTGGCCTTCCTTGGGCGGCGGGGCATCCGGGCCGCGCTTCCAGGCGCGGGCGTGCGCCGCTTCGCGGGAGGGCCTCGGCGCATTGGCCATCCCTGGCGGCAGGGCCCCCGGACCGGCCTGTCCCGGCCGGGCGTGCGCCGCTTCGCGGGAGGGCTCGGCGCATTGGCCATCCCTGGCGGCAGGGCCCCCGGCCCGGCCTGTCCCGGCCGGGCGTGCGCCGCTTCGCGGCTTACCCAGCGTTGCTCAGGGGAGTGATATTGGTCTGGGTCTCCTCGAGGAAGAAGCGGCGCACCAACATGGCCTGCTGCAGCTTGCCCTTGCGGACGTAAGCTTCGTAGAGGAGATCCTTCATGACCTCCAGGGCGATGCCGGCCTCGTAGCCGTCGAGGAGGGGGATGTTGGGGCGCGGATCGGTGGCCGTGCCGAAGAGAATGCTCTTCAGCCGCGCAAAGGTCTCGGCGGAGAGCGCCGCGAGCTCGCGCACCTCGTTGAGCTCGTCGAAGAGCCGGAGCTTGCCGGCCTCGCCGAGATCGGCGAAGACCGCCTGCGCGGTCCGGCGGCACATCGAGGCGAAGGCGTTGAAGGCGCCGCTCGAGTAGCAGGTCAGCGCCTCCCTGAAGAGCAGCTCCACCTCCTCGGGCAGGTACGTGAAGGAGAATTTCTCGCGGGCGCGCTCCACCTCGGCGAATTGCGGGGAGAGCTCGATGCGGCTGGCGGCGTACATGCGGACGGCGAAGCGCAGGAAGATGGGGGAGTTGCAGGCGTCGCACCGGTACACGATGCCGACGTGGGAAGGGCGATAGGTCTGCAGATCCTCGAACCGGGGTACGGCGCTGACGCTGATGTGCGCGATCACCTGACAATGCGGGCATGTCAGCGCCAGGCTCTTCTCCTGGCTGTTGATCAGACGGCTCGATGAGTCGATGTGGACGGACATGGTGCTCGTGCGGTTCCCCAAGGCGCCCGTCGCGAGGTCGGCGGCCCGGAAACGCTTTGTCTTCTTGTGCGTACCGGCCCCGATTGTAGCTCATTGGCGACAGGCTCGCCGCGCTGAAGCGGCGCGCGACCGCGCGGACCGTGGGTTCTGCCATGGATGGCCGCTGGCACGGCCTGGATCTGCCTGACGCGTCGCGTTATGTCATATCGGATGATGACGAGCTCTTGCCGCCGCCCGCGATCAGCACGGAAACGTCCATCAGCACGCGCGGCAGCGCCGTGTCGCCGCGGGTGACGAGGTACCTTGGCTCCCACCGCGGATCGAACTTCGCCTTGTATCGCCGCAGATCCTCGAAGTCATAGAAATGCTCGCCGTGGCGGAACACGAAGTTGCCGACACGGTTCCAGGCGGGCGCCAGCGGATGGCGCTCGAGGCCGGAGAGCGGCGCCATGCCGAGATTGAGCCAGGCATAGCCCTGATCGCGGCCCCAGCCGAGCAGCTCGAACAGGAGGAAGTCCATGGTTCCCGGGGGCGCCTCGGGGCCGAATCGCATGAGATCGACCGCGAGCTCCGCTCGGGTGTCGGTCGTCCAGAGGACCGCGAAGGCGGCCGGTGCGCCGCTCGCGCGCACGAGCGCGAGCGGGAAATTCCGCAGGTACTGCGGCGAGAAGCAGCCCACGGTGAAGCGCTTCTCGCCGGTCGCCTTGCTGGCCAGCCAGGCGTTGGAGATCCGCTGCAGTTCGGGCATCAGCGCGTCCATCCGCTCGGCGGGCACGACTTCGAAGGTGAGCCCCTCGGCCTGGGCGAGCAGGTGCGACTGTCTCACCTGCGCGCGCGCTGGATCATCGGGGGAAAAATCCGCCAGGCGCACCCGCGCATCCTCCCCGACCTTCAGCGGCGCGAGGCCGAGCTCCACATAAAGCGACAGCCGCTCGCTGCCCGTCTGATAGAAAACGGTCTGGCCGCCGTGACGGTCCGCAAGCTCGCGAAACCGCCAGGCCAGCTCCTCGGCCCCGGTGCGCGCGCCGATCGGGTCACCGAGCGCCACCCAGCTGCGCCGGGCGACCTGATACATCAGAAAGGCATCCGCCGCATCGTTGAAGAGCAGCCGCTTGTCGCCGGCCAGCGCGGCATTCGCCAGGCTGCGATCGGAGCGGTTGATGATGGCGCGCGCCCGGCCGAGATCCTCGGCGCTCGCCACGGCCGGCTCGGGCCGTGCGGGCCGCAGCAGGTTGAGCGCCAGGTACGCGGTCGCGAGCACGATCACCGCGAGCGAGGCGCGCAGCATCCGCGGCGCGCCCGCGTGCAGGCCGAAGGTGGACCACAGCCCCGGGGAATACGGCACTTTTCGGAAGACGAGCAGGCCGATCCAGATGGAGAGAATGATGACGCCGGCGATGCTCGCGACCCAGGCGGGCGTGAAGCGCTCGTCGAGAATCGCCGTCGGGCGGTAGAAGGCCCGGCGACCGAGAGCCAACACGGCGAGGACGAGTGCGAGCACGACCGCTTCCTCGTAACGCACTCCCTTCAGGACAGATGCGATTGCACCGCAGACGAGCAATGAGCAGGCCAGGGTGTATGCCGCCTTCACGCGGCGGAAGAGGGCGCGCGAGAGCACCAGGAGTCCGAGCCCGACGATGCTCGCGGCGATGCTCGCGGCCTCCAGCACGGCAAGCGGCAGGACGCGATAGAGGAGCGCCAGCCGCGAGCCGATCCCGGGCGCCGCCCCCGACACGAGCAGTACCGTGCCGGCGAAAAAGGTGAGCGCTCCGGCGATCTGCGGCGCGACGGGCGCGACGTACATCGCGGCGCGCTCTCGCGCCCGCGCGAAATGCGCGCGCGTGGCGCTCAGCTCCTTGTAGCCGAAGAGGGTCGCGCCGAAGAGAAGCGGCACCAGGTAGTAGACCGCGCGATACGCGAGCAGTGATCCCAGCAGCGCCTCCGGCGGCACGCCGCGCAGGATGAGCAGCATCACGGTCTCGAAGACGCCGATGCCTCCAGGCACGTGGCTCACGATGCCGGCGATCACCGCGATGGCGTAGGCTCCGATGAAGGGGATGAAGCGGATGTGCGAGCCGGGCGGCAGCAGCCACCAGAGCACCGAGCCCGCGAGGCTCAGATCGAGCACGCTGAGCGCCACCTGCGGCAGGCCGATCTTCGGGCCCGGCGCGCGCAGCGCCCAGCCGCGGATCTCGAGCACCCCGTGGGAAAGCGCCGCCCAGAGCGCATAGGCGACCACCGCCGCGAGCAACAGCGCTCCGAGGAGAAACGTCAGATCGTGCGAGAGGTGCAGGACCGCCGCGCTTTGCTCCGGCGAGAGGAAGAGGGAAATGCCGGCGAGCGTGGCGAGGCCGATGCCGATGGAGAAGCTCGCGAACGCCGCGATCGTCGCGACCTCCACCGCGCTGATGCCGGCGCTGGCATAGAGACGGAAGCGGATCGCCCCGCCGGTAAAGGCCGCGAATCCCAGCGTATGCCCGAAGGCGCTCGCGATGAACGACGTGAAGAGTATCCGCGCGTAGCGCAGGCGCTTGCGCAGATACAGGAGCGCCAGCACGTCATAGCCGCTCAGCACCCAGTAGCTGATCCCGGTGAGGCCGAGCGCGATGAGCACACGCCGGCGCGGGATCGCCTGCAGATCGGTGAACACCCGGTTGAAGTGCAGGCGCGCGACCTCGCCATGAAGGACGTAGGCCACCCCGCCGAATACGAGGAGCGCGGCGAGCGGACCGATCCAGCGCAGGAGCCCGCGGCCCTGCGCCTCGCGCGCATTGCCCGGCGGGCTCTCCTTCGCGTCAGCGGCTCTCGAGGACTTCCGCACGGGCAGGAGCCGTTCAGACGCCTTCAGCGGGTGAGAGGCTTGTAACGGATGCGATGCGGTTGCGCGGCTTCTTCGCCCTTGCGGCGCTTGAAGTCCTCCACGTACTCCTGGTAGTTGCCTTCGAACCAGACGACCTGCGAGTCGCCCTCGAACGCGAGCATGTGGGTCGCGATGCGGTCGAGGAACCAGCGGTCGTGGGAGATCACGACGGCGCAGCCGGGGAAGCCGAGGAGCGCATCCTCGAGCGCGCGCAACGTCTCGATGTCGAGGTCGTTGGTCGGCTCGTCGAGCAGCAGCACGTTGCCGCCTGACTTCAGCACCTTGGCGAGATGGACGCGGTTGCGCTCGCCGCCGGAGAGCTCGCCGATCGTCTGCTGCTGCTGCGAGCCCTTGAAATTGAACCGGCCGACGTAGCTGCGCGAGGGCGTCTCGTAGTTTCCGACCTTGAGGATGTCCAGGCCGCCGGAAATCTCCTCCCAGACCGTCTTCTTGTCATCGAGAGCGTGCCGGGATTGGTCCACGTAGGCCAGCTTCACCGTGGGACCGATTCGAATCTCGCCCGCGTCCGGCTTCTCACCGCCGGTCAGCATGCGAAATAGCGTCGTCTTGCCGGCGCCGTTCGGTCCGATGATCCCGACGATGCCGCCGCGCGGCAGGTTGAACGAGAGGTTGTCGATGAGGAGCCGCTCGCCGTATGCCTTGCGCAGCCCCTTGGCCTCGATCACCAGCTCGCCCAAGCGCTCCCCGGGCGGGATGTAGATCTCGTTGGTCTCGTTGCGCTCCTGGAACTCGCGCGAGGCCAGCTCCTCGTAGCGCTGCAGGCGCGCCTTGCTCTTCGCCTGGCGGGCCTTGGGGTTCTGACGCACCCATTCGAGCTCGTGCTCGAGCGCCTTGCGCAGCGCCTCGCGCTCGCGCTCCTCGAGCTTCAGCCGTTGCTCCTTCTGCTCCAGCCAGGAGGAGTAGTTGCCGTGCCAGGGAATGCCGTGGCCGCGATCGAGCTCCAGGATCCACTCCGCCACGTTGTCGAGGAAGTAGCGATCGTGCGTGACGGCGACGACGGTGCTCGGATATTCCTCGAGATACCGCTCGAGCCAGGAGATCGACTCCGCGTCGAGGTGGTTCGTCGGCTCATCGAGCAGCAGCATGTCCGGGGCGGAGAGCAGCAGCCGGCAGAGCGCCACCCGGCGCTTCTCGCCGCCCGACAGGGGGCCGATCTTCGCTTCCCAGGGTGGCAGCCGCAGCGCGTCTGCGGCAATCTCGAGCTTACGCTCGAGCTCCCAGCCGCCAGCGGCATCGATCGCATCCTGCAGCTTGGCCTGCTTCTCGAGCAGGGCGTTCATTTCCGCATCTTCCAGGGGCTCGGCGAACCGGTCGCTGACGCGGTTGAACTCCTCGACGAGCTTCAAGGTGTCGGCGACGCCCTCCTGGACGGTGCTGCGTACGTCGCTTGCGGGGTCGAGTTGCGGCTCCTGGGGCAAATAGCCGATGCGGATGCCGCTTTGCGGGCGGGCCTCGCCATCGATCTCCTTGTCGATGCCGGCCATGATCCTGAGCAGCGTCGACTTGCCCGCTCCGTTCAGCCCCAGCACACCGATCTTGGCGCCGGGGAAGAAGGAGAGGCTGATGTCGCGCAGAATCACGCGCTTGGGGGGGACGACTTTGCCAACCCCCTGCATGGTAAAGATGTACTGAGCCATTTCCTGTCGAGCTTAGATTGAGGCCGCGGCCGAGTATTATCATCGAGTGGGCCTCACCGTCGCAAAAGAGATGTCCATGCCTGATAACGTCGTGGTGATCGCCGGCGAGCGCCTCGCGCGCTACGGCTTCGGTGACGGCCATCCCTTCGGGCCGGACCGTCACGGGGCCTTCCTGCGCGAGTTCGGGGCCCGGGCGCTCGACCGCAAGGTCCGCGTGCTCGAGCCGCGGGGCGCCACCGACGAGGAGCTGCTGGCTTTCCACACCGGCAGCTATCTCGAATTCGTCCGCGAGCGCTCCGCGAGCGGGCAGGGGTACCTCGATGGGGGCGATACGCCGGCCTTCCGCGGGGTTTACGAGGCCGCGTCCCTCGTGGTCGGCGCCACCCTGACGGCGACCGAGGGCATCATGGCGGGCGAGTTCCGCCGCGCCTTCGTGCCGATCGCAGGACTGCACCACGCCGCCCGCGGCCACGCCGCGGGGTTCTGCGTGTTCAACGATTGCGGAGTCGCCATCGAGCTGCTGCGCAACCGGTTCGGGCTGCGGCGGGTCGCCTATGTGGACATCGACGCGCACCACGGCGACGGTGTCTTCTATGCCTTCGAAAGCGATGCGGCGGTGATCTTCGCCGACCTGCACGAGGATGGCCGCTATCTCTATCCGGGCACCGGTGCCGCCGAGGAGACCGGACGCGGCGCCGCCGAGGGCACCAAGCTCAATCTGCCGTTGCCGCCCGGGGCGGACGACTCCGTGTTCGGCGAGGTATGGCCGAAAGTGGTCGAGCATCTGGAGCGCTTCGAGCCGGATTTCATCATCCTTCAGTGCGGCGCCGACAGCATCGAGGGCGATCCTCTCACGCACCTGCGCCTCACCCCGCGAGCGCACGCCCGCGCCGCGAGCGAGCTCGCGGCCCTCGCGCAGAGGCTCGGTCACGGGCGCCTGCTCGCGCTCGGTGGCGGCGGCTACGACCGCGCCAATCTCGCCAGCGCCTGGAATGCGGTCGTGGAGCGTCTGCTCGCCTAGCGCCATCGGCGGCCCCGGGGGCGTTCCGGTACAATTTGGGGCCTGCCCTTCCCCGCCCATCGACAGGACCGCCGCATGTTCTCCAAGAGCCTGGATATCCGCAGCTTCGACCCCGAGCTCAGCCGCGCGCTCGAGGGCGAGCGACGCCGCCAGGAGGATCACGTCGAGCTCATCGCGTCGGAGAACTACGTGAGCCCGCGGGTGCTGGAGGCGCAAGGCTCCGTGCTCACCAACAAGTATGCCGAGGGCTATCCGGGAAAGCGCTATTACGGCGGCTGCGAGTACGTCGACATCGCCGAGCAGCTCGCCATCGATCGCGCGAAGAAGCTCTTCGGAGCGGCCTATGCCAACGTGCAGCCGCACTCCGGATCGCAGGCGAATGCCGCCGCCTATCTCGCGCTGGTGCAGCCGGGCGACCCCATCCTCGGGATGAGCCTCGATCATGGCGGGCACCTCACGCACGGCGCGCGCGTCAACTTCTCGGGCAAGTTCTTTCGCGCCGCGCAGTACGGCATTCGCCCCGACACCGGGGAGATCGATTACGAGCAGGTGCAACGCCTCGCCGAGGAGCACCGCCCGAAGATGATCATCGCGGGCTTCTCCGCCTACTCCCGCGTGGTCGATTGGGCGCGATTCGCCGAGATCGCGAAGAGCGTGGGCGCCTACCTCGTCGTGGACATGGCGCACGTCGCCGGGCTCGTCGCCGCCGGGATCTACCCCAATCCGGTGCCGCATGCGGACGTTGTCACGACAACGACGCACAAGACGCTGCGGGGACCGCGCGGCGGACTCATCCTCGCGCGCGGGAACGAGGAGATCGCGAAGAAGCTCAACTCGCTCATCTTCCCCGGGACCCAGGGCGGCCCCCTCATGCACGTCATCGCGGCGAAGGCGGTGGCCCTGCTCGAGGCGCTGCAGCCGGATTTCGCCGCCTACCAGCGGCAGGTGCTGGCGAATGCGCGCGCCATGGCCGCGAGGCTCGCGGGCAGAGGGTACGAGATCGTCTCGGGCGGGACCGACAACCACCTGTTCCTCGTAAGCCTCATCGGCCGCACGATCACGGGCAAGGAGGCCGACGCGGCGCTCGGCAAGGCCAACATCACGGTCAACAAGAACGCCGTGCCGAACGATCCGCGGCCGCCCGCGATCTCCAGCGGCCTGCGGATCGGCACGCCGGCTGCGACCACGCGGGGCTTCAGGGAGCGCGAAGTCGAGCAGGTGGCCGACCTCATTGCCGAGGTGCTGGATGCGGCGGGGGCGGATGGCGTCGTGGAGCGGGTGCGCGCGCAGGTGCTCGAGCTCTGCCAGCGCTTCCCCGTCTATGGCTGATCCGTGTACTGCCCATTCTGCGGCCACATCGAGACCAAGGTAACCGATTCCCGGCTGGCCGGCGAAGGGCGGCAGATCCGCCGCCGTCGCGAGTGTCTCTCGTGCGGCGAGCGGTTCACGACGTTCGAGACCGCCGAGCTCGTGATGCCCATGGTCGTCAAGGGCGATCGCACACGCGAGCCGTTCGACGAAGGTAAGCTTCGCTCCGGCATGGAGAAGGCGCTCGAGAAGCGTCCAGTGCCGCGCGCGCAGGTGGATGAGGCGGTGAGCCGCATTGCGCACAAGGTGCGTGTCCTCGGTGACCGGGAAGTGCCGTCGCGGGCCGTCGGTGAGCTCGTCATGGAGGAGCTGCGGCAGCTCGACGAGGTGGCGTACGTCCGCTTCGCCTCCGTCTACCGCCACTTCGAGGATGTCGAAGCCTTCCACGAGGAGATCCGCAGGCTGCGCGACTCGAGCACCGGCAAGCCTGGGCCGCGCGAGCCGAAGCGTCCTGCGAAGCGGCAGCCCGAGCAGGAACGCGACCAGCTCTCACTGCTGCCGCCCGAGGCGCCGTCAATTGAGAAGCCCGGCGTGGAGGAAGGGCGCAAGTGAGGCGGCTGGCCGATGTTCACCGACTTTGACCGCAGAGCGATGGCGCGCGCGCTCGAGCTCGCCGCACGCGGTCTCGAGACGACTCATCCAAACCCGCGGGTCGGCTGCGTCATCGCACAGAGCGAGGAAGTGGTGGGCGAAGGATGGCACGAGCGCGCGGGCGAGCCGCACGCGGAGATCAACGCTTTGAGTGCAGCCGGCCGGAAGGCGGCCGGCGCAACGGCCTACGTCACCTTGGAGCCGTGCAGCCATCATGGCCGCACGCCTCCGTGTACCGACGCGCTCATTGCTGCGCGTGTAGCGCGCGTCGTTTTTGCTCTGGAGGATCCCAACCCGCGCGTGAGCGGCCGGGGGGCGCAAGCATTGCGCCAGGCCGGAGTGGAGGTCCACTCGGGCCTGATGGCCGCGCAAGCCGCCGAGATCAACTCCGGATTCCTCAAGCGCATGCGCCACGGCCGGCCGTGGGTGCGGGTGAAGCTGGCGATGAGTCTTGACGGCCGCACCGCACTCGCGAGCGGAGAGAGCCATTGGATCACCGGCTCGCCTGCCCGCGAGGACGTGCAGCACTGGCGCGCGCAGAGCTCTGCGATCCTGACTGGTATCGGCACGGTGCTCGCGGACGACCCGCGGCTCGACGTGCGGCTGCCGGACCCTCCTGCCGGAGGACCGCGGCATCAGCCGCTGCGTGTCATTCTCGACGCTCGTCTGCAGACTCCGCCGGGTGCGCGGATGCTGGGGACACCGGGTGGCGTCCTGATCATGGCGGCGGCAGCAACAGACGACGGCGGGAATGACGCCGCGCACGTCGCCCGGCGTGCCGGGCTCCTCGAGCGCGGCGCTACGATCGAGGACGTACCCGCGGAGCCTCGCGCGGCGACGGGTCCGGGTGCGGCCCGACTGAGCCTGCCCGACGTGCTGGACCGGCTCGGCCGGCGCGAGATCAATGATCTGTGGGTCGAGGCGGGCCCCCGTCTCGCCGGGGCGCTGCTGCGCCAGGGGCTCGTCGATGAGCTGATCCTCTACGTGGCGCCGAAACTGCTCGGGCCCCAGGCGCGGCCGCTGATGGAGATGAGCGAGCCGCGCAATCTCCACGAGGCGCCCGGCTTCGTCGTGATCGACACGCGTCAGATCGGTGAAGACATACGGCTGCGCGTACGGCCGCGACAGACCGTTCAGCAGGCTCAGTAACCGGGATAGGACGGCAGCGAATGTTCACAGGCATCGTTCAAGACGTCGGCAGGGTCGTGAGTCGTGAGGCTCGGGATGGAGATGAGCGACTGCGGATCGCATTCGGGCGACTCGACGCGTCTGGAATGAATGTCGGCGACAGCATCTGCGTGCAGGGCTGTTGCCTGACTGCAGTCGAGCTAGGCGATCGCACTTTCGCCGCGGATGTGTCCCGCGAGACTCTCTCGCTGACGACGCTGGGTGACCTGAAGCCCGGCTCGCCGGTCAATCTGGAGCCCTCTCTCAAGGCGGGCGATCCCCTCGGCGGCCATCTGGTTTCCGGTCACGTGGACGGTGTCGGCGAGGTTGCCGCGATCGGCGGCGATGCGCGCTCCACCCGAATCGAGGTCGCGGCTCCACCCGCCCTGGCCCGGTACATCGCCCGCAAGGGCTCCGTCACCCTCGACGGCGTGAGTCTCACCGTGAACGAGGTCCAGGGCGCCACATTCGGCGTCAATCTGATCCCCCACACGCAGGC